>NZ_JBQYEY010000001.1:0-289602 GCF_052656005.1 Nesterenkonia sp. K-15-9-6
TTGCACCGCCACCGCGTCCGCCCAGCGCTGGTCTTGCCGTTCTTGACCAGCTTGGTGCCGCATACACCACAGACCGGCTGATTCGAGGGAGGAGTCACCCCACATGCTTTCAAAGCATGTGCAGGCCCCTACATCCCCGCTATATCAACGATCCCCGGCCGCGCTGTACACACATTTTGGCCTATAACCCTCACAGGGAGCTGGTCAGACGCCGCGGCACCAGCGATCAGCAGGTCGACCGGCGTCACGTCCCGGCCGTCGTGGGAATCCCTGGACGCATGCCTCGACCTCGCGCGGCGCGTCCCCCGACCCCCGCTCAGCCGGCGGAGAGCATCCGGCGCAGGTCCGCGGTGTCCTGGTGGTCCACTGCCTCGCAGATCCGTAGTCCCGCTGCGAGGTGCGCCTCGGCCTCGGTGACCCGGCCGGTGAGACGGCACGTCTCGGACAGCCCGCGGTGGGCCCGCAGCTCCTCCTCCCAGGCGACGCCGGCGTGTTCCAGGGCGGCCCGGTGGTGCTCCTCGGACGCGGTGAGTCGGCCCAGGTCACGGAACACCTCCGCCAGACCGTTGTGAGCGGTGGCGAGGCCCAGAGACACCTGGTGGGCCTCGGCGAGATCGAGTGCGTCGCGGATCTGCCGCACCGCTTCCTCGGTCCGGCCCTGCTGCCACAGGGCGGTCCCGCGCCAGGCCAACGTGGCAGAGGCCTTGGGCCACCTGCCGAGCCGCTGGGACAGCTCCAGCGCCTCCTCGGCGGCGTGCAGTGCGCCCTGGGGATCGCGCCGTGCCACCTGCACCGCGGTCATCTCGTTCTGGGGGCCCAGACGGTACCGGGGTCGGTCGGCGGGCTCGGCCTGCTCGGCGAGGGCCAATGCCTCCTGGAGGAGGGGCATCGCCAGATGGGATCTCCCGGTCCACCGGCGCATGGTGGCCAGGTTCGTCAGCGGGTGGATCACCGTCGGGAGCTTCAGCCGGCGGTAGATGCCGATGGACTCCTGGAGATGATGCACCGCCTTCCCCAGGTCGCGCTCTGCGGCATAGGCGCCGGCGAGGAAGTTTCGGGAGGCTGCGGACCTCTCGTCGTCCTCGATCCGCTCGGCGATCTCCAGGGAGGCCCGCAGGTGCTCCCGCGCCACGGATGGCCGCCCGCGGCGCAGCGCCAGGATGCCCAGGTTGTGCTGGGCCGTATCCTCCCCGGAGGGGCTCCCCTGGGCCTGGGCGGCGCGCAGCGCGGCCCGGTGCAGGCGTTCCATCTCATCGTGACGATGATGCTCGTCCAGGTGACGACGCAGCAGGGCGGAGAGCTGCGGCGCGAAGTCCAGGGGGCCGTGCGCGGCCGCACGTTCGGCGGTGGCCAGCAGCGTCTCGAGGGTGCAGTCCAGCCAGCGCGCAGCCGAGGCGCGATCGTCGAAGAGCGGAGCCACCGTGCGGGGATCCTGATGATCGACCGGAGTGACCATCGCCTGCGCTGACCGGGCGGTCCTGAGCTGCTGCTCGCAGTACGCGGCGAACGCCTCGCCGAGGGGTCGGCCCCCGTCCTGGACTGCTGCGAGTTCGCGGGCATAGTCGCGGACCAGGTCGTGGAGCATCAGCCGCCGCGGTGGCAGCCTGTCGACCAGATGTGCGCGCACCAGCGAGTCCACCGCACGGGCGGCGGCTCGCCGTTCCAACCCCGTGACGACGCGGACGCTCCGCAGGTCATGGCTGTGCCCCGGCAGATCGCCCAGACGGCGCAGCACCAGGTGCGCATCGTCGTCGAGCCGGTGGACCGACCGGGCGAGGACCTCCCGCAATGACCCGCTGCCGGAACGGCGGGAGAGTGCGCCCAGGCGGCCGTCGGGCGCGCGCAGTTCCGCGAGGAGGTCCTGCAGCCGGTCTGCTGCCTGATCACGGACGAGGTCAGCGGCGAGCCGCACGGCCAGTGGGATGCCGCCGCACGCCTCGGCGACCTCCGTCAAGGTGTCCGGTGAGAGGGCGGCCGCGTCGCCGCCGAGCTCCTCGGTGAGGAGATGCCGCGACTCGGCCGTCGGCAGGGGCCTCACGGGCACGCGGAGAGCGCCGTCGGTGACGGCGAGTCCGGACAACGCATCTCTGCTGGTGATCACCACCTGACAGTGGTCCGTGCCGGGGAGCAGGGGACGGACCTGATCTGCCGTCGCCGCGTCGTCGAGCAGGATCAGCATCCGACGTCCCGCGACCCTGGACCTGAACATGGCGGCCCGTTCTGCCGTCGACTCGGGCAGCTCCCTGGAGTCCAGGCCCAACGCACGGAGAAACCCGCCGAGCACGCGTTCCGGGGGCAGCGGAGCGTCCGGGCCGAAGCCGCCCAGTGCGGCGTAGAGCTGACCGTCAGGGAAGGCGTTCACTGCTGTGTGCGCCCAGTGCAGGGCCAGGGTCGTCTTCCCGACTCCGCCGACGCCGGTGAAGGCGATGACCCCTGCCCGTGAACGGACGGCGTGATCCACCAGAGCCAACTCGTCCGTCCTGCCGCAGAGCCGGGCCGGGGGACCCGGCAGCTCCGAAGGCCTGCTGACCTGCTGGACCTGCACGTGCGCCTCGGGCGGGTCGGCGACGCCGTCGGCGGCTCCGGAAACAGCCTCTCCGGCCTGATGCGGCGCAGGGGCGACGCCGCTGAGGTCCCGGCCGTCGAGCACATCCTGTTCCAGGCGGCGCAGGCGGACGCCGGGCTCCACGCCGAGCTCCTCGGCCAGGGTGCGCCGGGCCTTCCGGTAGGTGGCCAGCGCATCGGCGCGGCGGCCCGTCAGCGCCTGCCCGAGCATCTGGATCTCATAGAGGCGTTCCCGCAGCGGATGCTCCCGCAGCAGCGCCGGGAGCTCCGCCGTCACCGCGTCGGTGCGCCCGCGCACGATCTCCGTGTGGTGCAGATCCTCCAGAGCGCAGAGCCGCAGCTCCTCCAGGCGCTCCGCCTCCCCGGTCAGCAGCGGATGGTCCAGCCCCTGGTAGGGGCGTCCCGTCCACAGGTCCAGGGAGGTGCGCAGCAGGTCCACGGCACGGGCCGGATCTGAGGCCATCACCTGGTGGGCCTCCCGCATGAGCCGACGGAAACGGTCCGAGTCCAGGTCGCAGCCCTGCGCCGCAAGGCAATAGCTTCCGCCTTCCGCCGTGATGGCGACGCCTGGGCCCAGCGCGCGCCGCAGGCGGTGCACATGGGTCTGCAGGCGGTGGGTGGTTCGGGAGTCGGTGAGTCCGCCCCACAGCGCATCGATGATCTCGTCCACGGACACCGGCCGGCCGGCGTGGACGAGCAGCAGCCCCAGGAGCAGCCCCTGCAGGCCGGTCGGCGTCCAGGAGGGGCCGTCGGGCCGACGCACCTGCACGGGCCCCAGGACGTCGAACACCACCACCGGAGATCTCCACCTCACGAGCCGACCATCGGGATGACAGCACCATACCTTCTGCCGGACGCACGACGACGCGGGCGATAAGGTGGTGCCATGACTGACGCACTCGACCCCGCAGCCCTCGCTGAGCAGGACGTCGTCGACTTCTGCCGGGACCTGATCCGCCTCGACACGACCAACTGGGGCAACGGCCGCTCCAACGGGGAGCGGGCGGCCGCCGAGTACTGCGCCGAGATCATGCGGCGTGCAGGACTCGAGCCGCAGATCCTCGAGTCGGCGCCGGGTCGGGCCTCCGTGGTGGCGCGACTGGCCGGGACCGACCCTGAGGCCGGGGCCCTCGTCGTCCACGGCCACCTCGACGTCGTCCCCGCCCAGGCGGAGGACTGGCAGGTGGACCCCTTCGCCGCCGAGGTCGTCGACGGCATGATCTGGGGCCGCGGCGCGGTCGACATGAAGGACATGGACGCCATGATCCTGGCCGCCATGCTCCGCATGCACCGCGAGGGCCACCGGCCCGTGCGGGACATCATCTTCGCCTTCTTCGCCGACGAAGAGGACAACGGCACCTACGGAGCCGGATGGCTGGTGGAGAACCACCCGGAGATCTTCGCCGGCGCCACCGAGGCGATCAGCGAGGTCGGCGGGTTCTCCACCGAGATCGCCGGCACCCGGGCCTACCTCATCCAGACCGGAGAGAAGGGCCTGCACTGGACGAAGATGATCGCCTCCGGCACCGCCGGACACGGCTCGGCCGTCCAGCACGACAACCCCGTGGTCACCCTGGGGGAGGCGGTGGCCCGCATCGGCGCCCACGAATGGCCGATCGAGTACACCAAGACGACCCGGGCGCTGATGGAGCAGCTCTCCGAGCTCACCGGCATCCCCTTCGACGAGGAGGACCCCTCGGCGCTGCTGGAGGCCACCGGCAGCACGGCCAAGTTCATCGCCGCCACGCTCCAGAACACCTCCAACCCCACAGCCCTCGACGCCGGCTACAAGCACAACGTCGTGCCTGGGACGGCCGAGGCCCTCGTGGACGCCAGGACCCTGCCCGAGCAGGACGAGAAGGTCGCGGCGACGCTGCACGAGCTGGCCGGAGAGAAGGTGCGGTTCGAGCTGCAGAAGGGCGGGCCCTCCCTGGAGGTCCCGTTCTCCGGGGCGCTGGTGGAGGACATGGTCGCCTCCCTGCGCGCCGAGGACCCCGACGGCGTCGTGCTGCCCTACATGCTGGGCGGCGGCACCGACAACAAGCATCTCTCGGCACTGGGCATCGCCGGCTACGGCTTCGCGCCGCTGCAGCTGCCGGCCGAGCTCGACTTCACCGGCATGTTCCACGGAGTCGATGAACGGGTGCCGGTGGACTCGCTGATCTTCGGCGTCCGGGTCCTGCACCGGTTCCTCGCCGCGCAGTGAGGGCACAGGACATGACGATGGCCACCCACCCCGACGCCGCCGTGCGTGACCGCGTCGCGGCCGTCCTGACCCCCGAGCTGCTGGCACGGATCCACGAGCGCGCCGCCGGCTACGACGAGCGCAACGAGTTCTGCCACGAAGACCTCGCGGAGCTCATGGACGTCGGATACCTCCGCGCTCTGGTGCCCGAAGCCGACGGGGGCCTCGGCTGGGACCTGCCCACGCTGGTCGCCGCTCAACGGCTGCTGGCCGCGCATGCGCCGGCCACAGCGCTCGCGGTCAACATGCATCATGTCTGGGTCGCCGTGGCCCGGCAGATGACCGCGAGCGGCCATGAGGAGTTCCACCCGGTGCTCCGGGAGTCGGCAGCAGGGGAGATCTTCGCCTTCGGGATCTCGGAACCGGGCAACGACGCGGTGCTCTTCGACTCAGCGACCGAGGCCCGGGTGGTCCAGGACGGCGCAGTGAGCTTCACCGGCACGAAGATCTTCACCACGCTGGCGCCCGTGTGGACTCGCCTGGGGCTGTTCGGCAGAGACGTCGAGGGCGGTGATGCGCCGTTGATCTTCGGCTTCCTTGAGCGGGAGGCGCCGGGCTGGCGGAGCCTGGACGACTGGGACACCCTCGGCATGCGGGCCACGCAGTCCCAGACCACGGTCCTGGAAGGTGCCCGGGTGCCCGCACACAGGATCGTGCGGCGTCTTCCCGAGGGGCCGAACCGGGATCCGCTGGTGTTCGCGATCTTCTCGTCCTTCCTGGGGCTGCTCTCGGCGGTGTACACAGGGCTGGGGGACCGTGCTCTGCAGCTGGCCGCCCGACTGGCGGAGGACCGGAGGAGCCGCATTACGGGGGAGTCGCTGAGCCAGGACCCGGACATCCGATACCGGCTGGCCGAGGCCCAGCTGCAGCAGCTGGGGTTGGACGCTCAGCTGCGTCAGCTCTCCCGCGAGATCGAGGACAGGGTCGAGCATGGTGACCTGTGGTTCCCGCGGCTGGTGGCTCTGCGCACCACGGCGACCCGTACGGCTCGAGCGGCGGTGGACGCCGCGCTCCACGTCAGCGGCGGAGGCCAGTATCGCCGGGGGAGCGAGCTGAGTCGGCTGTATCGTGACGTGCTGGCGGGGGTGCACCATCCGTCGGACGACGAGTCCGCGCATCGGACGCTGGCGACGTCGTTGCTGGGGCCCCTCGACGGCTGACCCGCCGGTGTCCGCGCCGCGGCCTCAGAGTGTGGCCCGGACCTTCATGATGCGGCGCCGCAGCCAGTACTTCCGGACGCCGCCGGTGTAGATGCGGCTGCGCCGCAGCTCCCACTTGCCGTACTCGGCGTGGTCCGCCAGGCGCCGCCGGACCTCCTTCAGAGACTCCCGGGGCTGGCAGGTGATCACCAGGTACTCCCAGTTCGGGCCAGAGGCGTTGTCGGTGGTGTAGCGGGCGGCTGCGGGGGACGGGATCGCGGAGAACTGCTGAGACATTCCGGCCGATCACGCTCGCTCTCTGATGTGCGACTGAAGGCGATGTCAGCGCGGCATCGCCTCTGCGATTGAGTGCACCTTAGCACCTGGTCACATCCGTGTCGTCAAGGGTGTGCCGATCATGTCCCGAATCTCTCCGAGAGGTCTTACCGAAACCCTCGGGCGTTGGTACCGTGTGGGCTATGAACATGGACCCCCGCGTCGCACTGAGCACGCTGACGAACGCTCTCGAAGAGCATCTCTCTGCTTCACTCAACCGCCGCGGCGAGGAGG
The DNA here is from genome assembly GCF_052656005.1 of Nesterenkonia sp. K-15-9-6. NCBI lineage: Bacteria > Bacillati > Actinomycetota > Actinomycetes > Micrococcales > Micrococcaceae > Nesterenkonia > Nesterenkonia sp. K-15-9-6. The sequence continues at coordinate 6,520 of NZ_JBQYEY010000001.1, forward strand.
ACCCGGCGGTGGAGTCGGCCTTCTACGGGGTGGCCGACGCCTTCGAGGCCTATGAGGACGCCCTCTTCGCGGCCACCGGGGAGGTCACGCCCCTGGACCTCTATGACGAGGACGATGACTCCGACGACGTTCTGGACGAGGACGACGAGGACGATGACCTCGAGGAGTCGCTCGACGACGATGACGACGATGAGGACGACGACTTCGACGACGAGGGCGGACCCGACGACGAGCCTCGGCAGTAGCCCGACCGGGGGCACGTCCCGAGGCGGTTCGCGCGGGGCCGTGGGGGATCTCACCCGACGTCGTGGTCAGGCAGGACGCCCAGGATGATCTAAGCTCAGCCTGTGCAGTGGATAGAAGCGATCATCCTGGGGCTGGTCCAGGGCCTCACCGAGTTCCTCCCGGTGTCCTCGTCGGCACATCTGCGCATCGTGGGGGAGTTCCTCCCCGGTGCGGCCGATCCCGGGGCGGCTTTCACCGCGATCACTCAGCTCGGCACCGAGACCGCGGTGCTCGTGTACTTCTGGCGCGACATCGTGCGCATCCTGCGGGCGTGGTTCGCCGCGCTGGCCGGACGGCTCTCCCACCGCGACCCCGACGTCCGGATGGGGTGGCTCATCATCGTGGGCACCATCCCGATCGTGGTGCTCGGGCTGCTCTTCGAAGAGCTGATCGACACCACCTTCCGCACGCTGTGGCTGGTCGCCACCATGCTGATCGTCTTCGGCGTGCTGCTGGCTGTGGCGGACGCCTACGGCCGACAGCGCAAACCGCTGGCTGAGCTCTCCATCCGCGACGGTGTGCTCTTCGGCTTCGCGCAGGCGCTGGCGCTGATTCCGGGCGTGTCCCGCTCAGGCGGTACGATCACCGCCGGGCTGCTCATGGGCTACACCCGTGAGGCCGCCGCCCGCTACTCCTTCCTGCTGGCCGTGCCCGCGGTCTTCGGCTCGGGGCTGTACAAGCTCGTCGGGTCCCTCGGCGAGCAGCAGGGCCCGTACTCGATGGCGCAGACGATGGTCTCCACCGTGGTCGGGTTCTTCGTGGCCTATGTGATCATCGGGTGGTTCCTGCGCTACGTGTCCACGAACTCGTACACGCTGTTCGTCAACTACCGCATCATCGTGGGGCTGATCGTCTTCGTGCTGCTGGGCCTGGGCATCATCCACGCCTGACCCGTGATCGTCGGCATGCCCAGGGCGGAAATACCCTGGCCAGAGCCGACGTTGTCCACTGACCGGACTGCCCGTGCAGAAAGGACCCCGCCGCGTGAAACCCTGGACCTCCCCGGCCGTGCCGACCCTCCCACCGCTGCCGGAGGCCCTGCAGCTGCACGACACCGCCGGTGGCGCCGCCGTCGACGTCGTCGCGCGGGACGGGATCGGGTCGCTCTACGTCTGCGGGATCACCCCGTACGACGCCACACATCTGGGACATGCGAACACCTACGTCCAGTTCGACCTGCTGGTCCGCTATTGGCGGGCCTGCGGACTGGACGTGCGGTACGTGCAGAACGTCACCGACATCGACGACCCGCTGCTGGAGCGAGCCCGGGACACCGGCGTGGACTGGCAGACGCTGGCCGAGGAGCAGACCGAGCTCTTCCGCACCGACATGGAGGCCCTCGACGTCGTCGCCCCGGACGTCTACCTGGGCGCCGTGGAGTCCATTCCCGACGTCGTCGCCGACGTGGAGTCGCTGGTGGCCCTCGGCGTGGGGTACCCCGTCGTCGTCCCGGCCGAGGAGCTGCCTGCCGGAGTGGACCATGGCGAGGACGTCTACTTCGACATCGCCGCGGCGGAGGCTCGCACCGACTGGCGCCTCGGCAGCATCGGCGCCTATGACCGCGCCACCATGGAGCAGCTCTTCCCGACGCGCGGCGGGGATCCGCAGCGGGCCGGGAAGCGCGATCCTCTGGATCCGCTGCTGTGGCGTGCCCGCCGGCGGGACGAGCCGTGGTGGGAGGGTGGTTCGCTCGGCGACGGTCGTCCCGGCTGGCACATCGAGTGCTCGGTGATCGCGCGGCGTCATCTCCCGGCCCCGTTCACGGTCCAGGGAGGAGGGTCGGACCTGCGCTTCCCGCACCACGAGTTCTCCGCGGCCCATGCCACGGCGGCCGACGGCGTCCCCCTGGCCGAGACCTATGTGCACACCGGCATGGTGGGCCTGGACGGCGAGAAGATGTCCAAGTCGCGCGGGAACCTGGTGCTCGTCTCGAAGCTCCGGGAGCAGGGGGTGGATCCGCGGCTGATCCGCATCGCGCTGCTGGGCCAGCACTGGCGCCATGATTGGAGCTGGACCGAGGAGCACCTCGAGCAGGCCCGTGCCCGGCTCACCCGCTGGGAGGAGGCGCTGCGCCGTGCTCCCGCCGTGCATGAGGGTCCGGCGGACACCGCAGAAGACCTGCAGTATGCCCTGCATGCGGCACTGTCGCTGAACCTCAACGGCCCTGCCGCGCTCGACCAGCTCGACCAGTGGGCTGCCGGGCACATCGCCGGCGGCACCGGGCAGGACCGGGTGCGCGCCGTCGTCGAGTCGATGCTGGGCATCCGACTCGGCTGACGCGGGAGCCGGCCCGACGGGCCGGCGTCAGGAGTCGCCGGGCTCGGGCGGCCGGCGACGGCGCAGATACCGTTCGAACTCGCGCGCGATCGCCTCGCCGCTGGCCTCCGGCAGATTGGGGGTGTCGGTGGCCTCCTCCAGCCGCTGCACATACTCGGCGATGTCGGTGTCCTCCTGAGCCAGCTCGTCCACACCGCGCTCCCACGCCTCGGCGTCCTCGGAGACCTCCTCGACGTCCAGGGTCAGCCCGAGCAGGTCTTCGAGCTGCCGCATCAGGGCCAGCTGGGCCTTCGGGGAGGGCGCCTGACCCACATAGTGCGGCACGGCCGCCCACAGCGAGACCGCGGGGATGCCGGCCTGGTTCGCCGTGTGTGCCAGGACTCCGACGATCCCGGTGGGCCCCTCATAGGTCGGCTCGTCCACATCCAGGGCGTCCTGCAGAGCGGGGTCCTCACTGGACAGTGCGGCAGGGATGGGCCGGGTGTGCGGCACGTCCGCCAGCAGCGCGCCCACCAGCACGATCGCGGCGACGTCGTGCTCGGCGGCCTTGGTCAGGATGTCGGCGGTGAAGGCCTGCCAGCGGAAGCTCGGCTCCACGCCGTTGACCAGCAGCAGGTCCAGTTCACAGGTCTGCGGGCGGGCCCGGTAGATCTTCGTCGCGGGCCAGACGATCTCCCGGTGCGACCCGGTCCGACGGACCCGCGGGCGGGTGAACTGGTAGTCGTAGTAGTCCTCGTCGTCGATGCGCTCGACCAGCTCTCCGTCGGCGGCCGTGGTGATGGAACGCACGGCCGAGGAGGCGGCCCCGCCGGCGTCGTTCCAACCCTCGAAGGCCAGCACCATCACGGTGGGCCGCTCGTCTGCCACGTCGGTGGACTCGCGGAGATGCCGGGCGAACCGGGCGGCGCGGGCCTCGGTCTGCTCGGGTGCGTCCTCGGGCTGGTTCTGCTGATCCACAGCTCTCACACTAGCTCCGGCCCTGGGGGGAGGGAAGTGCTGACGTGGGCGTGTGACGTCCGCGACGGCGTGCCGCGCGTCATCACGCCTACGATGGAAGCATGCATTCTGAGACCTCTCCCGGCGCGTCCCGACGGCTCCAGGCCGTGTTCTGGGACATGGACGGCACCCTCGTCGACACGGAGCCCTACTGGATCGCCTCCGAGTATGAGCTCGTCGCGGCCCACGGCGGCTCCTGGAGCGACGAACAGGCCCACTCGCTGGTGGGCCAGGCTCTGACGCACAGTGCCGCCGTGCTGCAGCGTGCCGGAGTGGACCTGTCGGTCCGTCAGATCATCGACCATCTCATCGGACAGGTGGTGGAGAGGGTCCGAGAGCAGATGCCGTGGCGTCCCGGCGCCCGCGAGCTGTTGGAGGACCTCCATTCCGCGGGAGTGCGCTGCGCCCTGGTGACCATGAGCGAAGGGCCGCTCGCCCGTGAGGTCGTCGCCGCCCTGCCGGAGGGGAGGCTCGAGTTCATCGTCTCGGGAGACATGGTCAGCCGTGGCAAGCCTGACCCGGAGGCCTACCATGTGGCGTTCGAGCGGATGGCGGCCGACCATCCGGAGCCTCTGGAGCGCGGACGCTGCCTGGCGGTGGAGGACTCGGTGCCCGGCACGGCCGCCGCCGCGGACTCCGGGATCGTGACCCTGGCGGTGCCGCATATGAGTCCGCTGCCCGAGTCGGGACGTTGGCACACTCTGCCCACTCTCCGCGGCCTCGACGCCGATGGGTTGGACCAGCTGATCTCGGTGGCTCCCGGCTCGGCCATCGGCTCGCTGGCCCGACCATGAGACCTCGAACGGGACGGGGCGGGATCACGGTCGCCCGCGTGGCCGGCACGCCCGTGCGGCTGCAGTACTCCTGGTTCCTCATCGGCGGGGTCATCGTGATCCTGTTCGGACCCCAGGTGGCCCGCATCTTCCCCGAGCTGGGGGTGTGGGCCCACCTGGTCGCGGCCGCCTATGCGGTGCTGCTGCTGCTCTCGGTGCTCGCCCATGAGCTGGCCCATGCGCTCACCGCCCGTGCCTTCGGCTGGCCGTCCACCGAGATCGAGCTGAACCTCTGGGGCGGTCACACCCAGTTCCTCACCCGGGAGGCGACTCCCGGGAAGTCGTTGGCCGTCTCTCTCGCCGGGCCGGCGGCGAATCTGCTGATCGCTGCCGTGGGCTGGGCGCTGATCGAAGCCCTGGAGCCGGTCGGGGTGCTCGGCATGCTCGCCTCGGTCACCGTGCTCGTCAACTTCCTGGTGGGGCTGTTCAACCTGCTGCCGGGGCATCCCCTCGACGGCGGGCGCCTCGTGGAGTCCGCAGTCTGGCGGGCCACGGGGAGTCAGGACCGCGGGATGCTGGCGGCCGGCTGGGCGGGCCGCGCCGTCGTCGTCGCCCTCGCCGCGACGGTCCTGGTCCTGGCCGCCACGGGTTCGCCGCGGATCAGCCTCGTGCTGGTCGTCGTGGCGACGATGGTGTGCTTCTTCCTCTGGCAGGGTGCTGGGGATGCGGTCCGGACGGCCCGAGCTCGGCTGACGCGTCAGCGGCACGACGACGGCGGAGGCGGGGCCGGCGGGCCTCAGGGCCCCGGGGAGCGATAGGCTCGAGATGACGAATGCGTCGGCGCCGGCACCGGTCCGTCGTCGCGCCACCAGACCCCCACGACGAGAGTGAGATCCGTGAGCACCAACCCCGAGTCGGCACCGACAGGCCCCGCGGACGAGCAGGGCGCTCCGATCGGCGTGCACATGCGCAAAGGCCCGCTGCGGCCGGGCCAGCGCGTGCAGCTCACCGACCGGAAGGGGAAGCCCAGCACCATCACCCTGCAGCGCGGAGGTGAGTGGCACACCCACCAGGGGGTGCTGCGCCATGACACGATGATCGGTCAGCCCGAGGGCATCGTGGTGGCCAACGACGCCGGCCACGAGTACCAGGTGCTCCGCCCGCTGCTGAACGACTTCGTGCTGTCGATGCCGCGCGGCGCCACCGTCGTCTACCCCAAGGACTCGGCCCAGATCGTCCAGGTGGCTGACGTCTTCCCCGGAGCGCACGTCATCGAGGCCGGGGTGGGCTCGGGTGCGCTCTCCCTCTCCCTGCTGCGCGCCGTCGGAGATCACGGCACGGTGCACTCCTATGAGCGTCGTGAGGACTTCGCCGAGATCGCCCGCGGCAACGTGGAGGCGTTCTTCGGCCAGCCGCATCCCGGCTGGAAGGTCCTGGTGGGCGACATGCAGGAGCAGGTGCCCCACCAGGAGAGCGCCGGAGCGGCGGATCGGGTGGTCCTGGACATGCTGGCCCCGTGGGAGTGCCTCGACGCGGTGCGGCATGTGCTCGCTCCGGGCGGCGTGTGGGTCAGCTACGTCGCCACCGTCACCCAGCTGTCTCGGCTCGCTGAGGCGATCCGCGCCTCCGGGGCCTTCACCGAGCCGGAGGCCCACGAGACGATGCTGCGCACCTGGCATCTCGACGGTCTGGCGGTGCGCCCGGACCATCGCATGGTGGCTCACACCGGATTCCTGCTCTCGGCCCGCAGACTGGCCGACGACCAGACGCCGCTGCAGCTGAAGAAGCGGGAGAAGCAGTCCGAGGTCACCACGGAGGACATGCAGGCCTGGCTCCCGGAGGACGCCGCCTGGGACGAGGAGACGCTCAAACGGCGCACCGTCACTGGGCGCAAGGCCCGCAAAGCCGCCGCCCACTCACAGAAGCTCGCAGAGGCCGCGCGCGGCGCCGACGACCCAGCACCGTCCCAGGAGCCGTCACAGGACACTGTGCAGGACACTGTGCAGGACACTGTGCAGGACACTGTGCAGGACGCCGCCCAGGACACAGCGGACACAGCCGAGACCGGCCGCGGGCCCCGGGGCGGGGCCGTGGAGCAGGAGGAGACATGAGCCCAGACGCCGCACAGGGACCGCCCACTGGAGAGTCCTCGCCGGCAGAGGCCACGGCCGAGCAGCTGCAGGAGCGCCTGGAGCGCGCCCACCGGCAGCTCGACTCGCTGCGCCAGCGCAGCCGCCAGCTGGAGCAGCAGCTGCAGACCGCCGGGAGCACGAACCAGCGGATGGCTCGACTGCTGGAGACCACGCGGAACCAGATGGACGAGCTGCGCACCGCGCTGCACGCCGACGGCCAGGCACCCTTCACCTTCGGCACCGTGATCGGCTACCGGCCGGCCCATGAGCTGGTCGAGGGACGGGAGATCGACGCGGCCACCGGACCCGGGGCGGACATCCTGCACGGCGGCCGGAAGATGCGGGTCAGCGTGTCCCCGCTGCTCGACCCCGAGCAGCTGCGGCCCGGGCTTGAGGTGCTGCTCAACGAGCACCTCACCGTGGTGGCGGTGCTGCCGGCCGAGGACACCGGGGAGCTCGCTCGGGTCAAGGAGGTGCTGCCGGACGGTCGTCTGGTGGTCTTCATCCGGGGCGAAGATGAGCGTCTGGTGCGCCTCGCCGGTGACCACGAGACTCCGGTGCGGGTCGGCGACGCCGTCACGGTGGACCTGCGCACCGGCACCGCGACCGAGGTGGTGCCGCTCTCCGAGGTCGAAGACGTCGTGCTGGAGGAGACGCCGGACGTCTCCTATGCGGACATCGGTGGTCTCTCCGAGCAGATCGAGCAGATCCGCGACGCCGTCGAGCTGCCGTTCCTGCACGCGGACCTCTACCGCGAGCACGGGCTCAGCGCGCCTAAGGGCATCCTGCTCTATGGCCCTCCGGGCTGCGGGAAGACCATGATCGCCAAGGCCGTGGCCTCCTCGCTGCAGGGCGTCGAAGCGCCAGACGGCGCGGGGGCCCCCGGGACGACGTCGGCCCGCAGCTTCTTCCTCAACATCAAGGGGCCCGAGCTGCTGAACAAGTACGTCGGCGAGACGGAACGTCATATCCGGGTGATCTTCTCTCGGGCGCGGGAGCGGGCTTCGGCGGGACACCCGGTGGTGGTGTTCTTCGATGAGATGGAGGCGCTGTTCCGCACGCGCGGCACCGGCGTCTCCTCGGACGTGGAGACCACGATCGTCCCGCAGCTTCTGGCGGAGATCGACGGCGTCGAGTCCCTGGACAACGTCATCGTCATCGGCGCCTCCAACAGGGAGGATATGATCGATCCGGCGATCCTGCGCCCCGGGCGCCTGGACGTGAAGATCCGAGTCCGCCGTCCCGGCGCCGCCGGCGCCCGGGAGATCCTGGGGATCCATCTGGGCGGTCGGCTGCCGCTGCGGGCCGACTATGTCGCGGAGAAGGGCGGGCATGCCGAGGCCGTGGAGGCGATGGTCGACGCCGTCGTCGACCGGCTCTATCCGCAGGACTCGGCGGCGCGTCTCCGCCTGGTGCACGCGGACGGCGCCACCACGGACTTCACCGCCGCGGACTTCATCTCGGGAGCGGTGCTGAGCAACATCGTCGACCGGGCCAAGAAGTCCGCCATCAAGCAGTTCCTCGCCGCTGACCGCAGTGTGGAGGCCAAGGGGCTCTCGGAGGAGCAGCTGTTGGCAGCGGCCGAGGCCGAGCTGCGTGACCAGGAGGACCTGGTGAACACCGCGGACCCCCAGGAATGGGCGCGGGTGCTCGGCGCCGCCCCGTCCCCGGTGGTGCGGGTCGAACGACTGGCCGGAGGAGCCCGATGAGCGTACGGCGTCTGATCGGCATGGAGACCGAGTACGGGATCCACGCCCCGAACAACCCCCGGGCGAGCCACGTGGCCTTGTCCATCGAGCTGGTCAACGCCTATGCGGCGGCGGTCACGGAGGACGGCGGCGCGGTGGCCGGCACGGAGTGGGACTACCGTTCGGAGTCCCCCCTGGTGGACGCCCGCGGCTGGGTGCTGCCCCGTTCGGCGGCGCATCCGAGCCAGCTGACCGACACCGGCGAGGCCCTCGAGGGGGTCAGCGGGGGAGACCCCTCCCCGGCCGACGTCCCGGTGCGGGCCACGCCGAGGACCGCCTCGACGGCGAGTCCCGCAGACCTCTCGGAAGGACAGGAGGACAGTGGGGACTCGGAGTTCCATGCGCCGGGATCGGCGCACTGGCGCGGCGACTTCTTCGAGCTCCGGGAGGGGCAGCCGCAGCTGCTGATGAACCTGGTGCTGACCAACGGGGCGCGGCTGTACGTGGACCACGCCCACCCCGAGTACTCCGCGCCGGAGACGATCGGCGCCAAGCGCGCGGTGCTCTATGACGTCGCCGGGGACGTGATCGTCCGGCGGGCCGTGGAGCGGCTCGCTCGCGAGGATGGCAGCCCGGAGCTGCTGCTCTACAAGAACAACACCGACGGCAAATCCGTGTCCTACGGCGCCCACGAGAACTACCTGGTTCCCCGGGAGGTGCCTTTCGATCAGCTGGTCGCCGGGCTGATCCCGTTCTTCGTGACCCGGCAGATCATCTGTGGAGCCGGTCGCGTGGGCATCGGTCAGCGAGCCTCTCGCAGCGGCTTCCAGATCTCTCAGCGGGCCGACTTCTTCGAAGAGCAGGTGGGTCTGGAGACCACGGTGCGGCGCCCCATCATCAACACCCGGGATGAGCCGCACGCCGACGCCGACCGGCATCGGCGCCTGCACGTGATCATCGGCGACGCGAACATGAGTGAGTACTCGGCCTGGCTCCGCGTGGGCACCACGGCGCTGGTCCTGGACCTGATCGAGTCCGGTCGGGCTCCCCAGCTGCGCCTGCACGACCCGGTCGATGCGCTGAAGGCCGTTTCGCATGACCCGAGCCTCACCACCACGGTGCGCACCAATCGGGGCGAGATGACCGCCCTGCAGATCCAGCGGCTCTACCTGCGGGCCGCGGCCTCCCGGGCGGCCGAGAAGTCCGGACCGAAGTCGGCCCACACCGCCCCGGACACCGAGACCGCGGAGGTGCTCGAGGCCTGGGAGACTCTGCTGGAGGACCTCGAGAACGACCTCACCCTGGCCGCGGACCGCGTGGACTGGGTGGCCAAGCTGACCCTCATGGAGTCCTACCGTCGGCGGGACCGGCTGGACTGGGATGCCCCGCAGCTGAAGCTCATCGACCTGCAGTACGCCGACCTCCGGCCGGAGCGCGGGCTCTACCACAAGCTGGCCCGGGCCGGGCGGATGCGGCGGCTGTTCACCGACGATCAGGTCGCCTGGGCGGCGGCGCACCCGCCCGAGGAGACCCGGGCCTGGCTGCGCGGCCAGCTCGTGTCCCAGCATGCCGACCACGTGGTCGGCGCCAGCTGGGACCAGATCCTGCTGCGTCCCGATCCGCTGGGACGCGTCACGCGTCTGACGATGGCGGAGCCGACCCGCGGCTCCCGTGCCGACGCGGAGCCTGTCCTGTATGCCGCCGAAGCCCCTGAGGACCTGGTGGCCGGGCTGCGCCGTCTGTTGGAGTCCTGAACGCCCCGTCAGGCCCGGCGGGACACGCAGAAGCCGCCGGCAGTCGTAGACTCGGAAGTCAGTCCGTCGCACGGCGCCCCGCCGTGCGGAGAAGGTCCCGGACCCCTGGTGCTCGGCGCCGGGTCCGGGGACGAGGAAGGGAGACATCATGGCCACTCAGCCGCAGCGCCGTCCCGGCCAGACCGAGCAGGACACCCCGGGAGCCCCCGGGGACGGTGGAGCGCCGGCCCCTGCCGGCGGAAACGCCCAGTCTCAGGCACGGGTGGAAGAGCTCGACAGCCTGCTCGACGAGATCGACTCGGTGCTGGAGAGCAACGCCGAGGAGTTCGTGAAGGGATTCGTCCAGAAGGGCGGTCAGTAGCAGCATGGAGCGTCGCGTCTTCGGCGTGGAGACCGAGTTCGGCCTGGCGCACCACGGCCAGGGACGTCGCGGACTGGCGCCGGACGAGGCCGCCCGGTACCTGTTCCGTCCGGTGATCGACTGGGGGCGCAGCTCGAACGTCTTCATTCCGAACGGGTCCCGGCTCTACCTCGACGTCGGATCCCATCCGGAGTACGCCACCGCCGAATGTGATGACCTGCTCGACCTCATCGCCTCGGACCGGGCGGGGGAGCTGATCATGCATGACCTCGGCCAGCGGGCCGAGGCGGCGATGGGCGCCGACGGGCTTCCCGGATCGGTCTACCTGCTGAAGAACAACATCGACTCGCAGGGCAATTCCTACGGCTCGCACGAGAACTACCTGATCCCTCGGACCACGCATTTCCGGCGACTGTCCACCGTGCTGCTGCCCTTCCTGGTGACCCGCCAGATCATCGCCGGTGCCGGGCGCATCGTCCCCGCGACGGAGGACGCACCGGCGCACTACGCCTTCTCGCAGCGTGCCGACCACATGTGGGAGGGCATCTCCTCGGCCACCACCCGGTCCCGTCCGATCATCAACACCCGGGACGAGCCGCATGCCGATGCGTCGGTGCATCGGCGGCTGCATGTGATCGTGGGCGACTCGAACATGTCGGAGACCACCCAGCTGGTGCGTTTCGGTGCGACAGACCTCGTCCTGCGCATGATCGAGGCCGGCCAGCCGCTGGGAGACCACGAGCTGGAGAACCCGATCAGCGCGATCCGCCACATCAGCCACGACCTCTCCGGGCGCGCGACGGTGCGCACCCGCGAGGGCAAGCGCGTGACGGCTGTGGACGTGCAGGCCGCTCTGCTCGAGAAGGCGCGCCGCTTCGTCGCCCGGCACGGAGCCCACCACGACAGGGTCGAGCAGGTCCTCGACCTCTGGGGCAGAGCCGTGGAGGCGGTCGCCACCGGCGATCACTCGCTCATCGACCGGGAGATCGACTGGGCCATCAAGAAGCGGCTGATCGACGAGGTCGCCGCCCGCTCAGGGCTCGACCTCGGGGCGCCCCGGCTGGATCAGATCGACTTCGCCTACCATGACATCCACCCGGAACGGGGCCTGTTCCACCTGCTGGTCCGACGGGGCCGCGCCGAGAGGCTGCTCGACGACGCCCGCCTGCGTCGGGCGATCACCGACCCGCCCGCGACGACGCGTGCCGTCGTCCGGGGGCGCTTCCTCTCAGCGGCTCGTGCCCACGGCGTCGGCCACACCGTGGACTGGGTCCACCACAAGCTGGTGGACCGCCCCTTGGAGGCGGTCATGGTCAAGGATCCCTTCGTGACCGAGGACCCTCGGATCGAGACGCTGCTGGCTCGCCTCGGCGGCGAGCTGCTCGAGCTGAACCCCGCCGAGCGGGAGGCTCAGTCGGTGCCGCTGGCGCTCAGCGAGCGCTACGTGCGGACACAGCCCGCGGCACCGCCCGAGCCCCCGCTGGTGTGATCGGCGCACGGGCTCGACACGGAGGAACGGCACGCGGCCGTCCAGCGGGAACCTGTACAGTTCACCCTGGCGAGAACACTGGCGGGACCACCGTCTGCCCCGATCAACACTGGAGGACACCCTTCGTGCGAAAGAAGCATCACGCCGCCCTGGCCGCCCCTGCCGTGCTGCTGCTGGCCGCCTGCTCCGGCGACGGCCTCGGCGACACCTCAGCGCTGTCGGGGATCGACCTGCATTTCACGGATGAAGGCGTCCCGGAGGTGCTGATCAGCAACCCGGTCGAGGCGGACGAGGAGTCCTCGGTGATCCTCTCCCAGGGCGATGGCGAGGAACTGGATCCGGAACAGATCCTGCACGTCTCCTCGGCGACGGTGGACCCCTCGAGCGGTGCCGTCCAGCAGGAGAACTTCAGCGAGGATCTGCCCTCCTTGCTGTTCCTGCCGATGATCGAGCAGCAGAGCGAGTTCATCTACGATTCGCTCATGGAGACGGGCGCGACCGTCGGCTCCGATCTGGCCCTCTACGAGCCGGGAACGCCGGAGACGGGCGGCGTCGACTCGTTGATCATCCTGCGCATCGATGATCAGGTTCCCGCCTATGCCACCGGTGAGGAGCAGGAGCAGAGCGGCGACCTCCCGGAGATCACGTCTGTGGAGGGCGAGGCTCCCGAGCTCGCCGAGGCGCCCGGCGACGACGAGGACGCCCCCGAGGAGACCGCGAGCGAGGTGCTGATCGCCGGCGACGGCGAAGAGATCGGCGCCACCGACCAGGTCGTGGTCCGCTACACCGGGTGGAAGTGGTCCGACGGCGAGGTCTTCGACTCGGCCTGGCCCGGTGTGACCGCCGGGGCCGCGGAGGACGATGAGGCCGATGAGGCCGATGAGGACGATGAGGCCGATGACGCCGACGACTCCGAGGACGAGGCCGAGGGGGAGGAGACCCCGCCGGCACCGCCCGCGAGCTTCCCGCTGGACAACCTGGTCGCCGGATGGGCCGAGGGTCTGGAAGGCAAGCATGTCGGTGACCGCGTGCTGCTGGTCATCCCGCCGGAGGAGGGCTACGGGGAGTCCGAGGGCCACGAGCTCCAGGACGAGACCCTGATCTTCGTCGTCGACGTCATCGAGGCCGCACCCATGCCGGAGCAGACGCAGCAGGAGATGCCCGAGCAGCCGGAGCTCAGCGAGGAGGAGCTTGAGGAGCTCCAGGAGATGCTCGAGGAGCAGGGCGCCGCGGAGAGCGGAGCCGACGACGCCGATGCTGAGGGCGACGCTGAGGATGAGGCTGAGGACGACGCTGAGGACGATGCCGGCGACGACGACGAGTGAGAGGGGCCCCGCGGCCGCCGGCGCGTGACGGGCGCTCCGTGAGGACCCGACCCTGACGATCCCACGCCCCGGGGCCCGACCTGATGGTCCGGCCCCGGGGCGTGTGCCGTCTCTGCTGTGCGGTCTCCGATAGGCTGGATGCAGAAGATCCCTGTCGGAGAGGAAACAGCACCTATGTCTTTCGGTCAGCGCACCTACGACCGCACACGCCCGGAGATCGACTTCCCCGGAGACACTCCGCCTGAGGAGCTCGTCGTCGAGGAGCTCATCCCCGGCGGCGGCCGCGCCGTCGAGCCGGGCGACCAGGTGTCGTGCCACTACGTGGGGGTGTCCTGGTCCACCGGCGAGGAGTTCGACGCCTCCTGGAACCGTGGCCAGCCGTTGGACTTCACGGCCGGCGTCGGACAGGTCATCGCAGGCTGGGACCAGGGGCTGATCGGGATGAAGGAGGGCGCTCGGCGGCGTCTGGAGATCCCGCCGCACCTGGCATACGGCGAGCGTGGCGCCGGTGCGGCCATCGGGCCGAACGAGACCCTGATCTTCGTGGTCGACCTGGTCCGCGTCCGTCGAGCCGGCTGATCCGCCGTGGTCGGGTATCGCCACCGCAGCCGAGGCGGGCCGGACCGGATCGGCGCCGAGGGGCAGGGGGGCTTCGTCTACGGGACGACGCCGCATGCTCCTGAGGCGGAGCGACAGGACGCCTTCGCCGACACCGGCGTCAGCCGCGCGCTCTCGCTGGCGGCGACGCTGATCGACGCCGCCCCCGTGGGCCTCTCCAAGGCAGAGATCCGGGAGCGGGTCGAGCACTACCGTCCCGAGGGCGAGACCTCCCGGGAGGCCTTCGAGCAGCAGTTCAACCGGGACAAGCGGACGCTGCGGCGGCTCGGCATCGACATCACGTCCCTGGGTTCCGAGGACGAGGGGCGGGACGGCCACGGCGGTGACCACGACTTCCGCTACGTCATCGATCCGGAGGCCCACGGGCTGCCCCCGTTGCGGATTCCGGCAGACGAGGTCATCGCCCTGCGGCACGCCGAGCTGCTGTGGAGCGGGACCCGGGCACAGGCGGCCATACGGCAGGCCGCCGGCGCGCTGACGGCCCTGCAGGCCTCGGAGCCGGCGGGCGACCGTGCCGCGGCCGCTTCGACTGCCGATCCGGAGGCCGCCCAGGTGCCCGGCGCTCTGCCGCCTCCGGCATCGGTGAGACTGGGTCTGGCCGACGACCACGTGCTCGACCACCTCGGGACCCTCGCCGACTCCCTGACGACTGCGGCAGTGGCGTTCACCTACAGTCCGCGAGGCCGGCATCGCGCCCAACAGCGCCGCACGGTGCCGTTGGGCGTAGGCTCCCGCGGCGGCTGGTATCTGGTGGGCCACGATCTTGACCGCGACGCCGTCCGTGTCTACCGATTGGACCGCATCCGTGGCGACATCACCCGGCTCACGGCGCCGGACGATTCCATCAGGACCGTCCTGGAGCAGATCGCCGACGGCCGCATCGACCCCCCGCAGGTGACCCGCGAGCAGCTCGAGACCCTCGGCCCGGCCCACGGGACGGAGACGGTGGAGCTGGAGGCCGACGCCGACGTCGCGGCCACCTTCCTGCCGCATGCGCGTCACGATCCTGTGTCTTCTGAGGCGTCCCACGACGAAGCTGTCCGACTTACGGTCGAGACCACGCTCCACGACAGCTTCCTGGGGAAGATCGCCGTCGCGCTGCCGCGGGTCCGGGTGCTCTCCGGGGAGCGACTCACGGCGCTGGTCCGGCGTCACCTGGAAGCTGTGCGCCGGGCGCATCGGGACAGCCCGGTTCCGGCGGAGGAGCTGAGGGCGCCGCGGACCTCGACGACCAACGACGCCGGAGCGAAGATCGCCCGGGTCATGTCGATGGCCGCCTACCTGCACGCCACCGGCGGTGCACGGGCCAGCGATCTGCTGGAGCGCTACAGCATCACGCCTCGTCAGCTGCACCGGGATCTTCTCTCCCTGCAGCAGTCGGCCGCCTTCGATTCCGCGCAGTTCGGGCACTACATCGACATCGACCCAGAGCTTCCGCTGACGCGTCGCGTGTTCGAGAAGCAGCTGCTGGCAGAGGACCCGGTCATCCGCATCGCCCTGCCGGGCCCGCGGCTTCAGGACACGCTGGGGCGTCCGCTGCGGCTGACCGCACCGCAGGCGCTCTCGGTGCTGATCGCCCTGGAGGGTCTCATCGCCTCCCAGGATCCGGACACCGAGCCGGTCCGGCAGGCCGCCGCGCGCCTGCGCGACAGGATCCGTGCGATCGTTCCGGCTGAGCTCGACGCCACTGCCGCCGAGCTGAGTGTGGCCTGGCAGAGCGCCGACGAGTTCGGCCACGAGGCCGTTCTGCGCGAGGCCCTCGACGGCGAGCACGCCGTCGAACTCCTCTACGAAGATGTCCAGAACCGCCGGACCCGTCGCGTCGTGGACCCCGTGACGCTGCTGCACGACGGCGCCCGCACCTACCTGCGGGCCTGGTGCCGGTCGGTGGAGGGGGAGCGGAACTTCCTGCTCGGCCGGGTGCTGGACCTGACGCCGATGCCGGACACGCCGCTGAGCGATCAGGCCCGCGCGCTCGCGACCGAGCCTGCGCGCCGCCCGGAGGTCCCTCGTCGTCGCGATGACGAGCTCGTGATCCTGCGCTTCGCCCCCTCGGCGGCGGCCGACGCTGATGCCTGGGCGCCCGTGCGGGAGGTCTGGGGAGAGGACGGCGCGCGGACGGTGGAGGTCGCCCTGCGCAGCGGGTCCATCGCCGTCGATCTGGCGCTGCGCTCCGGGGGCGACGTCACCGTGCTGCAGCCGGAGGAGCTTGCCGGGGAGGTCGTGCGTCGAGCCGAACGGGGGCTGGCGGCCCTGGGCGACGGTGTGTCCAGCTCGGTGGAGTATCCTGGGGGCCAGACGAAAGGACGCACTCCATGAACATCACCGGTTGGCAGATCGCCATCATCGCCCTGCTCATCATCCTGCTGTTCGGTGCGCCGAAGCTTCCACAGCTGGCCAAGTCCGTGGGTCAGTCGATGAGGATCTTCAAATCCGAGGTCCGCACGATGCAGGACGAGTCTGACTCCAAGGACCCCGAGACCGGCGACGCCGAGCGTCCCGCGGTGGAGGGCCGTGTGGTGGACCCCACCGACACCCCGCGCGGCAGCTCACAGCACCGCCGCGACCACGCCTGAGGACCGATGGCAGGGACGCACGACGACGCTCCCCGCACCTCATCGCCACGACGTCGCAGGAAGTCGAGACGCCGCAGAGACCCTGAGGGGAAGATGCCCCTGAAGGAGCATCTGCGCGAACTCCGCAATCGGCTCATCAAGGCCTGCCTGGGGATCGTGGTCGGTGCCGTCGCGGGGTTCTTCCTCTATGACACGATCTTCGCGCTGCTGAGCGCGCCGGTCATCGGTTTCGACGATGTGGACCGCAGCACCGAGATCGCCTTCAACACGGTCGGCCAGCCGCTGGACCTGATGATCCGCATCTCGCTGTTCGTCGGGATCGTGATCTCCTCGCCGGTGTGGCTCTACCAGCTGTGGGCCTTCATCATGCCCGGGCTGCAGAAGAAGGAGAAGCGCTACGCCCTGGGGTTCATCGCCGCCTCGGTGCCGCTGTTCGTGATCGGCATCGGCCTGGCCTACGTGGTCCTGCCGCAGGCCATCCGATTCTTCTTCACCCTGAACCCCGAGGGCACGTCGAACATCATCGCTCCGGACGTCTATTTCACCTTCGTGCTGCACCTCTTCCTGGCCTTCGGGGTCGCGATGGTCATCCCGGTGATCCTGGTGGGAGTGAACATGATGGGGCTGATCACCGGGCGTCGGGTCCTCAAGAGCTGGCGGGGGACCCTGATGTTCATCGCGCTGATCTCGGCCATGGCGGCCCCCGGCGGCGATGCGATCACCATGTTCTTCATCGCCGGTCCGCTCGTGGTCCTCTTCGGGGTCGCGATCGTGCTGTGTCTGCTCAATGACAAGCGCCGGGAGAAGCGGGTGGCCGCTCGCGAGGCCGCCACCGAGGATCTCATCACCCGCACCTGAGCGGGGTGCGGATCGTCTCTCCGTGAGAGATCGTCGCCGAATCAGGGGGCGATCTCTCACGGAGAGACGATCTTCTGCGGGCCGCAGGGGCGAGGACTGATCAGCCGAGGACTGGTCAGCCCAGGGTCCTCCCAGCCCGGTTCTGCCCAGTCCCGCCCAGCCCAGCCCGGTTCTGCTGAGCCCGGTCTACCGCCGCGCCGACTGCTGGGCGCGCAGACTGCGCAGCAGATGGTCCTGCTCCTCGATGAGCAACCGCCGCAGCGCCGCCGGAGCGTCCTGATGGGCGGCGAGCCAGTCGGCCGTGCGGCGGGCCGTCGGGTGCTCCTGAGGCTTCTCTCCGGCCGTCAGGTCCTGAGTGCCGGGGAACAGCCCGGCGACCACACGCGTGGCCTGACCCTGGCTCATCCGCTCCCACACGTCGACGACGGCGGCGAAGTAGTCCTCCTCATAGGCGTCCACGAGCTCGGCCGGACCGCAGCGGAAGCCCTCCACCGTGGCGGTGAGGTGATCGTTGGACAGTTCCTCGCCGTCGTCGTCCCGGCCGGAGATCGCCTGGGCGAAGGCCTCCTTCTTCACCGCGGGGCGAGGGCGGGCCGCCAGTGCGAGCCGGTGGGCGATCCGTCCGCGCGCCGTGGTGCGGCCGGCCAGTTCGGCGTCGAGGGCGTTGCGCTCCACCCGTCCGTGGGTGGTGAGCGCCTGCAGGAACGCCCAACGCAGCTCCTCGTCCAGCGCCAGGCCGGTGATCCCCAGGGAGGCGGCCTCGCCGTCGAGCAGCGCCGCCAGCAGGTCCAGCTGTGCGGGCGTGCGACGCGAGATCGTGGCCAGGGTGCGGGCCGCTGCGCGCTGGCGGTCACCGCCGTGGCACTCGGCGATGAACTCGGCCAGGCGGGCGGCGAACTGCTCCTGCAGCCGCTCCCGCTCCTCCGCCGGCGTGAAGGCCTCCAGGGCACGGTCGCTCTGCCGCAGCAGCGCCTGGACGACGACGACCTCTTCGATCTGCAGGCCCAGAGTCATCACCGCTTCCAGGAACCGGGCCGCGGGCAGCTCGCCGTCGCGGACCATGGACCACAGGGCGGCCCACACGGTGGCACGCGCGAGCGGGTCCTCGACGGGGTGGGTCAGGACTGCCGCCACGGATTCCGGATCCAGGCTGAGCTTGGCGTAGGTGAGGTCCTCCTCGTTGGGCAGCAGCAGCCGCGGAGCACCCGCAGCGGGGAGGGTCAGCTCCTGGAGCACGCGGGGGCCCTCGAGGGCGATGCGTTCTGATCCGGTGCGCCGCAGGGTCCCGGTGGTCTCGTCGAGCACGTGGACGCCGACCTCCACGACGTGCGGACGGCTGATCGGTCCACCCGTGGCGGGATCAGTGCCGCGCTCCTCGACCACGACGCGGCCGGCGTCGTCCACCGATGCGGCGAGCTCCGGCACGCCGGCGGTCTGCAGCCAGGCCGCGGCCCAGCTGGTCATGTCGCGGCCGGAGACCTCGCCGAGCACCGACAGGAAGTCGTCCAGGCTCGCGTTGCCGAAGGCATGCCGGACGAAGTACCGACGGGCAGCCTCGCGGAAGGCCTCGCGGCCGACGAAGGCCGCGAGCTGCTTGAGCACCGAAGCGCCCTTGGCGTAGGTGATGCCGTCGAAGTTCTGGTCGGCCGCCTCCAGGTCGGTGATGTCTGCGACGATCGGATGCGTGGTGGGCAGCTGGTCCTGCACATACGCCCAGGCCTTCCGGCCGTTGGCGAAGGAGATCCAGGAGGTGGTCCAGTCGGTGGCCTCGTCCACCGCCAGTGACCCCATGTAGTCGGCGAAGGACTCCTTGAGCCACAGGTCGTCCCACCAGCGCATGGTGACGAGGTCGCCGAACCACATGTGAGCCATTTCGTGCATCAGCGTGTTGGCTCGGGTCTCGCGCTGGGCGTCGGTGGCGTCGGTGTCGAAGACGTACTTCTCGGTGAATGTGACCAGGCCCGGGTTCTCCATGGCGCCGAGGTTGTACTCGGGGACGAAGACCTGGTCGTATTTGCCCCACGGGTAGGTGAAGGCGAACTCGGCGTGGAAGAAGTCCAAGCCTGAGCGGGTCAGTTCGAGGAGCTCCTCGGAGTCGAGGTGTTCGGCCAGGGAGGCTCGACAGAGCACCGCCAGCGGGACCTCGATCGGGGACTCTCCCTCCACCCCGCCCGCCCAGGAGCCGTCCACGCGGTGGTACGGTCCGGCGAGCAGCGCGGTGATGTAGCTGGACATCCGTCGCGTCTCGGCGAAGCTGACGCGGACCAGGCCTTCACCGTCGAGCCCTGCGGCGGTGCCGGAGACCGACTCCCGGGAGACCTCCGCGCCGTTGGACCGCAGCTCCCAGCTCTGGGGGCCGATCAGGGAGAAGCGGAACGTGGCCTTCAGGTCCGGCTGCTCGAACACGGGGAACACGCGCCGGGAGTCGGCGGGCTCGTACTGCGTGTACAGGTAGACCTGCCCGTCGGAGGGGTCCACGAAGCGGTGCAGGCCCTCCCCGGAGCGGGAGTAGCGGGAGGAGGACCGGATCTCCACCACGTTCTCGGCCGCCAGCTCGGGGAGTCGGATCCGTGCGGAGCCCACATGGTCCGCCGGGTCCAGGCGAGCGCCGTTGAGGATGACCTCCTCCACCGCGGCGCCCAGATAGTCGAGGAACGTCTCTGCCCCGGGCGAGGCGCTGCGGAACAGGATCCGGGTGGAGACGGGATAGGTCGAGGCGCCCTCGGCGGCGGCGCCCGAGAGGTCCACGTCGACCTCATAGGCGTCCACCGTCAGGTGCGCAGAGCGGGACGCGGCCTCGTCCCTGGTCAGGTTCTCCTCCGCAGCCCGGGGGAACGGGGTCTCCGCTCCGGGGGATGCGTCAGTGTCAGTGATCGTCATGACCCCATTCAAGCCGCATCCGACGGGGCGGGCAAAGCCGGGTCGCGACCCCGGTCCGGCCCTGTGCAGCCCAGTCCGGCTCTGTGCAGCCCAGTCCGGCTCTGTGCGGCCCTGCCCGCCCCGTCTCCGAGCCTCAGCGTTCCGTGCGTCGCCCCCGACGCTCCTGCTGGCGCCGCTTGAGCAGGATCTTCTCGTCCACGGGTGCGTCCGAAGAGGCGCGGAGCACGCGGTAGTGCTCCATCGCTTCCTCCTGACGCAGCTGCTCGGCACCGGATGCGACCTCCATGCGCACATGATCGGCGGTGTAGCCGAACGAGTCCACGATGTCCTGCGCCAGCGGGCGCAGGCGGGCCAGCAGCCGGTTGATGTAGGGGCTCAGCGTGCGGGCCCTCTGGGAGGAGATCCGGCCGTTGAGCAGATACCAGTCCAGGTTCTCCTCGATCCTGGTCAGCGTGTAGACGTCGCGCAGCCAGGTCAGCACCTGACGGGTCCCCGCGTGCTCCACTCCGTCCAGCGCCTCGGTGAAGGACTCCCAGATGAGGAGCTCGGCGTGGGCCGTCGCCGCCTGGATGATCTCGTGCTGGTGCTCGTTGAAGGTGGCGGCCTGCTCGGCGGCGGGCTTGCGGGCCACGCTCCGCAGCTCCCCGGCCACATCGGTGACCATCTGCCGGACCCGGTCGGTGAGCAGATCCCGCTGCACCTCGGTCTGCTTGAACCAGTTCGCGCTGCGACGCTCGTCGCCGGTGTCCTGCACGGACTGGATCGCCCGCCGCAGGCCGAAGCGGTGCAGCACCGTCGACTGGGCCTGCGAGGCCACGTACCGGGACAGCGCCCCGACGTCGGCGTCCTTGAACTCGGCGGCGAAGTCGCTGAGCAGCCGCTTGGCCACCAGCTGCAGCAGCACGTTGTTGTCACCCTCGAACGTGACGTAGATGTCGAGGTCCGCGCGGAGCGTCGCGAAACGGTTCTCCGCGATGAACCCTGCTCCACCGCACGCCTCACGGGCCTCCTGCAGCGTGTCCAGGGCGTGCCAGGTGGCGATCGGCTTGATGGCCGCGGCCAGCGTCTCGAGCTCCTGGCGGTTCTCGTCGGAGTCGTCGGCGCCGGAGAACACGTCCTCGAACTTCGCCAGGAGCTTCTCCTGGGCGAAGGTCAGTGCGACGGTGGTGGCCAGGCGAGGGATCAGCCGGCGCTGGTGCAGCTGGTAGTCCATGATGACCTCCTCCTCCACGGGGGAGGAGGCGTTGAACTGGCGCCGTTGGTTGCCGTAGGTGACGGCGCCGATCAGGGCCAGCTTGGAGGCCGCCACTGAGGCGCCGGACAGCGAGACGCGCCCCTGGACCAGGGTGCCGATCATGGTGAAGAACCGGCGGCCGGGGCTCTCGATGGAGGAGGTGTAGGTGCCGTCGGCGGCGACGTCCCCATAACGGTTGAGCAGGTAGGTGCGCGGGATCCGGATCGAGTCGAAGGCGATCCGACCGTTGTCGATCCCATTGAGGCCGCCCTTCTGGCCGTCGTCCCAGATGGTGATGCCCGGCAGCGGCTGGCCGTGGTCGTCCCGCAGGTGGCAGTAGAAGCAGTGCACCCCGTGGTTCACGCCCCCTGTGATGAGCTGGGCGAAGACGACCGCGTCCTTGCCGTCCACGGCGGCGTTGCCGAGGAACCGCTTGGTGGCTGCCGTGAACGGCGTGTGGAGCACGAACTCATCGGCGGCCGGGTCGTAGGTCGCCGTGGTGCCGATGGAGGCCACGTCCGAGCCGTGGCCGATCTCCGTCATCGCGAAGGCGCCCGGCACGCTGAGGTCCATGATGCCCGGCAGGAAGCGTCGGTGATGCTCCTCGGTGCCGAGATGCAGCACGGCGGAGCCGAACAGTCCCCACTGGACGCCCGCCTTGATCTGGAGCGAGGGGTCGGCGGTGACGAGCTCCTCGAAGGCGGCGATGTTCCCGCCCGGCGCGTCCTGGCCCCCGAACTCCTTCGGGAAGGCGCGGTGGACCGCATCGGCGGCGACGAGCTCGTGGAGCTGACCGAGCACGCGCTCGCGGTGCTGCTCCTTGGTCAGGCCCTCGATCTTATGGAACCGGTCCTCGGCGGCGAGGGCGCGAGAGACTCGGCGGGTGTCCGCCCACCGTCCGAGCAGAACCTCCTCGAGGAGACCGGTGTCCAGGGATGGTGAGGACACCTCGTGTTCAGTAGTGTCAGTGGTGGTGTGACTCGTGGTCTGACTCATGGTCCGACTCCTTACGCCCGCGTGGGGAGTGTGACAGTGATGATCAACACAGATAGTCTAAGATACTGAGCAGTAATAAAGACAAGTCCTGGTCCACCGACTGGAGGAGAACCCCTCGTGACCACCATTGACCGGACGAGCGCCCAGACACGCACCGTCCAGACGCGCGACGTCGTCGTCATCGGCGGCAACCGCATCCCCTTCGCCCGCGCTCACGGCGCCTATGCCACCGCATCGAACCAGGACATGCTGACCTCGGCCCTCAACGGCCTCGTGGCGAGGTTCGGGCTGCAGGGACAGCGGATCGGGTCGGTCGCCGGCGGCGCGGTGATGAAGCATTCGAAGAACTTCAACCTGGTGCGGGAGTCCGTGCTGGGCACTCCGCTGGATCCGGCCACGCCGGCCACCGACGTCCAGATGGCCTGTGCCACCGGCATGGAGGCCATCGGCTCGCTGGCGGACAAGATTCGGCTGGGCCGCATCGAGTCCGGCATCGGGGCCGGGGTGGACTCCATCTCGGACGCCCCGATCGTGGTGACCGACGCCCTGCGCCGGATTCTCATGGAGGCCAACCGGGCCAAGACGCCGGGACAGCGGCTCAAGGCGCTGGCGAAGATCCGTCCCGGGCACCTGGCCCCGCAGGCTCCCGGCGTCAACGAGCCCCGGACCGGGATGTCCATGGGGGAGCACATGGCGGTGACCGCCCACGCCTGGGGCATCGGGCGTCAGGAGCAGGATGAGCTCGCCCTGGCCTCCCATCAGAACCTGGCCGCCGCCTATGACGACGGCTTCTTCGACGACCTGGTCACCCCCTTCAAGGGTGTGCAGCGGGACACCAACCTCCGTGCTGACTCCACGCTGGAGAAGCTCGGGAAGCTCGCCCCCGCCTTCGGACGCGATCTGGGGGAGGAGGCCACCATGACGGCGGCCAACTCCACCGCACTGACCGACGGCGCCTCCGCCGTGCTGCTCGGTTCGGCGGACTACGCCGAGGCCCACGACCTGCCGCAGCTGGCGACCTTCGTCGACTATGAGCAGGCCGCCGTGGACTTCGTGGACGGTGCCGAGGGGCTGCTGATGGCTCCCGCCTATGCCGCCGCCCGGATGCTGGAGCGCAACGGCCTCACCTTCGAGGACTTCGAGTACTTCGAGATCCATGAGGCCTTCGCCTCGACCGTGCTGGCGCAGATCGCCGCCTGGGAGGACGAGGAGTTCTGCCGCGGGAAGCTCGGCCTCGATGCGCCTCTGGGGCGCATCGACCGCAGCCGGCTCAACATCCACGGCTCATCCCTGGCCGCGGGCCACCCCTTCGCCGCCACGGGCGGACGGATCGTGGCCACCCTGGCCAAGATGCTGCACGGCAAGCCGGGCAAGCTCGGCTTCATCTCGGTCTGCGCCGCAGGCGGGCAGGGCATCACCGCGATTCTGGAAGGGCGGTGAGCAGTCCATGGCACGCGATACCTACACCGAGTTCGCCAATACGCCGCTGGGGCGCCGGCTGACCTCCGCCCTGGGCCTGCCGCAGCCGGCCAGGCTGCGACGGCATCGACCCGGCGCGCCCGTGGTGCCGGGGCCCGTCGTCGTCGTGGGCACAGGGACGGTCTCGGATGAGATCGCCTCACTGCTGCTGACGTGGGACCTGGACGTCCGCCGGCATGTGGAGCCCCGCGAGCGGGTCTCGGCCGTGATCGCCTGCTTCGACGCGATCTCCACTCCGGCGGACCTGAGCGAGACCGCACTCGGCCTCGGTCGGATGCTGAAGCAGGTCGCACCGTCCGGGCGGGTCGTCACGGTCTTCCGCAGCCCTGATGCCGCCTCGGACCCGGCGCTGCGGGCCGCACGCAAGGGCGTGGAGGGCCTCACCCGGTCGTTGGCCCATGAGATGCGGGCCGGCGCGACGGCCAACGGACTGGTCCTCGCTGAGGACCTCGACGCCGGCGCACCCTCCGTGGCAGGAGGGCTGCGCTTCCTGCTCTCCGGGCGGTCGGCCTTCGTCTCTGGGCAGTTCCTCACCGTGGACTCCGTCAACGGTGTGCTCCCTGGGGACTGGGATCGCCCCCTGGAGGGTCAGGTCGCGGTGGTCACGGGCGCGGCCCGAGGGATCGGCGCCTCCATCGCGGAGGTGCTGCATCGCGACGGTGCCCAGCTCATCGTCGTGGACGTCCCCGCGGCGGGCGAGCAGCTCGCCGCCACGGCGAACCGTGTCTCCGGCACGGCCCTGCAACTGGACATCACGGCCGACGACGCCGGGGAACGCATCCTGGCCCACGCGCGGCAGCACTATGGCCGGCTGGACATCGTGGTGCACAATGCCGGCATCACCCGCGACAAGCTGCTGGCCAACATGGACCCGGCGCGGTGGGACTCGGTCATCGCGGTCAACATCGAGGCCCAGCTGCGGATGAACCGCGCGCTGCTGGCCGATGACCTGTTCAACCGGCCGGAGGGCACGTCCGGGCCGCGCATCGTCTCCCTGGCTTCGACCTCGGGCATCGCGGGCAACCGGGGGCAGACCAACTACGCGGCCTCGAAGGCTGGGGTGATGGGCATGGTGGCGGCGAGCTCGGCTCAGCTGGAGGCTCGTCACGGGACCATCAACGCCGTGGCGCCCGGGTTCATCGAGACGGAGATGACGGCGAAGATCCCGTTCGCCACGCGTGAGGTGGCCCGACGCCTGAACTCCCTCAACCAGGGAGGCCGTCCCGACGACGTCGCGGAGACCATCGCGTACCTGGCGTCCCCTGCGGCCGGCGGCACCAGCGGACTGACGCTGCGTGTCTGTGGTCAGAACCTGGTGGGGGCCTGAGCCGGTATGACTGATCGGATCGAGGAGCAGAGCACAGGTCCTGTCGACGTCCGTCGGATCGAGCTGCCCGCGCTGAAGGACATCTACGTCCACGCCGGCTGGGAGTCCGCCCGTTCGGCCGTGGCCCCACGATCCTCGGGAGCCGCGGACGAGCTGCCGGGGCACGCCGTGGTCGCGCGGCATCCCGGTGCCTCGGCCCAGCAGCTGGAGCAGTACCGCCTGCTCTTCGGCGGGGAGCCCTTCGACGGCGTGCACCGTCGGGGCCTGCCCTCGGTGCTGGCCCACATCCTGGCCTTCCCGGTCCAGATGGGTCTGCTCGCCGAGGAGGCGTTTCCGCTGCCGCTGATGGGCATGGTCCACCTGAGCAATGCGGTGGAGCATCGTCGCCGGGTGACGGTGGACGAGCCGGTGCAGATCAAGGCCTGGACCGAAGGTCTGCGCCCGCACCGGCGCGGCACACAGTTCGACGCCGTCGTGGAGGTGCTCGCGGACGCCGCGGACGTCGGGCGCCCCGCGGAGTCGGAGGTGCTGTGGCGGGGGGTGTCGACCTATCTGAGCCGGGGCGCGCACCTGGCCGGTCGCCCGGGCGACGGTGAGCCTGAGAGGCAGCCGGAGTCGTCGGAGCGTGAGGAGTTCATTCCGCCCGCCAAGACCGGACAGTGGCGTCTGGGCGCCGACATGGGCCGCCGCTATGCCGCCGTCTCCGGAGACTGGAACCCGATCCACATCAGCTCCGTCAGCGCCCGCATGCTTGGCATGCCCCGGGCGATCGTGCATGGCATGTACGCCGCCGGCCGGATGCTGGAGGGGCGTGAGCCCGACGACGCGGGGCACCGGTGGCGCATCACCTTCGAGGCACCGATGCGCCTGCCCTGCACCGTCGCCTTCCACGCCGAGCGCCGAGGCGTCGATGCCTCCGCAGGTCAGGTTGTGGAGACCTTCACCGGATGGGATCCGCGCAAGGGGCGCCGACACTTCACCGGAGAGCTCGCCAGTCCTGCCTGATCCGCAACCCGCAGGTACGCAGACACCGGCCGGGCCCCGTCGAGACATCGACGGGGCCCGGCCGCTGTCGACCCTGCGTGGGGCGGCCGCCGCGTCGCGAGCGCGGTCACCTCGTCCGAGTCCTGGACACCGCCTAGGATGGAGACATGGCAGCGGCACAGCGCGGGGCAGGACAGCGAGGAGCAGGGCGACGGGGGGCGGGGCAGCGCACCCAGGGCGGAGGCTCCGCCGGGCGCAAGGGTGCGTCACCACGCGCCGGTGAGGACTTCCGTCTCGTCGAACCTGCGCCGCTGATGCTGCTGCGTGGACCTGAGGACTATCTGGCGTCCCGCGCGATGGACCGTATCAAAGCCACGCTGCGCAGTGCTCACCCTGACCTGGAGTACACCCGGCTCGACGTCAGTGCGGCAGCCCGCGGCGAGCTGGCCACCGTGGCCTCACCGTCGCTCTTCGGCGAGGCGCGCCTGATCCTGGCGGAGGATCTCGCGCAGATGAACGACGCCTTCCTGGAGGACGCCCTCTCCTATCTCGGGGAGGCCCCTGACGCCGAAGTCACCGTGGTGATGCGTCATTCGGGCGGCAACCGGGGCAAGAAGCTCCTGGATGCGATGTCCGGGCGAGCCGTCGTCGTCGACTGCGCGGCGGCGAAGTCCGACACGGACAAGATGGACTTCCTCCGGCGCGAGTTCCGTGCCGCGGGTCGGGAGATCCAGCCCGACGCCGCCCGAGCACTCGTGGCAGCCGCCGGATCCTCCCTGTCGGACCTCGGCGGAGCCTGCCAGCAGCTGATCCGGGACGTGCCGGGAGCGATCACGGAGGAGGACGTTGACCGGTACCACGGCGGCCGGGTGGAGGCGACGGCCTTCAAGGTCGCCGACGCGGCATTCGACGGGCGGCGTGACGCCGCCACCCGGCTGTACCGCCACGCGATGGCCACCGGAGTCTCGCCGATCGCCGTGACTGCCGCGCTGGCCCGCAAGGGGCGCCAGATCGCCGCCCTGGTGGACCATCGGGGCAGCGCCGACCGGTTGGCCTCGGACCTCGGCGTGCCTCCCTGGCAGCTGCGTCAGGCCGCCGAGACGGCCCGACGCTGGCAGTCCCACCGGGCGGCGGCCGCCGTGGAAGCGGTGGCACGCGCCGACGCGGAGGCCAAGGGAGCTTCCCGGACGCCCGAGTACGCCGTGGAGCGCGCCATCGGGATCATCGCCGGGTCCGTCGGGCGGTGAGTCCAGCGTCGGCACCGCCCCAGGTGAGACGAGCCCCGTGTTCTCTGCTACGATCTATAGGCAGTGTCTACGGCCCTCGCGGTCGGCACTCCCTGCGGCAGAGAGCTCTCTGCGCGGCGTCAGGCCCCTCTGCCTGATGACGTCGCGCATTCGCCATGGCAACCCCACGCCACTCAGTCTGTCTTCTGCCGCCCAAGCAGGGATGCAGCCCTCACCACACAGTGAACCCAGACAGAAAGACAACACGTGGCAAACATCAAGTCTCAGAAGAAGCGCATCCTCACCAACGAGAAGGCTCGCCTGCGCAACCAGGCCGTCAAGTCCGAGCTGAAGACCGCGGTGAAGAAGGTCCGCAAGGCCGTCGCGGCCGAGGACAAGGACGCCGCGCTGGCGGCGCACCGCGAGGCCGCGCGCAAGCTGGACAAGGCCGTCTCCAAGGGCGTCATCCACAAGAACCAGGCCGCCAACCGCAAGTCCGGTCTGGCCGCCAAGGTCAACGCGCTCTGATCCATCCCGGATCACGCTCGTCTCCGCAGCCGCGGAGTCGGGTGCCGCGGGCCCCGTCGCACATGGTGCGGCGGGGCCCGCGGCGTCCGGGTCGCGTCTTCCGGGCGCCGAGTCCGTCCTCCGCACGGTGCTGCGCCCGTTTCATGGAAGAATGGAGCGTCAGCCCGACATCCCGTCCCCGAGGGAAGGACCACTCGCACGTGTCTCCGAAGGCCCGCACTCCTCTGGTGCCCGCCGCGACCGATCCTGGCGTGATCCGGAACTTCTGCATCATCGCGCACATCGACCACGGCAAGTCCACACTCGCGGACCGCATGTTGCAGCTGACGGGAGTCGTCCAGCCCCGCGAGATGAAGGCCCAGTACCTGGACCGCATGGACATCGAGCGTGAACGGGGCATCACCATCAAGTCCCAGGCGGTGCGCATGCCCTGGGAGCACGACGGCGAGACCTACGCCTTCCACATGATCGACACGCCCGGCCACGTGGACTTCTCCTATGAGGTCTCCCGCTCGCTGGCCGCCTGCGAAGGGGCGCTGCTGCTGGTGGACGCCGCCCAGGGCATCGAGGCCCAGACGCTGGCGAACCTGTACCTGGCCATGGAGCATGACCTGACGATCATCCCGGTGCTGAACAAGATCGACCTGCCGGCGGCCCAGCCCGAGAAGTACGCCGAGGAGATCGCCCACCTGATCGGCGGCGACCCCGCCGATGTGCTGCGCGTCTCGGGCAAGACCGGTGAAGGCGTGGAGGAGCTCCTGGACCGCATCGTCGAGGAGATCCCCGCCCCGGAGGGCGACGCGCAGGCACCGGCACGCGCGATGATCTTCGACTCGGTCTACGACACCTACCGCGGCGTGGTGACCTTCGTCCGCGTCGTCGACGGCAGTCTTGGGCATCGCGAGCGCATCAAGATGATGTCCACCGGAGCCACCCATGAGCTGCTCGAGATCGGCGTCTCTTCCCCGGAGCCGGAGCCGACCAAGGGGCTCGGCGTCGGAGAGGTCGGCTATCTGATCACCGGCGTCAAGGACGTGCGTCAGTCCAAGGTCGGTGACACCGTCACCTCGCAGGCGAAGCCTGCCGACGCGATCATCGGTGGCTATGACGAGCCCCGCCCGATGGTGTTCTCGGGGCTGTTCCCCATCGACGGCTCGGACTTCCCGGTGCTGCGCGAGGCGCTGGAGAAGCTGCAGCTCAACGACGCCGCCCTCAGCTTCGAGCCGGAGACCTCGGCGGCTCTCGGGTTCGGGTTCCGCGTCGGGTTCCTCGGCCTGCTGCATCTGGAGATCACCCGCCAGCGTCTGGAGAGCGAGTACAACCTCGACCTGATCTCCACCGCGCCGAACGTCATCTATGACGTCACGGCGGAGGACGGCGAGGTCCACGTGGTGACCAACCCCAGCGAGTTCCCCGACGGCAAGGTCTCGGAGATCCGTGAGCCGGTGGTCGCCGCGACGGTGATCGTCCCCAGTGAGTTCGTCGGAGCTGTCATGGAGCTCTGCCAGGCTCGTCGCGGCACCATGGAGGGCATGGACTACCTCTCCGAGGAACGTGTGGAGCTGCGGTACAGGCTTCCCCTGGCGGAGATCGTCTTCGACTTCTTCGATCAGCTGAAGTCCCGCACCAAGGGCTACGCCTCGCTGAACTGGCAGGGCGAGGGTGATCAGGCGGCCGACCTGGTGAAGGTCGACATCCTGCTGCAGGGGGACAAGGTGGACGCCTTCTCCGCGATCACCCACCGCGACCATGCCTATGCCTACGGAGTGAGGATGGCCTCCCGTCTGAAGGAGCTCATCCCGCGCCAGCAGTTCGAGGTTCCGATCCAGGCGGCCATCGGCTCGCGCATCATCGCGCGTGAGAACATCCGCGCCATCCGCAAGGACGTGCTCTCGAAGTGCTACGGCGGAGACATCAGCCGCAAGCGCAAGCTGCTGGAGAAGCAGAAGGAGGGCAAGAAGCGCATGAAGATGGTGGGCACCGTGGAGGTGCCTCAGGAGGCCTTCATCGCTGCTCTGTCCTCCGACGAGGGTGGCGGCGAGAAGGGCAAGAAGTAGGCAGTGCCTGCCACGCTTCCGGTGGGCGATCCGGTCCCGGCCGACGGCGCGCTGCCCGCGCGGGTGCTCGCCGGGCTGGGCGGGCGCGCCTCAGCGCCGCTGGGGCTGTACGTGCACATCCCCTTCTGCTCGGTGCGCTGCGGCTATTGCGACTTCAACACCTACACGGCTGAGGACCTCGGTCCGGGTGCGTCCCGGGAGTCCTACCCGGAGACGCTGATCCGGGAGTTGGAGTTCGCCGCGGATCTGCTGGCACGCTCCGGGGCGCCCGAGCGCCCCTTGCGCACGATCTTCTTCGGCGGCGGCACCCCCACGCTGCTCCCGGCCGAGTCCCTGGCCCGCATCCTGGAGCGCGCCCGGTCCCTGTTCGGGGTGGCCCCGGGGGCGGAGGTCACCACGGAGGCGAACCCCGACACCGTGGACGAAGCTACCGCCGCCACATTGGCCGAGGCCGGATTCACCCGGGTGAGTCTGGGCATGCAGTCGGCGGTGCCGAAGGTGCTGCGCACACTGGACCGCACCCATGATCCTGCCAATGTCACCCGTGCGGTCGACGCCGTCCGGAGCCAGGGCCTTCAGGTCAGCCTGGACCTGATCTATGGCACGCCGGGAGAGACCTTGGAGGACTGGCGCACCAGCCTGGAGACTGCGGTCGCGATGGATCCGGACCATGTCTCGGCGTACTCGCTGATCGTGGAGGAGGGTACCGCGATGGCGGCGAAGGTCCGCCGCGGCGAGCTGCCCGATGTGGATCCGGATGACCATGCGGACAAGTACCTGCTCACCGACGAGCTGCTGAGCGCGGCCGGACACCAGTGGTACGAGGTCTCGAACTTCTCGCGGGATGAGTCGACCCGGTCGCAGCACAACCTGAACTACTGGCGGGACTCCGACTGGTGGGGTGCGGGGCCGGGCGCCCACTCCCACCTGGGCGGACTGCGCTGGTGGAACGTCAAGCACCCCGCCGCCTACGCCCAGCGGCTCCACCAGGGCATCACCCCGGGCCACGGCAGGGAGCTTCTCGACGACGACGCACAGGCGCTGGAGCACCTGATGCTGCGCCTGCGGATCGCCGAGGGCCTCGACGTGGCCGAGCATGAGGCGCTGCCTGGGGCTCGACGCCTCGACGACGGAGTCCTGCGGGCCCTGGTCCACGAGGGGCTGGCGCAGGAGGGACCGTTGAACCCGGACGAACGGAGCCCGCGCGGACGGGTGGTGCTCACGCTGCAGGGCCGCCTGCTGGCCGATGCGGTGACCCGTCGCCTCAGTGGATGAGGCGCAGGTTCATCCGGTACCGGTAGGGGCGACCCTTGTTGCACTCGATGCCCGCCACGAGACCTGAGATCGTCATCACGACCCACAGGAAGACGGCGGCCAGTCCGAAGATCCACCCGATGGCGGGGATCAGCGCCAGCACGTAGCAGACGAGCATCACCACGGTCAGCGGCAGGGTGAAGTTCAGGGCCTCCTTGGACTCCTGTGCGGTGAACGGACCTCGGTCCCGGAACACGAGGTAGATGATCAGCGACGGCACGCAGCCCATGAGCCCGCCGAAGTGGGACAGCGTCGCCCAGCGACGGTCCTCCGAAGGGGTCAGTGGCAGCGCCGCGTCGGCGGAGCCCTCGACGCGCTCGGAGTCCCCGGCGTGCTGGCGGCGTCGGTCCGCAGGCCGGTGACGGTCGCCCGAGTTCGGCTGCTGCGGATGTGGCGGCTCGGACTGTGGCACGGCGCCCCTCTCTGATGCTCGTGGGATGGCGGTCGTGCGGACCCGGGGGGCCTGCACGGATGAGGCAGATTCTACCGCCCCCTCCTGGACGTGGGCTGCCGGCGACACCCCCGCGGAGCCGCCGGGCGCAGGCGTCAGCCGGTGACGAAGTCGATGAGCTCCTCGACCCGTCCCAGCAGGGCCGGTTCCAGGTCGGTGTAGCTGGAGACCGTCCCCAGGATCCGCTTCCAGCCGGCGGCGATGTCCCGCTGCCCGGAATGCGGCCAGCCGAGTGCCTGGAGGGTGCCCACTTTGATGTCGATGTGCCGAGGGATGTCGGGCCAGGCCTGAAGTCCCACGAGCTGGGGCTTCACCGCCTGCCAGACGTCCACATAGGGGTGGCCCAGTACTGTCACGTTGCCGGCCGCCCCCGGCATGGACATGGCCTCGGCCGCAATGCGGCTCTCCTTGGAGCCCGGGACGAGGTGGTCCAGCAGCACACCCACTCGACGGTCCCGGCTCGGTCCGAACTCCCGCAGGGCCCCGACGAGGTCGTCTGCGCCGTGCAGAGGTTCGACGACGACTCCCTCGAGCCGCAGGTCCTCGCCCCAGACCTTCTCGACCAGTTCGGCGTCATGGGTGCCCTCCACCCAGATCCGGGAGGCCCGGGCGACTCGTGCCCGGGCGCCCTCCACAGCCAGCGAGCCCGATGCGGTGCGGCGGGGGCCCTGCGGGGCGGTGCGAGGCTTCGGCGGGACCAGCTCCACCGGGGCGCCGTCGTGCAGGAACCCGTGCCCCAGTGGGAAGGCCCGGCTGCGGCCGTGGCGGTCCTCCAGGCGGACCACGCGGATGCCGCCGGCCGCCTCCACACCCACCACGGCACCGACCCACCCCGACTCGGTCTCCTCCACCACGGTGCCGTGGTCGGCGGGGAGCGGCGGAACCTCACGGTACTGGGCGCGACGCCGTTCGGCCATGTCCGCGGGGCCCCAGGCGGACCAGTCGGTGGGGAAGTGAGGAGATGTCACAGCCCGGGAGCCTAGCAGCGGCGGCGCCGACTTCGGCGGATCCCGACGACACGCGCTAGAATTGGCACTTGTCGCAGGAGAGTGCCAATCGCCGCCGGGAGAGGAGACCAGCGATGTCTGACACCCGTCGCCTGCAGGTGCTGCGTGCGATCGTGGAGGACTACGTCCAGACCCAGGAGCCTGTCGGGTCCAAGGCGCTGGTGGATCGCCACAACCTCGAGGTCTCTCCGGCCACCATCCGCAATGACATGGCCTTCCTGGAGGCCGAGGGCCTCATCGCGGCCCCACATACCTCCGCGGGCCGGATCCCCACCGACCAGGGGTATCGGCTCTTCGTGGACCGCATCACCGAGGTCCGTCCGCTGTCGCGGGCCGAGCGTCGCGCGATGGACACCCTGGTGGAGGCCGCAGACGACCATGACGCCATGCTGGAGCAGACCGTGCGTCTGCTGGCCATGCTCACCAACCAGGTCGCCGTCCTGCAGCACCCCCAGCAGTCCACGGCGCGCATCCGGCACATCGAGGTCCTGTCCATGGGGCCGCTCAAGGTGCTGGTGGTCGTGATCCTCTCCTCCGGGAAGGTGGAGCAGCGGATGGCCACACTGCCGGAGCCTGTGGACGACGATTCGCTGCAGGTGCTCGGTCAGCGGCTCGCCGGGGAGCTCCACAACCGGTCCGCCTCGGCGCTGCCGCTGCCGGTGGACCGCCTGCTCGGCTCGGTCGAGCCGTCGCTGCGCTCCAGCCTCGCGATCGTCGCCCACACGGTGGAGGCGGTGCTGGAGTCCGGACGGGTGGATCGCATCATCATGGCCGGCACTGCTAACCTCGCCAGGTCTGACCGCGACCTGGGCCCCTCGCTCGGTCCCGTCCTGGAGGCCCTCGAGGAGCAGGTGGTCCTGCTGCGCCTGCTCACCGAGATGGAGCAGGACCGCCGTGGCCTCTCCGTGCGGATCGGTCATGAGACGAGCCATGACTCGCTGTCCGAGACCTCGGTGGTCGCTGCGGAGTACGCGGTCGGCGACGGCGGCGACGCCGCGAAGCTCGGTGTCGTCGGGCCCACACGCATGGACTACGGCTCCACCATGTCGGCGGTGCGAGCCATGGCACGGTACCTGTCCCGGATTCTCTCTGAAGGGTGAGAAGTGACTGACTACTACGAGGCGCTCGGCGTGAGCCGAGAGGCGTCGACCGATGAGATCAAGAAGGCGTACCGGAAGAAGGCGCGCAGGCTGCATCCGGATGTGAACCCCTCGGAGGACGCCGCCGATCAGTTCAAGCTCATCGGACGCGCCTATGAGGTGCTCTCCGACCCGGAGAAGCGCCGCAACTATGACGCCACCGGTGACGAGAACGGCCGGTCGCCCTTCGGCGGCGGATTCGGGGGAGGGGGCCAGGGCTTCGGCGGCTTCAGCGACATCTTCGAGACGTTCTTCGGCGCCGGAGCCTCGGGTCCGGCCTCCCGCACCCGGCGCGGCCAAGACTCCCTCATCCGCGTGCGCATCGATCTCAAGGACGCCGTGTTCGGCACCACCAAGGAGGTGGAGATCGAGACGGCGGTCACGTGCTCTGTCTGCCATGGCTCGTGCACGCGGGAGGGGACCAGCCCGACGACCTGCCCCGACTGCCACGGTCAGGGCCAGGTCCAGCGGCCCATGCGCTCCATCCTGGGCACCGTCCTGCAGACCGAAGCCTGCGCCCGGTGCTCCGGCTTCGGCAGCATCATCGAGGACCCGTGTCAGGAGTGCGACGGACAGGGCAGGGTGCGCGAACGCCGCACGCTGAAGGTCAAGATCCCCGCCGGCGTGGACAAGGGCAACCGCATCCACCTCGCCGGGGAAGGGGAGGCCGGACTGGCCGGCGGGCCGCACGGCGACCTGTTCATCGAGGTGGACGTCCGGCCCCACGACGTCTTCACCCGACGCGGGAACGACCTGCACGCCACCGTGTCCATCCCCATGACGGCCGCCGCCCTCGGCACCACGGTCAGTCTGGAGACCTTCGACGGGACCGAGGAGATCGAGGTCAAGCCGGGCACGCAGTCGGGCGAGGTGCTGACGCTGCGGGACCGCGGTGTCGCGCACCTGCGCGGCGGCGGCCGCGGTGCGCTGAAGGTGCATCTGAAGGTCGAGACCCCCACCAAGCTGACTGATCGCCAGCGCGAGCTGCTCCGTGAGCTGGCCGCCGAGCGTGACGAGGAGCTGGGGGAGTCCACCACGGAGCACCGGGGGATGTTCGCCAAACTCCGCGAGGCCTGGGACAGCCTGTGACAGCTCCGCTGTTCCACCTGGCGCCGGGACGGCTCGACGGCGTCTCCTGCGGCGACCACGTCCGGCTCGACGGCGCGGAGGGCCACCACGCGGCCACGGTGATGCGCCTCGAGGTCGGGGAGGAGGTCCACCTCTCCGACACGCGCCGGCTGCGGGTCACCGGATCGGTGGTCGAGACGGGGGCCGGTGTGCTGACGGTGGAGGTCTCCGCCGTCGAGGAAGAGCCCGACGAGCGTCCCCGTCTTGTGCTGGTCCAGGCGCTGGCGAAGGACCGTCGGGACCTGCAGGCGATCGAGTCCGCCACGGAGCTCGGCGTGGACCGGATCGTGCCGTGGCAGGCCGAGCGCTCCGTGGCCCGCTGGAAGGCGGGTCGGGAGGCGAAGAAGCACGCGGAGTGGGTCTCGACGGTCCGGGCCGCGGCCAAGCAGACGCGCCGCACCGCCGTCCCCGAGGTGGAGCAGCTGCACACCACCGCGCAGTATGCGGCGGCAGCTGCCGCGGATCCGCGGCGGGCCGTCGTGGTGCTCCATGAGTCTGACGAGCACACTCTGGCCGGCGCGCTGCAGGACGTCGATGCTTCCAACGTCGAGGAGCTGCATCTGCTGGTGGGCCCGGAGGGAGGGATCTCGCGGGGCGAGATCGAGCGGCTGGTCGCCGCAGGTGCTCGGGTGGCGCGCCTGGGGCGCACTGTGCTGCGTTCGTCGACGGCAGGGCCGGCCGCCCTGGCCGGCGTACAGGTGCTGCTGGGCAGGTGGGAGCGCGAGGAAGCTCCCGACGACATCACCAGTAGACTGAGCACCGATGACTGATACTCCCTTCACCCCCGCCGACTCCACCTCCGGTGTGGCCGCCGGCGCCGCGGCCTCTCCGGTGGGCAGCATCGAACGCACGGTGCACTTCGCCGACTCCGACACGATGTTCCGTGCCCTCGGCCCGCAGGATCTGGCGATCCGCATCCTCCAGGGCATCTGCCCGGCGGCGTCCATCGGCCTGCGGGACCAGCTGATCACGGTCGCGGGCCCCGAGCAGGACGTCCGGCAGATCGTGGAGATCCTCTCGCAGCTCAAGAGCCTGGCGGCCTCCGGCACCACGGTGGGCGAGGAGATCGTCGAGCAGGTCGCGACCATGGTGCGGGCGAACCAGGCCGGAGCCTCCGCCCGGATGATCACCACCAATATCCTGTCCCACCGGGGCAAGACCATCCGGCCCAAGACGGCGAACCAGCAGACCTATGTGGATCAGATCGACGAGGCCACCGTGGTCTTCGGGATCGGACCCGCCGGCACCGGCAAGACCTACTTGGCCATGGCCAAGGCCGTACAGGCCCTGCAGGCCAAGGAGATCAACCGCATCATCCTCACGCGGCCCGCCGTCGAGGCGGGGGAGAGGCTCGGGTTCCTGCCGGGCAGCCTCAACGAGAAGATCGACCCCTATCTGCGCCCTCTCTACGACGCGCTGCACGACATGATCGACCCGGAGTCGATCCCGCGGCTCATGGAGTCCGGGATCATCGAGGTGGCTCCGCTGGCCTACATGCGTGGCCGGACGCTCAACGACTCCTTCATCATCCTCGACGAGGCCCAGAACACCACCGCCGAACAGATGAAGATGTTCCTGACCCGGTTGGGCTTCAACTCCAAGATCGTGGTCACCGGAGACATCACCCAGGTGGACCTGCCGCATGGCACCGACTCGGGCCTGCGGACCGTGCTGGACATCCTCGACGGCGTCGAGGGCATCACGATCTCCCGCCTGGGCTCCCAGGACGTCGTCCGGCATCAGCTCGTGGGCCGGATCGTCGACGCCTATGAGTCCTTCCAGCAGCGGCAGGACAGCCGACGTTCCACGGGGACAGGCGGTGGGCCCCAGGGCGCTCGTCGGAGCCCGCAGGACCGACGGCGGCCCCGCAGCGAGAGGACCGCCATGGCCGAGGACGAGCGCTGATGCCGTCCTCGGAATCTGCCTGCACGCGGCCGGCGGGTGTGGCGATCAGCGATGAGTCCGGCTCCTCCGCGCTGGCGGAGGACGTGCAGGAGATGCTCGGGCGCCTCACCGGGATGCTCTATGCCCGGCTGCATCTCTCTCGGGAGGTCGAGCTGACCGTGACCCTCGTCGACGAGGCCCGGATGGCGCAGCTGCACCTCGACTGGATGGACCTGCCCGGTCCCACCGACGTGATGAGCCTGCCCATGGACGAGCTGCGCCCGGGCACCGCCGAGGAGCCCGTGGCCGAGGGCATGCTCGGTGACATCGTGATCTGCCCTGAGGTGGCGCGGCGGCAGGCGGAGGCGGCCGGACACGGGACCGGTGACGAGCTCGCCCTGCTCACGGTCCACGGGGTCCTGCACCTGCTCGGACACGACCATGTCGAGCAGGACGAACGTCAGGTGATGTTCGCGCTCCAGGCACGGCTCCTGGAAGAGTTCCTCGGGCGACGGGCCCCGACCCCGACCGTCGACGGACCATGAGCAGCGTTCTGCTCGCCCTGGCGGGTCTGCTGTGCGCCGCCGTCGCCGCGGTGCTCTCCACCGCCGAGGCCGCCTTCATGCGTCTCTCCCGGCGCGAGGCGGAGGACATCGCAGAGAGGCAGGGCTCGCGAGCCGTCCAGAAGATCCTGCTGGAGCCGGTGCCGCACACCGTGGCGCTGCAGCTGTGGCGGTGGATCTTCGCCAGCGCGGCGGTCGTGCTGGTCACGGTGGCGGTGCTGTTCCTCCTCGATGACGTCGCCCTGGCAGCCCTCGTCGCCGCGCTGGTGCTGCTGGCCGGCGGCGTCGTGCTGGCCACGCTCTCTCCACGCCGACTCGGGCGGGCACATCACCTGGTGGTCTCTGCCGCCACCGCCCGACTGGTACGGGGGCTGCGGCTGGCGCTCGGCCCCGTCCCGGTCGTGCTGGCCCGCGTCGGCGCCCGCATCGCACCCGGCACGGATGACGCATACCAGGGGTTCTTCGACGACGAGGAGTTCCGAGAGTTCGTGGCCCGTGCCTCCGAGACGGACATCCTCGAGGACGCCGAGGCAGAGCTCATCCAGTCCGTCTTCGACCTCTCCGCGACTCGGGTCCGGGCGGTCATGGTGCCGCGCACGGACATGGTCACCGTGGACACCGGAGCCACGCTGCCGGAGGTGATGACGTTGTTCCTGAGGTCCGGATACTCGCGTGTGCCGGTGGTGCGCGGATCCGCCGACGACATCACGGGGATGGTGTACCTCAAGGACGTGGCATTCCTGGAGCACCAGCTGCGCGCCGGCGAGGTCTCCGATGAGTTCCGCGGCCGGACCGCGGACACGATCACGGTGGACGAGGTCCAGCGTGACGTGCGGTACGTGCCCGAGTCCAAGATGGTCTCCGAGTTCCTCTCCGAGCTGCAGCGGGAGTCCACGCATGTGGCCGTCGTGGTCGATGAGTACGGCGGCACCGCCGGTCTCGTGACCTTGGAGGACCTGATCGAGGAGATCGTGGGGGAGATCGTCGACGAATACGACGTCGAGTCCGCCGAGGTGGAGGAGCTCGAGGACGGACGCCGTCGCCTCGCGGCCCGCATGGCGGTGGACGACTTCGCCGACCTCTTCGACCTCGACCTCGACGACGAGGACGAGGTCGACACGCTCGGCGGGCTGCTCGCCAAGACTCTCGGACGAGTGCCGATCGCGGGCTCCGAGGTCGAGATCGACGGGGTCGTGCTGCGGGCCGACCGTCTCGAGGGTCGACGCAACCGGGTGAGCCATGTGCTCGCCTGGGAGGTCGAAGGTCGCCGCGGGGCCCGGGCCGGGCTCGGCACCGAGGACGCCCCCGAGGTCTTCGCCCATGAGGCCCAGGATCGTCGGGAGGCCGGCGCGGAGGCACCCACCCCCGGACCGACCACCGCCACAGGATCGGCCGCTCAGCACGACGCCGCTCAGCACGACGCCGACCAGCACGACGCCGACCAGCACGACGCCGGAGAGCAGGACGCGCAGGACCGGCACGACCCACACGACCAGGACCACAGGACCGACCGGCAGGAGCAGCGGTGAGCACCGACGCAGAGATCACCTTCGCAGAGCATGATGAGAACCACCGCGCGGGATTCGCCAGCTTCGTGGGGCGCCCCAACGCCGGGAAGTCGACGCTGACCAACGCGTTGGTCGGCTCGAAGGTGGCGATCACCTCCTCGAAGCCCCAGACCACGCGCCACACCATCCGCGGGATCGTCCATCGGGAGGATGCCCAGCTGGTCCTGGTGGACACCCCGGGTCTGCACCGGCCCCGGACGCTGCTGGGCCAGCGGCTCAACGATCTGGTCATCGACACGCTCTCCGAGGTCGACGTGGTCGGCTTCTGCCTGCCGGCGGACCAGAAGATCGGCCCGGGGGACCGGTTCATCGCCGGGCAGCTGACCAAGGTCCCGCATAAGCCGGTGGTCGCCCTGGTGACCAAGACCGACACCGTGCCGCGGGATGCCCTGGCCGAGCAGCTGATGGCCGTGGACCAGCTGGGCCGTGAGCACCTCGCCGGCGAGGGCCGCCAGGCCGACGGCTTCTCCGCCATCATCCCCGTCTCGGCGGTCGCGGGGGACCAGGTCGACGTCGTCGCCGATGAGCTGGCGGCCATGATGCCGCTCTCCCCGCCCCTGTACCCGCAGGGGGACCTCACGGATGAGCCCGAGGCGGTCATGGTCGCGGAGCTCGTCCGGGAGGCCGCTCTCGAGGACGTCCGCGACGAGCTGCCGCATTCGATCGCCGTCGTCGTGGAGGAGATGGTCCCCCGCGAGGGCCGCCCGGAGGACCGCCCGCTGCTCGACGTCCGGGTCAGCATCCACGTGGAGCGTGACTCGCAGAAGGCGATCATCATCGGCCGCCGGGGCGCGCGGCTGAAACAGATCGGCACACAGGCCCGCGAGGGCATCAAGAAGCTGCTCGGGACGCCCGTCTATCTGGATCTCCACGTCAAGGTCAGCAAGGACTGGCAGCGGGACGCCAAGAAGCTGGGCCGTCTGGGATTCTGAAGGCCCGGGGCACCAGGCGTCCGGCCGGTCCATACTCTGGAACGTCCGGCGTCAGGTCATGGGCAGCGCGCAGATGACGTGCTAGCGTGAGAGACGTGCTGACCTTCACGACCGCACCGCGACTACTACAGCTTCTCCGCCGCAGCGGGGACCAGCTGTCGCGCGTGCAGCACATCATCCACGGCGCAGCATCCTGACGAGCCGAACCCCGTTGCGGAGTCTCATACCCCGGTCCTGCTGACCGGCGCCTCGGCTTCTCGACCGCACTCTCTCGACCCAAGGATGAACCATGCGCACTCTGCAGCAGACCTCGCCGATGCCGTATCACCGGTACGTGCCCTTCCAGGACCAGATGACCGTCTCCCTGCCGGATCGGACCTGGCCGGACAAGGTCATCACCTCCGCTCCGCGGTGGTGCGCCGTCGATCTCCGTGACGGCAACCAGGCGCTGATCGATCCCATGTCTCCGGAGCGGAAGCACCGGATGTTCGACCTGCTGGTCGCGATGGGTTACAAGGAGATCGAGGTCGGATTCCCGGCGGCCTCGCAGACGGACTTCGACTTCGTGCGGCAGCTCGTCGAGCAGGACCGCATCCCCGATGACGTCTACATCCAGGTCCTCACCCAGGCCCGGGAGCACCTCATCGAGCGGACCTTCGAGGCGATCGACGGCGCCCCACGAGCCATCGTCCACCTCTACAACTCCACCTCGGTGCTGCAGCGCGAGGTCGTCTTCCGCCAGGACAAGGACGGCATCGTGGACATCGCCACCCAGGGTGCCCGCCTCTGCCTCAAGTACGAAGAGCAGATGCGTTCGGGCACTGAGGTCGTCTACCAGTACTCGCCGGAGTCCTTCACGGGCACCGAGCTGGAGTTCGCCGCGCACATCTCGGACGAGGTCGTCGACGTCTTCGGCGCCTCCCCGGAGAAGAAGGTCATCGTGAACCTGCCGGCCACGGTGGAGATGGCCACGCCCAACGTGTACGCGGACTCCATCGAGTGGATGCACCGCAATCTGCGCAACCGCGACTCGATCATCCTCTCCCTGCACCCGCACAACGACCGGGGCACCGGCGTGGCCGCCGCCGAGCTGGGCTACATGGCCGGGGCGGACCGCATCGAGGGATGCCTGTTCGGCAACGGTGAGCGCACCGGCAACGTGGACCTGATCACGCTGGGCATGAATCTCTTCAGCCAGGGTGTGGACCCTCAGATCGACTTCCGGGACATGGACCACATCCGCCGCACCGTCGAGCACTGCAACCAGATGCCGGTGCCGGAACGCTCCCCGTACGGCGGCGATCTGGTGTTCACCGCCTTCTCCGGCTCTCACCAGGACGCCATCAAGAAGGGCTTCGAACACATCGAGCGGAGGGCCGAGGAGCAGGGACAGGACGTCGCCGACGTCACCTGGGCTGTGCCGTACCTGCCCATCGACCCGAAGGACATCGGCCGCAGCTATGAGGCGGTCATCCGGGTGAACTC
Source organism: Nesterenkonia sp. K-15-9-6 (assembly GCF_052656005.1). NCBI lineage: Bacteria > Bacillati > Actinomycetota > Actinomycetes > Micrococcales > Micrococcaceae > Nesterenkonia > Nesterenkonia sp. K-15-9-6. The sequence continues at coordinate 47,834 of NZ_JBQYEY010000001.1, forward strand.
GCAGTCCGGCAAGGGTGGGGTGGCCTACCTGCTGAAGTCGGAGCACGGGATCGATCTGCCGCGCCGTGCCCAGGTTGAGTTCTCCCAGGTCATCCAGCACCGTGCAGATGCCGACGGCGGCGAGGTCTCCGGGGAGGAGATCTGGCAGGTCTTCCGGGACGAGTATCTGCCGGTGGACAGCGCGGCCCGCCGTTGGGGCCACTACCGCATCGGGGAGGTCCGCACCTCCTCGACGGCGGAGGGCGCCTTCTCCATGGACCTGCAGCTGCAGACCAACGGGTCGGTGGTCGAGCATCACGCCGAAGCCAACGGCCCTGTCGCGGCGCTGGTGGAGATCCTGGGCCGCGACGGCGTCGACGTCCGGGTGCTCGACTACACCGAGCACGCGATGAGTCAGGGAGGCGACGCCCAGGCGGCGGCCTTCGTGGAATGCGCCATCGGGGAACGCGTCCTGTGGGGCGTGGGCATCGACCACAACACCACGGCGGCCTCCCTGCAGGCGGTGGTCTCGGCGGTGAACCGAGCGATCCGCGACACGGAGTCGTAGACTCGATCCGTGGCCGGATCGACCTTCGCCTCGCGCAGCTATCGCGACAACGCCCTGATCCTGCGCACCCGCAACCTGGGGGAGGCGGACCGCATCATCACGATGCTCACCGCCGAGCACGGTCTGGTGCGCGGCGTGGCCAAGGGTGTGCGCCGGACGTCGTCGAAGTTCGGCGCCACCCTGGAGCCGTTCATGGTGGCCGACGTGCAGCTCGTCCATGGGCGCAGCCTGGACATCGTCACGCAGGCCGTGTCGAAGGGCGCGTATGGGGCGATGATCGTCGCCGACTATGAGAAGTACACCAGCGCGCACGTCATGGCGGAGGCGGCCGAACGGCTGACCGAGTCTGATCCCGAGGACAGTCGGCCGCAGTTCCGGCTGCTGCACGGGGCGCTCTCTGCCCTGGCCCGTGGGGTGCACGCTCCGGACCTGGTGCTGAACTCCTATCTTCTGAGGGCTCTGAGCACCGCCGGATGGGCTGTGACCTGGACCGCCTGTGTGGCCTGCGGCCGGCCCGGCCCCCAGCCGGGGTTCCATGCGGGCCTCGGGGGGCCGGTCTGCCCGGACTGTCGTCCGCCCGGGACGCGGACTCTGGCTCCGGCGACCACGGATCTGCTCCACGCGCTGCAGCACGGATCGTGGCAGAGCGCATCGGCGGCCGCTCCGGAGGCACGTCATGAGGCCTCCTCCGTGGTGACCAGCTACGTCCAGCATCATCTGGAGCGGAGACTCAGCTCGCTCGGGTGATAATGGAGTCCATGGCTTCACAGCGCAGCGCCGCCCGGCGCCCGTACTCGGACCCCTGGCCCCATCGCGACGGCGCACGACCTCCGACGCTGCCGACAGAACTGATCCCCCGTCACGTGGCCGTCGTCATGGACGGCAACGGACGGTGGGCGAACCAGCGCGGACTGCCGCGCACTGACGGCCACCGGGCCGGCGAGGCCTCGCTGATGGAGGTCATGGCGGGAGCGGTGGAGATCGGCGTCGAGCATGTCTCCGTCTATGGCTTCTCCACGGAGAACTGGCGCCGCTCGCCAGAGGAGGTGCGCTTCCTCATGAACTACTCGCGGGACGCGCTGCGTCGCCAGCGGGACGTCCTGCACGATTGGGGCGTGCGCATCCGGTGGAACGGGAGGCGCCCGCGGCTGTGGCGCTCGGTGATCAAGGAGCTGGAGGCCGCCGAGGAGCAGACCCGGGGCAACGACCGGTGCACTCTGACGATGTGCGTGAACTACGGAGGCCGGGCCGAGATCACCGACGGTGTACGGCGCATCGCCGAGAAGGTCGCGGCCGGGGAGCTGAATCCGGCCCGCATCCGCGAATCCACCATCGCGGCGCACCTGGACGAGCCCGATCTGCCGGACGTGGACCTCTTCCTGCGGAGCTCGGGGGAGCAGCGCATCTCGAACTTCCTGCTGTGGCAGTCCGCCTATGCCGAGATGGTCTTCCTCGATGTGCTGTGGCCCGATGTGGACCGCACCACGCTGTGGCATGCCATCGAGCTCTATGCTCAACGGGATCGCCGCTACGGTGCGGCCGTGGACCGGGTGGCCCCCTCGGCAGGATCGGCGGGGTCGGCCGACTCGGCTTCCGGGGCGTAGGCCCGCAGCCACCGGCGCACCTCGTCGAAGGCCTGCAGCCGGACCGGTTCGGGAGAGGCGAAGACGTCGTGCATCGCCCGGGCGAGTCGCACCACGGTGACGCGGCCGCCCAGCCGGACGGAACGGCGCGCCAGCAGCTCCACATCCAGGACGATATCGGACTCGCGCAGCTGATCCTTCCATTGGCGGCTGTACACCGTCTGAGTCGACAGCAGCACCAGCACCGGCTCCTGGACGTCGAGCCCGTCGTGGACCTGACGGTGCCCCGCCAGGACTGCACGCAGCCATCCGGCCGGCATGGGAAAGGACTGACGGGGCCGCCAGAGCGGGTGCAGGCTCCACTCTCCGTGGGCCTGGTCCGAGAGGGACTGCCAGTAGTTGTCCACCCGCGGCAGCCGCAGCGGGCGCCGGGGATTCAGATGGCTCAGCGGCGCGAGCAGACCTTCGACGGCGGCCCGTGCGGCCGCATCGCCGGGCAGCTCCAGCCACGGACTGTTGAGGATCAGGCCCGAGGCGCGGCCGGGGTGCCGGTGCGCCCACAGTGCGGCGACGAGTCCGCCGGTCGAGTGGCCGTGGATCAGGGGTGCCGGGGCCTGAGGATGCTCGGACCGGATGACCTCCAGGGCGGATTCGAGGTCGGCGTCGTATTCGACGAGGTCATCGATGTACCCCGGAGTCTGCCAGCGGCGCAGGCTGCGTCCGTAGCGGCGGAGGTCCAGCGCGTAGAAGGGCCGACCCGCGGCGGCGAAGCAGCGGGCCAGCGGAGTGTTGTAGAAGTAGTCGGACCAGCCGTGCAGGTGCAGCACCGGCGCGAGCGGACCGCCGTCGTGGGCGGTGTCATGGGCGGTGTCGTGTTTGGGGGCTCCGTCGTAACGGACCAGCGTGGCGCTGAGCGGTCCCTCCTCGTCCTCGCCCAGCGGCAGGGTGCGCCTGACACATCCCGGCAGGATGTCGGGAACCCAGTCTCCGTCCGGAGCGTCCTCCATCAGGCCCTCGGACCCGAGGGAGGGGTCGGGCGAAGAGTCGTGCGGTGCTGAGTCGTGTGGTGCTGAGTCGTGTGGTGCTGAGTCGTGTGGTGCTGTGTCGTGCGTGTGCGCCATTCCACCATCTTAGGGAGCCGCCGCTGACATGCGCCGCCGGGCTTGAGGGGCGGCCCGTCCTGCGCGGTGGCCGACATAGGATAGGAACATGCCTGGAGAGAACATCGCCGCTGAGAATCCCGCAGCATCCGCCCCCTCCGCCGCCACGCCCTCGGAACCCACTCGGGCCGCGCGACGCGCGGCCACCGCGGCCGAGGCCCCGGATCCGCTGTACTCGTTCCTGTTCCGCCGGGTGTTCTCCCGCATGGACCCCGAAGATGCGCATCACCTGGTGGTCCGTGGGCTGCGCCTCGCGGAGTCGCTGGGGGCCACCCGCCTGCTGGAGAAGGCCACTCGGCCAGCGCCCGAGCTGGAGCGCCACGTCCTGGGACGCCGCTGGCCGTCGCCCTTCGGCCTGGCCGCAGGCTTCGACAAGGGAGCCGTGGCGGTGCTGCCGCTGGCGGCCCTGGGCTTCGGACATGTGGAGATCGGCACCGTGACGGCCCAGGCGCAGTCAGGGAACGCTCGGCCCCGGCTGTTCCGGCTCCTGCAGGACCGTGCCCTGATCAATCGCATGGGCTTCAACAACGACGGCGCCGAGGTGGTCCGGGGGAGACTCGACGATGTGCGTCATCGGATCGAGAACCTGAAGTCCGCTGGGAGGCACGCTCCCGTGGTGGGGGTGAACATCGGCAAGACGAAAGTCGTCCCACTCGAGGATGCAGTGGAGGACTACCTGCTGTCTGCTCGCCGGCTGGCGCCGGTGGCCGACTATCTGGTGGTCAATGTGTCCTCGCCGAACACCCCGGGTCTGCGCCAGCTGCAGGACATCGAAGCGCTGCGCCCGCTCCTTGAGGCCGTCGGACGGGAAGCTGACTCCGTAGCCCGGCGTCACGTGCCGCTGCTGGTGAAGATCGCGCCGGACCTGGCTGACGAGGACGTCGACGCCGTCGCCGACCTCGTGGCGGATCTGGGGCTCGACGGCGTCATCGCCACCAACACGACGATCTCCCGGGAAGGGCTCCGCTCGTCGCGCCAGGCGGTCGAGAAGGCCGGGGCGGGCGGACTGAGCGGGCCGGTGCTCGCCGCACGCTCCGTCGAGGTGCTGCGTCGGCTGCGTGAGCGTCTGCCGGAGGAGACCACGGTGATCTCCGTCGGGGGAGTGGTCAGCGCCGAGGACGTCGCCCAGCGGCTCCGGCACGGCGCGGACCTGGTGCAGGGCTACAGCGCCTTCATCTATCAGGGACCGCTGTGGGTCCGGCGCATCAACCGTGGACTGGCCGCGATGGCGCCGGAACGCCTCAGGCGGGAAACTCGCCGCGGCTGACCAGCGGCTTGGGGAGGCGCAGACGGCGGATCTGCAGTGCGCGCATGATGGCGTAGAAGCGGATCCCCTTCTCCTTCTCCCCGAAGCGCTCTTCGATCTTCCGGCGCACGCTGCGGGCCACCCACCAGCATTCGATGAGCACCACGAGCACCAGCAGCCACAGGAACTGGCTCATGATGATGCGCATCTGCTCAGGCACGGCGAGGGAGACGAAGAGGAACAGCAGCACCACGATCAGCATCCACTCGCCGACCCCGGTGCGGGCGTCGATCCAGTCCCGCACGAATCGGCGCTGGGGGCCCCGGTCCCGCACAGGCAAGTAGCGCTCGTCGCCAGTCTCCATGGCCACGCGCTGCTTCTCCCGCAGCTGGCGCATGTGCTCGCGCTGGGCCTGCTTGGCGGCGCGTCGGTCGTCCGGCACCAGTGGGCGCTTCCTTGCGGCCACCTGGTCCTTCCGCCGGGGCGTGGGCTGCCCCTTGGGCTGGGGGAGGCGCTTGTGCGCCTCCTGCTCGGCCTGTTCGGCGTCGCGGTGGGCGGCCTCGGCCTCTTCCTGCTGCTTCTTCTTTCGTCCTAGCACCGTGCCAGTCTACCGGGAATGATCGCGGACTCCTCCGGCGTTGATACGGTGAGACCCAGAGACCGACCCAGACCGACACCCGTCGAGATCGGAAGAGGTGCACGGATGACCACTCCCACCCAGGACACCACCGCGGAGGCCGCTCCGGAGGCCCAGGAGATCGCAGGAACCGTGGAGGGGCACAAGCCTCACCAGGTCGAGCTGACCGAGACGGCCGCCCAGAAGGTCGCTTCGCTGCTCGAGCAGGAGGGCCGTCAGGACCTGCGCCTGCGTGTGGCCGTGCAGCCCGGCGGCTGCTCGGGCCTGATCTACCAGCTGTACTTCGACGAGCGCCTCCTCGACGGTGACGCGCTGCGTGAGTTCGGCGGCGTACAGGTCGTGGTCGACAAGATGAGCGTGCCGTACCTGGAGGGCGCCACGATCGACTTCGAGGACTCCATCTCCAAGCAGGGCTTCACGATCGACAACCCGAACGCCGGAGGCTCCTGCGCCTGCGGCGACTCCTTCCACTGAGACTGCGCAGGAGACTCCGTGTAAGAGAGGCCGCAGGGACCCGGGCCGCGCGCCAGCGCGGTGCGGGCGTCGGCCGAACGGGCTCCTGCGCCTGCGGCGACTCCTTCCACTGAGCGACGCGCCTGAGCCACGTCGACTCGGCTGACCGATCAGCATGCTGGTGGTCGACGCCGACGTCGGCGTCATATTTGTGACACGGGCCGACGCAGGGGACGGCTGAGCCGGCCGTCGTCTCCGAGCTCCCGAGAACTCCGCCTCTCCCGCGTTTCTACGCGGCGTAGAAGCGGAGTTCTCGTGCATCTGCCCTGGTCACCACGGAGGTCTCCGGAGGATGCTGGCGGCGGTCACAGCGGTCTCCGCCGTGTCATAGCCGAGGCGGGTGGGGGGCGAACTACTACAGTTGGTAGTAATCTTGTCGTCGAAGCGTCCAAGGCCGTCCAGCGCAGCTCGTCCCCGTGCGACCAGCAGTCCACAGGACGGCCCCATAACGTGCCGATCGCATTCGCACACCGAGGAAGAGGAAGGGCCGTCTGTGAGTTCGCAGAAACGAACCGGCAGCCGAGGCCAGCGCGCCGTCAAAGGGATGGTGCTGGCCACCGCGGCGGCACTGGTGCTGACCGGCTGTTCGGAGCAGGTCCAGCGTGGCTGGCTCCCCGGCAGCCGTGAGACCACCAGCAACACTGCTGAATTGACCGACCTGTGGGTCAACTCCTGGATCGCAGCGCTGGCTGTCGGTCTGCTGACGTGGGGCCTCATGCTGTGGTGCATGGTGGCCTACCGGCGTCGTAAGGGTGAGACGGGCTACCCGCGCCAGCTGGCGTACAACATCCCGCTCGAGATCATGTACACCATCGTGCCGCTGGTCATGGTGGGCGTCCTGTTCTTCTACACCGACCAGGTGCAGCGCTCCGTGGATGAGCCGAACGAGGACCCGGACCTCGTCGTCGACGTCCGGGGCAAGCAGTGGGCCTGGGACTTCAACTACAGCTACGACGGCGACGAGCGCTACTTCGCCGGCACCCAGGCTCACCTGACCGGTGAGGATGGCGTGCGCGACACGCTGCCGACCCTGTACCTCCCGGTCGACCAGTCGGTCACGTTCGAGCTGAACTCCCGCGATGTCATCCACTCGTTCTGGATCCCCGCCTTCCTGCAGAAGCGCGACATGGTCCCCGGACGCACCACCGAGATCCACCTGACTCCTCAGGAGGAGGGCAGCTTCGACGGCAAGTGCGCCGAGCTCTGCGGTGAGTACCACTCCGAGATGCTGTTCAACGTGGAGGTCGTCTCCGAGCAGGAGTTCCGCGACTACCTGCAGACTCTGCCCGAGGGCCACCTGGGTGACGAGTACGACCGCAACATCAACCTTCACGACGACGTGACCGCGACCGAAGGGGACTGATCGTGGCGACCTATGAATACACCGCTGACGAACGCGCGGTCGAGTCGCGCGTCGTACCCCGGTCGAAGGGGCGCATCGTCGTCAACTGGCTGACGACGACCGACCACAAGACGATCGGGTACATGTACCTGATCGCCTCCTTCCTGTTCTTCTGCATCGGCGGCGTGATGGCGCTGATCATCCGCGCCGAGCTCTTCGAGCCCGGCATGCAGCTGCTGCAGACCAAGGAGCAGTACAACCAGCTGTTCACCATGCATGGCACGGTGATGCTGCTGATGTTCGCCACGCCGCTGTTCGCCGGTTTCGCCAACGTCATCATGCCGCTGCAGATCGGCGCTCCCGACGTCGCGTTCCCCCGGCTCAACGCACTGGCGTTCTGGTTCTTCCTCTTCGGGTCGCTGATCGCCGTCTCCGGCTTCCTGACCCCGCAAGGGGCGGCGTCCTTCGGCTGGTTCGCCTACGCGCCGCTGTCGGACACCACCTACTCGCCCGGTGTGGGTGGGGATCTCTGGGTCTTCGGCCTGGCGCTGTCCGGCTTCGGCACCATCATGGGTGGTGTCAACTTCATCACCACGATCATCTGCATGCGTGCTCCCGGCATGACCATGTGGCGCATGCCGATCTTCACCTGGAACACCCTGATCACCGCGATCCTGATCCTCATGGCCTTCCCGCCGCTGGCTGCGGCGCTGTTCGGCCTGGGGCTGGACCGACGTTTCGGCGGGCACATCTTTGACCCGGAGTCGGGCGGCGCCATCCTGTGGCAGCACCTGTTCTGGTTCTTCGGGCACCCTGAGGTCTACATCATCGCCCTGCCGTTCTTCGGGATCATCTCGGAGATCCTGCCGGTGTTCAGCCGCAAGCCGATCTTCGGCTACAAGGGTCTGGTCTACGCCACGATCGCCATCGCGGCGCTGTCGGTGACCGTCTGGGCGCACCACATGTACGTCACCGGTGCGGTCATGCTGCCGTTCTTCGCGCTGATGACCATGCTCATCGCGGTCCCCACCGGGGTGAAGTTCTTCAACTGGATCGGCACCATGTGGCGCGGATCGATCACCTTCGAGACGCCCATGCTGTGGAGCCTCGGATTCCTGGTGACCTTCCTGTTCGGTGGTCTGACCGGCATCATCCTGGCCTCGCCGCCCCTGGACTTCCACCTCTCCGACACGTACTTCGTGGTGGCGCACTTCCACTACGTGGTCTTCGGCACCGTGGTCTTCGCGATGTTCGCCGGATTCTACTTCTGGTGGCCGAAGTGGACCGGGAAGATGCTCAACGAGCGTCTGGGCAAGATCAACTTCTGGATGCTCTTCATCGGCTTCCACGGGACGTTCATGATCCAGCACTGGCTCGGCGTCATGGGCATGCCTCGCCGGTACGCCGACTACATGGTCGAGGACGGCTTCACCGCCATGAACCAGTTCTCCACGGTCTTCTCGATGATCCTGGGCGCCTCCCTGATTCCGTTCTTCTGGAACGTCTGGATCACGCACCGCAAGGGCCGCAAGGTCCACGTGGACGACCCGTGGGGCTTCGGAGGCTCCCTGGAGTGGGCGACCTCCTGCCCGCCTCCGCGGCACAACTTCTACTCGCTGCCGCGGATCCGGTCCGAGCGTCCGGCGCTGGACCTGCACCACCCGGAGCTCTCCGACCGCCACAGCCTGCACACGCCGGCTGGCAAGGTGTTCGGTCCCGCTGATCAGAAGGACAAGGCAGGTATCTGATGAAGACGAACGCTGGACTCTTCGGCCTCCTGGGTGTGTTCGTCCTGGTGGTGGCCTTCATCTACGGATTCATCACGGGCTTCGAGGAGCTCGCGGGCTTCCCCCTGCTGCTCCTCACCGCGGGACTGGGCTTCATGCTCTGGTTCTACCTGAGCCTGACGGCGAAGCACTCGGAGGTCATGGACGCCGACAACGCCGAGGGTGAGATCCATCAGCAGGCCGGCAACTACGGGGACTTCGCGCCGTGGAGCTGGTGGCCTCTCGGCCTGGGCTTCTCCTGCGCCTTCGTGTTCTTCGGCATGGCCTTCGACTGGTGGGTGGTGTTCATCGGCGCCATCCCGGCCATCTTCTTCGTGACCGGCTGGGTGCTGGAATACAACCGGAAGCGTTACGCCCACTGACCCGATCAGGCGGGGCTGAGCGCCCCTCCAGGGCGAATGTCGCCCCGCATGCCGCGCGACGCCCGTCGGCGCCTTCAAGGCCCGGCGGGCGTCGGCGTGCGTGCCTCCACCGTTAGGATCTCTCCATGACCATCCGTCCCATCACCATCCACGGCGAGCCGGTGCTGCATCGCCGAGCCGCAGAGGTCGAGGCCATCGACGACACGGTGCGTCAACTGGTCCAGGACATGTACGAGACCATGGATGCCGCCCACGGGGTGGGCCTGGCCGCCCCGCAGATCGGCGTCGGGCTGCGGATCTTCACCTATGCCTACGCCGACTCCGGCGACGCACCCTCACGGGGAGCGTTCATCAACCCCACGCTGCGGCTCATCGGCAAGGTCTCGAAGACCGCGCCCGACCCCGATGAGGAGACCGAGGGTTGCCTCTCGGTGCCCGGATACGGCTTCCCGCTCAAACGCAGCGACCACGTGGAGATCTCCGGGCTCGATGAGGACGGTCAGCTCAGACGGCTCGAGGCCACCGGCTGGTTCGCCCGCATCATGCAGCATGAGTACGACCACCTGGACGGGTATCTCTACGTGAATCGTCTCGATCAGAAGTGGGCACGCCGCTGGAAGAAGGCGATGAAGAAGGAGGGGTGGACCCAGGAGGGGAACACCTGGATGCCCGGCGTCGATCCGGACCCGTTCGGCCACGGTGAGCCTGAGGACGAGGACTGACCGACGGTCAGTCAGCGGGACCAGCTGCCGCGAGCAGCCGTCGGGACCAGACGTGGGAGCCGGCAGCCCGGCTCAGTCGCGGCTGAACTCCACCCAGCTCTCGAGCACGCTGTGGGCGGCTCCTGAGTCCAGGGCTTCGGCGGCGCGGTCCCTGTTCGCGCGCAGACGGTCCAGCACGGGGCCTTCGGCGCTCTCGTCGGCGGCAGTGAGCCCGGCTGCGGCATTGATCAGCACGGCGTCCCGCACAGGCCCCCGATCCCCACGGAGCACCCGCCGGACGATCTCGGCGTTGTCGTCTCCGTCGCCTCCGCGGAGCGCGTCCACCTCCACCTGGGCGACTCCGAAGTCGGCAGGGCGGATCTCATGGTGCTCCACGATGCCCTCCCGCACCTCCCAGATGTCGGTCGGGGACGACGTCGTGATCTTGTCCCGTCCGTCCTGGCCACGGAACACCAGACCCCGGGTCCCCCGCGCGGCCAGCACCTGGGCCATCTTCGGGGCCAGGCCGCGGTGGGCACAGCCCAGCGCCTGGGCGTCCACGTGAGCGGGGTTCGACAGCGGGCCCAGGAAGTTGAAGATCGTGCGGACGCCGAGCTGTCGACGCGTCGGGGCCACGAAGCGCATCGAGGGATGGAAGCTCTGGGCGAAGAGGAAGGTGATGCCGACCTCGGTGGCCGCCTGGGCCACACGCTCGGGGCTCATGGCGAGGTCCACGCCGAGCGCCTCGATGACGTCGGCCGCCCCGGCGGTCGTCGAGGCGCCGCGGTTGCCGTGCTTCACCACCCGGGCGCCGGCCCCGACAGCCACCAGGGAGGACATCGTCGAGATGTTGACCGTGCCCAGACGGTCGCCGCCGGTTCCTACGATGTCGAGGGTGGGGCCGGGGATGGAGATCTCCACAGCCTTGGCCATCATCGTGGACGAGAGCCCGACGAGCTCCTCTGCCGTCTCTCCCTTGGCCCGCAGCGCGATCAGGAACCCGGCGATCTCCGCATCGGTCAGATCGCCTCCCATGAGGCGCTCCATGGCCCAGCCGGAGGTCTCCGCGGTGAGATCCTCACCGTGGAGCAGTGCGTCCAGCAGATGCGGCCAGGTGGGCTGTGAGGCGGGGGAGGTCTCAGTCACCGGACCAGGATATCCCGGGCCCCGACACGCCGTTTCTCTACATTTCGTAGAAATTTCTGACACATTCTCACGGGCCTTGACCTTGGTACTTCCTGGGAATGACGGGGATCGCCGGTCTGACAAGGAACTGGGGGAGGCGCCACACCCGCTTCGTCGATGGCGAACGGGCGACGATTCAGGCAATAATGTCTTCGTGACGTCTGCAACCCAAGCCCCCAATGCTCCGGCGCGCACGCTGCCGAACCGCCCGAACATGGTGTCCGTGGGCACCATGGTCTGGCTGACCAGCGAGCTCATGTTCTTCGCCGGCCTGTTCGCGATGTTCTTCACCCTGCGCTCGACGCAGCCCGAGATGTGGGCGGAGTACAGCTCGCGACTCGACATCACCCTGGCCACGATCATCACGGTGATCCTGGTGGCGAGCTCCGTGACGGCGCAGTTCGGAGTGTTCGCCGCCGAGCGTCACCAGCCCCGCCGCACCGGTTCCCTGATGAACATCAAGAACTGGGGCATGGTCGAGTGGTACATCCTCTCGTTCATCATGGGCGCGATCTTCATCGCCGGCCAGACCTTCGAGTTCGCCGAGCTGGTCAGCCACGGTGTGGCGGTCCAGACCAACTCCTTCGGCTCCGCCTTCTACATCACCACCGGCTTCCACGGCCTCCATGTGATCGGCGGGCTCATCGCCTTCCTGTACGTGATCGCCCGGGCGTACTTCAGCGTGAAGTTCACCCACAAGGAGGCCAGTGCGGCCGTCGTCATCTCCTACTACTGGCACTTCGTCGACGTCGTCTGGATCGCCCTGTTCGGCATCGTCTACATCCTGCCGATGTTCGTCTGACAGGCGTGCCGCTCCACGCTCGACGGACGACGACCATCCATCATCCGCACCTTCGCCCGCAGCCACCGCAGGCGGGCCCGCACCGAGAAGTTAGGAACCGGCACGTGAAGGCACTCTCACAGAAGCGCCGCCACCCCTTCGCAGGCGTGGCACTGCTCCTCCTGGGTCTCCTGATCACAGGAGGCCTGTATGCCGCGGCCACGACCATCAACCAGGCTCAGGCCAGCCAGGAGGCGGACGGGTATTCCGCCGCGGACGTCGATGAGGGTGAGCGCCTCTTCGTGGCGAACTGCGCCACCTGCCACGGCATCAACGCCGAGGGGACCGATGCCGGGCCGTCGCTGATCGGCGTCGGCGCCGCATCCGTCGACTTCCAGGTCGGTACCGGGCGCATGCCGATGCAGATGCACGGTCCGCAGGCGCAGGAGAAGCCGCGGCAGTTCAACGACGAGCAGACCATGCAGCTGGCCGCCTATGTCGCCTCCCTCGGGGCAGGGCCGGCTGTGCCCGCCGAGGAGTACACCGATGTGGACCAGGGTGATCCTGCCCGAGGCGGAGAGCTCTTCCGCATCAACTGCGCCATGTGCCATAACGCCGCGGCGGCCGGCGGGGCACTGACCGAAGGCAAGTACGCCCCGTCGCTGCACGGGGTGGACGAGCGGCACATCTATGAAGCCATGCAGACCGGTCCGCAGAACATGCCGGTCTTCAACGACGCCAACATCCCGCCGGAGGACAAGCGCGACATCATCGCCTTCCTGAAGACCTACGACTCCCAGGGAACTCCCGGCGGCTTCTCGCTCGGCTTCCTCGGCCCGGTCTCCGAAGGCCTGTTCATCTGGACGGGGGGACTGGCGATCCTGATCGCCTCGATGGTCTGGCTGACGTCCCGCTCCTCGTGAGCCGCCGGCCGCGGTGAGCCGAAGACGCCGCACACGCACCTACTACGCAATCACTCAAGCAAAGGACGAGAACCATATGGGCGAGCACGGTCACGGCGACCCGAATGAGTCGGGGGCCGTCATCACAGCCGGTGACGGGGAGTCGGGCAGGTACGCCATCGACAACCCCGGTCTGCCGCCGCACCGCCCGCGGGTGGCAGATGAGGACCCCAAGGCCGAGAAGCGCTCCGAGCGCCAGGTGGCCACGCTGTTCCTCATCTCGATCATCGGCACCGTGATCTTCTTCATCGGCTACTTCGCGGTGGAGCTCAGCGAGGACCTCCAGGCACTGCGCCTGCAGAACACCCTGCTCGGCGTCGGAGTGGGCTTCGCCATGCTCGGCATCGGCCTGGGCGTGGTGCACTGGGCCAAGACGCTGATGCCCGACCACGAGTTGGTCGAGGACCGCAAGCCGCTGCGCAAGGAGGCGGAGCGCCAGGAAGCGGAGCAGATCATCACGGATGTGCTCGAGGAGTCGGGCATCAAGCGTCGACCCCTGATCCGCAACACCCTCATCGGTGCGGCGGTCCTGGCGCCGCTGCCCTTCATCCTCCCGTTCCGGGACTTGGACCGCTCCGAGGACTTCGGCGTCGAGCGCATGCGGCACTCCCTCTGGGAGGAGGGCGTCCGCCTGGTCCGTGACCCCACCGGCACCCCGATCCGCGCGGCTGACATCACGATCGGCTCGGCGATGCATGTGATCCCCGAGACCCTGCGCGAAGTGTCCGGCCACGCGGACCGCCTATCCGAGAAGGCCAAGTCCGTGGTGCTCGTCGTCCGGATGAATCCCGATGACATCCAGCAGGTGACTCCCGGCCGCGAGGACTGGACCCACGAGGGCATCATCGCCTGCTCCAAGGTCTGTACCCACGTCGGCTGCCCGGTGGCTCTTTACGAGCGGCACACGCACCACCTGCTGTGCCCCTGCCATCAGTCGACCTTCGATGCGGCTCAGGAGTTCAAGGTGGTCTTCGGCCCGGCCGGCCGTCCGCTGCCTCAGCTGCCCATCACCGTGGACGAGGAGGGCTTCCTCGTCGCCCGCAGCGACTTCACCGAGCCTGTCGGCCCGACCTACTGGGAGCGTGGCTCCACCGACCCCGAGGGTGATTACAACGCATGAGCGCCAGCACAGAGAAGTACACCGAGGCCCAGTACCTCGAGGCAGACCAGTACCAGCCTGAGACGCGCACCGGACGCATCGCCAACTATGTCGACCAGCGGGTCGGCGGCACGGGGATCGTCCGTGAGTTCGGTCGGAAGATCTTCCCGGACCACTGGACGTTCATGTTCGGCGAGGTGGCGCTCTACAGCTTCGTCATCCTCATCCTCTCCGGCACGTTCCTGACGTTCTGGTTCGATCCCTCCATGGCCAGCACGCGATACGACGGCTCGTATGCGCCGCTGCAGGGTCTTGAGATGTCCACGGCCTACGCGACGGCGCTGGAGCTCTCCTTCGACGTGCGCGGTGGCCTCTTCATGCGTCAGCTGCACCACTGGGCGGCGCTGCTGTTCGTGATGGCCATGTCCATCCACATGCTGCGCGTCTTCTTCACCGGGGCGTTCCGCAAGCCGCGTGAGCTCAACTGGGTCGTCGGCTGCGCGCTGCTGATCCTGGGCCTCGGCGCCGGCTTCACCGGCTACTCGCTGCCGGACGAGGTCCTCTCCGGCAACGGTCTGCGCATCATCGACGGCATGATGAAGGCCATCCCCGTGGTGGGGACGTACATGTCGTTCTTCCTGTTCGGGGGAGAATTCCCTGGGGGCGAGGTCATCCCGCGTCTGTACGTGCTGCACATCATGGTGATCCCGGCGCTGATCCTGGTGCTGATCGCCGTCCACCTGTTCATGGTGGTCACCCACAAACACACGCAGTACCCCGGCCCGGGACGCACGGAGCGCAATGTCGTCGGCTACCCGGTCGGTCCGGTCTACGCGGCCAAGGCCGGTGGCTTCTTCTTCATCGTCTTCGGCATCCTGGCTGTCATCTCCGGGACGTTCCAGATCAACGCGCTGTGGAACTACGGCCCCTACGATCCGTCACCGGTCCAGGCCGGTGCCCAGCCCGACTGGTACATCGGACCCTTCGAGGGGGTGCTGCGCCTGATGCCGGGCTTCCTGGGAGAGCTCCCGCTCGAGTTCGTCATCCCGACCCCGTGGGGTGGGAACTCCGTGGCGACTCCGGTCCTGATCCCGATGATCCCGATCGCCATCATGTTCCTGGTCATGTTCATCTGGCCGTGGATCGAAGCGTGGATCACCGGGGACAAGAAGGAGCATCACCTTCTGGACCGCCCACGCAATGCCCCCACCCGGACGGCGATCGGCGCGGCGAGTGTGACCTTCTACTGCATCATGTGGGGCATGGGCTCCAACGACCTCATCGCCACGCACTTCCACCTGTCGCTGAATGACATCACCTACTGGTCGCGTGTGCTGATCTTCGTCGGCCCGATCATCGCCTTCATCCTCACCAAGCGCATCTGCCTGTCCCTGCAGCGCAAGGACCGGGAGACCGCGCTGCACGGACACGAGGCCGGCGTCATCGAGATGCTCCCGCACGGTGAGTTCCGTGAGAAGCACACTCGTCCGTCCGACTACGAGCTGTACACGCTGGTGGCCTTCGAGTCCCCGGCGCCGTCCGGTCCGCAGCCGAACGCGAAGGGGCGGATCACGCGGACGGAGAAGCTCCGCGCCAAGCTCAACCACTGGTTCTTCCAGGACCGTGTCGAGCCGGTCAGCCGCGAGGAGTACCTCGAGGCACTGGAGCACGACCACCACGGCGACGGCCACGAGGGCGGTCTTGAGGCGACGGATCGTCGGTCCATCGAGGCCAGCCACTGAATCGCACGTGGGTCCGAGAGGACCCACGGCGCTCAGCGCCTTGCCCCGGAGCTGACGACGGCGGGGCCGCACTTCCTAGGGGAGGTGCGGCCCCGCCGTCGTCTGCTGGGGCGCCTCAGCTGCGGCGGGTGATGGCGCGCAGGCGGTCGAGTCGTTCGGCGACGGCGCGTTCCTGCCCGTTCCCGGTGGGTCGGTAGTAGTCCACTCCGACGAGGTCATCGGGGGGATACTGCTGGGCCGCCACATGATGGGGCTCGTCGTGGGCGTAGACGTAGCTGCGTCCGTGCCCCAGACGGTGAGCCCCGGCGTAGTGCGCGTCCCGCAGATGGAGCGGGACCGGCCCGCCCTTGCCGGCGCGGACGTCGGCGATGGCGGCGTCGAGGGCACGGTAGGAGGCGTTGGACTTCGGGGCGGTGGCGATGTGCACCGTCGCCTCCGCGAGGAGGATGCGCGCCTCGGGCATCCCGATCAGCTGGACGGCCTGGGCCGCCGCCACTGCCGTCTGCAGCGCGCTGGGGTCGGCCATGCCGACCTCCTCACCGGCCGCGATCACCAGACGACGGGCGATGAACCGGGGATCCTCTCCGGCGACGACCATACGGGCCAGGTAGTGCAGTGCGGCGTCGGGGTCCGAGCCGCGCAGGGACTTGATGAACGCGGAGACGATGTCATAGTGCTGGTCCCCGTCGCGGTCGTACCGCTGCACGGCATGGTCCATCGCCTGCTCGGCGTCCTCGGAGGTGATCGTGATGGTCCCGAGAGGTCCTGGCGTGGCCCCGCGCGCTTCGGGGGAGTCTTCCTCGGGCGAGTCCGCCTCGGGGGAGTCGGAGTCGCCTGGGTCCGCCTCGGGGGAGTCCTCGTCCGAACCTGCGTCGTCGGTCCGGGCGGGTGCATGCTGCTCCGCCCGCCCGGCAGCCACCGCGGCGGCAGCCTCCAGAGTGGTCAGCACGCGGCGCGCGTCGCCGCCGGCCATGCGCAGGATGTGCCCGCGCGCCTCCGGATCCAGCGTGAAGGCGCCGTCGAGGCCGCGCTCCTCGGCCAATGCCCGGTCGATCAGTCCCGAGAGGTCCTCGTCGGTCAGCGGACGCAGGGTCAGCAGCAGGGACCGCGAGAGCAGGGGGGAGACCACGGAGAAGGACGGATTCTCGGTGGTGGCGGCGACCAGGATCACCCAGCCGTTCTCGACTCCGGGAAGCAGGGCGTCCTGCTGGGCCTTGTTGAAGCGGTGGATCTCGTCCAGGAACAGCACGGTCGTCCTGCCCCGCAGGTCTCGGTCCTCGAGGGCCTGGTCCATGACGCGGCGGACGTCCTTGACTCCCGCCCGGATGGCCGAGAGCTCCACGAAGGTGCGGGACTCGCCACGGGCGATCACATGGGCCAGCGTCGTCTTGCCGGTGCCCGGCGGGCCGTAGAGGATCACCGACGAGGCACCGGCGGGACCCCGCGAGCCCTCCGCGAGCACGCGGAGTGGGGAGCCCTGCTCCAGCAGGTGCTGCTGCCCGACGATCTCGTCGAGGTGGCGTGGACGCATGCGGACGGCCAACGGCACGTGCCGTCGTCGACCGCCCTCCTCCTGGTGGGATGCGGCCGAGAACAGATCGCCGGTCAGAGGGTCGGTCACCGGAGCTCCTCGTAGACATGTTCGAATCGGTCGGATCCACTCTACCGTCGTGACGGCCCGGGCAAGCACTGCCGCGGCGCGCCCGCCCCGATGCGCCCTGATATACCCCGTACAACCTCGGCGCAGGTGCCAGAATGGTGTCCATGCGTGCCGTGATCCAGCGAGTCTCCCGTGCCCAGGTCCGCGCCCGAGATGCCGAGGGCGGTGAGCATGTCGACGGGTTCGACGGAGAGGGTCTGGTGGTCCTCCTCGGCGTCACCCATGACGACACCGATCACCAGGCTCGCCTGCTCGCGGAGAAGACCTGGCGGCTGCGCGTCCTGGACCAGGAGCTCTCCGCCGAACAGGCACAGGCCCCCGTGCTTGCGGTCAGTCAGTTCACCCTCTACGGGGACGCCAGGAAGGGGCGACGGCCCTCATGGAGCAGCGCCGCCCCGGCGGCGGTGGGCGAGCCCCTCTATGAGCGCTATGTCCACCATCTGCGGGCTCTGGGCGCCGTCGTGCACACCGGGATCTTCGGAGCCCACATGGAGCTGGAACTCGTCAACGACGGCCCCGTCACACTGCTGCTCGACACCGAGGAGCTGGAGCGACCCCGACGCAGCTGACCGCAGTTCAGCCCGCGCACTCGCGCGGATCCTTCACACGGATCCTTCACACGGGGACCTGCACAGCATCAGGCCCGGCCGGAGAAGACTCCGGCCGGGCCTGATGTCATGCTGTCGCCAGAGGACAGGCGGACGCAGGAAGGGTCATGTCCTGGGTCAGGACGCCGCCTCCACCGTCTGCTTCGGGGTGCCGTCCGATGCCCCGTCCTTCGGCTCGGGACGGGCGTCGACTCCGGCCTCCTTGCGCTGCTGGGCAGTGATCGGCGCCGGTGCGGCGGTCAGCGGGTCGAATCCGCCGCCGGACTTCGGGAAGGCGATGACCTCGCGGATCGAGTCCTCACCGGTCAGCAGGGCCACGACGCGGTCCCAGCCGAAGGCGATCCCGCCGTGCGGAGGCGCACCGAACTTGAAGGCGTCCAGCAGGAATCCGAACTTCTCCCGGGCCTCCTCCTCGGCGATGCCCATCACGGCGAAGATCCGCTCCTGCATCTCGCGACGGTGCACACGGATGGAGCCGCCGCCGATCTCGTTGCCGTTGCAGACCAGGTCGTAGGCGTAGGCCAGCGCCTCACCGGGGTCCTGGTCGAAGGTCTCGGCGAACTCCGGCTTCGGGGCGGTGAAGGCGTGGTGGACTGCGGTCCAGGCGCCGGAGCCGACGGCCACGTCGCCTGCCGCGGTGGCCTCGGCGGCGGGTTCGAACATGGGGGCGTCGACGACCCACACGAAGGACCAGGCGTCGTGGTCGATCAGGCCGGTGCGCTCGGCGATCTCTACGCGAGCCGCTCCCAACAGGGCGCGGGAGGTCTTGACCTCTCCGGCGGCGAAGAAGATGCAGTCGCCGGGCTTCGCGCCCACCGCCTCGACGAGGCCGGCGCGCTCCTGGTCAGAGAGGTTCTTCGCCACCGGGCCACCCAGTTCTCCGTCCTCCGAGACGAGCACGTAGGCCAGACCCTTGGCCCCGCGCTGCTTGGCCCATTCCTGCCAGGCATCGAGGGTGCGGCGCGGCTGGTCGGCACCGCCGGGCATCACGACCGCGCCCACATAGGGGGCCCGGAACACCCGGAACGGCGTCTCCGCGAAGTAGTCGGTCAGCTCCACGAGCTCCAGGCCGAAGCGCAGGTCCGGCTTGTCGGTGCCGTAGCGCGCCATCGCCTCCCGATAGGTGATCCGCGGCAGGGGAGCCTGAAGCTCGACGTCGATGAGGCGCCACAGCCGCCGCATCAGGTCCTCCGTCAGCGCGATGATGTCCTCCTGGTCCACGAAGCTGGCCTCGATGTCCAGCTGGGTGAACTCCGGCTGACGGTCGGCGCGGAAGTCCTCGTCCCGATAGCAGCGGGCGATCTGGTAGTACTTCTCGAAACCGCCGACCTGCAGCAGCTGCTTGAACAGCTGCGGCGACTGCGGCAGTGCGTACCAGGAGCCGGGGGCCAGGCGGGCGGGGACCAGGAAGTCGCGCGCACCCTCCGGCGTCGACCGGGTCAGCGTCGGCGTCTCGATCTCGGTGAAGTCCTGCGTGTGCAGGAACTCCCGGGCCACACGGTTGGCCTCCGAGCGCAGCCGCAGGGCACGCTGCGGTGCCTCGCGGCGCAGATCGAGATAGCGATGCCGCAGGCGCGCCTCCTCACCGACCTCCACGTGCTCGTCCACCTGGAACGGCAGCGGGTCGGCAGTGTTCAGCACCGTGACCTCGTCCGCGATGACCTCCACCTCGCCGGAAGCCAGGTTCGGGTTCTCGTTGCCCTCCGGGCGGCGCTCGACCGTCCCGCGGATCTGCAGGACGAATTCATTGCGCAGCGGGGCGAAGTCCTCCTCGTCCCGCACGACGACCTGGGCGACGCCTGAGGCGTCCCGCAGGTCGAGGAACGCCACGCCCCCGTGGTCGCGACGGCGGGCGACCCAGCCCGTCAGCGTGACAGTCTGTCCGATGTGCTCGGCGCGGAGTGCGCCGTTGTGGTGTGTGCGAAGCACGATGTCCTCCCTGGAGGGCCCGCTGTCGGTCCGGGTTCTGCCGGCCGACCTCGGTGCTGCCTCTGTCCTGGGGCCTGATGGGCCGATGTCTGTAGCTGTCTGGATGTGTGCTGATGTCGTCGTGTGCTCTGCTGCGCCGACACGGAGCGTCGGCGACCGGGGTCAGCCCGCGGGGACCACCCGCGGGGACAGATCCTCCTGCGGCGGCGTCCAGGTCTGCGGATCGGCCGAGACCTGGTCCCCGGACCGGATGTCCTTGACCTCGTGGCGACCGTCCTCGTCGGTGAACCAGACGAAGGGGATGCCGCGTCGATCCGCGTGACGGATCTGCTTGCCGAACTTCTCGGCCCGCAGCGCCACCTCCACGTTGATCCCGCGCGACCGCAGCTGGTCGGCGACGTCTTGGGCGGATCCCCAGTCCTCGTCTGTGCGCAGCGCGATGTAGACCACGCTGGGGACCGAGCGACTGGCGGTCAGGTGTCCCTGAGCCAGCAGGCGCGAGAGCAGGCGGGTCACGCCGATGGACAGCCCGACCCCCGGGAAGGTGCGCTTCCCCTTGGAGGCCAGGGACTCGTAGCGGCCGCCGGAGCAGACCGACCCGAGAGACTCATGACCGACCAGGACGGTCTCGTAGACAGTCCCTGTGTAGTAGTCCAGCCCGCGGGCGATGGACAGGTCGGCCACGGCCCGCCCGGGGACGCGGCGCTGAAGCTCACCCATGACCTCGGCGAGCTCGGTCAGGCCGGCCTCCAGCAGCTCGTGCTCCCCGCCGAGAGCCCGGACCTGGTCCACGAAGCTGAGGTCCTCGGTCCGGATCTGTGCCAGCGCCAGCGCCTTCTGCGCCTGCTCCTCCGTCGCGCCGGCCGTCTCAGCCAGCTCGGCGGCGACCTTCTCCGGGCCGATCTTCTCGAGCTTGTCGATGGCCCGCAGCACCGCGGCGGTGTCCTCCAGGCCGATCGCGAGGTAAAACCCCTCGGAGAGCTTGCGGTTGTTGATCCGCATCCGGAAGTCGCCGATCGGCAGCGACTCCAGCGCGCGCGCCATCACCACAGCCAGCTCGACGTCGCAACGGAAGGGCAGCGAGCCGTCACCGACGATGTCGATGTCTGCCTGGGTGAACTCGCGGGACCGGCCCTCCTGAGGGCGTTCTCCGCGCCAGACCTTCTGGATCTGGTAGCGACGGAAGGGGAAGGAGAGGTGGCCTGCATTCTCCACCACATACCGAGCGAAGGGCACCGTGAGGTCGAAGTGCAGTGCGAGGCGAGCCTCGGCGTCCTCGTCGGCCTGCAGCCGCGAGACGCCGTAGATCTCCTTGTCGATCTCTCCCTTCTGCAGCAAGGTGTCCACCGTCTCCACGGCTCGGGACTCGATGGAGACGAACCCGTGCCGCTCGAAGACCTCCCGCAGGGTGTCGAGCACATGGAGCTCCACCAGACGCTCGTCGGGGAGCCACTCGGTGAAGCCGGAGAGGGACGTTGTGCGTGCCATGCGGGGTGGGCGCTCCTCACTGGAGGTGACGGGGTCGACAGACCGGTCCATCATAGCGGCCGCGTCGCAGGTCGTGTGCGGTGCCGGTAGGGTGGTGGCCATGAGTCCCGCAGTCAGACCCGGACACCACGAGACCACTCTCGACGAGGCGCGGCAGATGGCCCGCGTCGACGACGACGGCCACGTCTACGCGAAGGCGCCGACGGCGTCGGGCGCGCCCGAACCTTCCGCCGCGCAGGATGCGTCTTCGGCCCAGACGCCCGCGCCGACGCCTGAGGCCGAGCAGGTTCCTGCCGCTGAGCAGGCAGGGCCGGCACATCAGGCAGGGCCGGCAGATCAGGCAGGGGCAGTCGCCCCCCGGGAGCAGTCGGAGCAGCCGGAGGAGATCCGGAGCACCGCGCAGCCGGCCGCCGATGAGGTCTACGTCGGCCAGTACCCCGGCGCGACGCCGGAGGAGGCTCTGCAGTACTTCACCCGGAAGTTCGACGACCTCTTTGACCGCGCGCTGCTGCTCAAGGCCCGGGTCGAGGCGTCCGCCGACGGGGCCAAGGCCCTCCGAGAGAGCCGGGAGGCGCTCCTCGCGGAGCTCGACGGCGGAGCCTGGGTGGGCGACGTGGCCGCTCTGCGCGGCATGCTGGACGAGCTGGCCCACGGCATCGAGGCCCTGGCGACACGGGAGAAGGAACAGGCCGAGCAGGCTGTGGCCGAGCACCTTCAGGTCCGGGAGGGGATCGTGGCGGAGGCGGAGGCGATCGCCGCCACCGATCCCGCCGCCCAGCATTGGAAATCGGCCCAGCAACGCATGAGCGAGCTCTTCGAGGCGTGGAAGGCGGAGCAGAAGAAGCCGCCGCGCCTGACCAAAGCTCAGGAGGACCCCTATTGGAAGCGGTTCCGGGCCGCCCGGAGCGCATTCGACAAGGAGCGTCGGGCGTTCTTCAGCCGCCGGGACAAGGAGCACTCTGAGGTCAAGCGCATCAAGGAGGAGCTGATCGTCCGCGCCGAGGAGCTCCAGCACAGCACGGACTTCGGACCCACCACGAAGGCCTACCACCGCCTCATGGACGAGTGGAAAGCGGCAGGCCGAGGTGCACGCCGCAGCGACGACGCCCAGTGGGCGCGTTTCCGGAAGGCGCAGGACGTCTTCTTCGCTGCGCGGGACGCGGCCAACGCCGAGATCGACGCTGAGTACCAGGCGAACCTGGAGGTCAAGGAGCAGCTCCTGAAGGAGCTGGAGGCGCTGATGCCGTTCACCGCCCCCGAGACGATCCGCGACCGCTACCACGCGCTGCTCGAGCGCTGGGATGCGGCTGGGCGAGTGCCCCGGGGCGACGTCAAGCGGATGGAAGGGGCTCTGAAGCGGGTCCAGGACGCCTTCCGGGAGGCCGAGGAGGCCCATTGGCGGCGCACGGATCCCGAGACGGTGGCGCGCCAGAACTCGATGCTGCACCAGCTCGACGAGACCATCGCCGGCCTGGAGCAGGAGCTCGAGCGGGCGCGTGCCCACGGCGACGCCCGGACCATCGCCGAGGCGGAGGAGGCTCTGGAGGCCCGCCGCAGCTGGCGTCGGATGATCGAGGAATCGGCCTGATCCTCCGGTCCGCCGGCCTCCCGGAACTCGGATCACGAATAGATTACAATCGCATCGACATGTGCCGCCGACACCAGTGAGGACCCCCGCGTGAGCGATGACATGCCGCATCAGGCGGGCTCCCGCCGGCGCCGCCGTGAGATCCGCGAGGCCCGGGAGCGTGCCAGGGCTGAGGAGGAGAGGCAGGCCGCGGAGGCGACGCCTTCGGGGCGGGTTCCCTTCGAGCAGGCCATCGGAGCGGCCGGCGCCACCGCGGGGGAGGGCGTATCGGAGGCACCTCGCGCGGCGACCTCCGGGGAGGCCGAGTCTGTCCAGGACGCGCCCGTCGCCCCAGTGTCTCCGGCCGAGGACATCCTCGGCCCGGAGGAGCACGTGCTGGAGGAGCACGTGGAGCACGATGCGGACGGCGCACCGCTGCTGATCACGTCCTCCAGCTACGGGCGGGGATATCAGACCGTCACCCCGCTCGACACGGGCACCAGCCGAGAGATCCTCACGCGGCGTCGCGAACGTCGGCGTCGCCGCAACCTCACGCTCGGACTCGTGTTCGGAGGCTTCGCCGCACTGGTGGTCATCTTCGCCGTGGTCTTCAACGCGGTGTTCGGCGGGCTGCTCTCCGGCCCCGAGGACTACGAGACCCAAGCCGGAGACACGGTCACGTTCGAGGTGAACCCGGGCGAGGGCTGGGAGGTCGTCGGCCGACGGCTCGCTGAGGAGGGGATCATCGCCAGCCAGGAGGCGCTGCGCGACGCGCTGCGCAATGCGGACGATCTCGGAGTCCTGCAGGCCGGAGAGTTCGAGGTCCGCGAGGAGATGCCGGCCGCCGACGCGGTCAGCGCGTTGACCCCGGACCGGGAGGCTCAGGGAGTCGTCTGGGTCAACGCCGGATGGCGGATCGATGAGGTCTTCTCCGCAGTCGCTGACGCCACAGGGATCCCCGAGGCCGACTTCCGCGAGGCCGCAGAGGACCCTGCTGACTTCGGCCTGCCCGAGGAGGCGGAGACCCTGGAGGGCTATCTGGCGGCCGGCGAGTACCGCTTCAGCCTGGAGGAGGACCCGGAGCCGACAGAGATCCTGCAGGCCATGGTGGACCGGACGTTCGAGGAGTTCGAGGATGCCGGCATCACCGACGAGGACGAGCAGTGGCGAGCAGTCATCATCGCGTCGCTCATCACCGGAGAGGCCAACCACTCCGAGCCGGAGGACTACCGGGTGATCGCCAGTGCGATCGAGAACCGGCTGGACCCGGACAACACGGAGACCGGAGGCCTGCTGCAGATCGATGCAGCCGTGAACTACGGCCTCGGCCTGTCCGGCGACCTGCACTTCCCGGAGTCCGAGCGGCTGAACCCGGAGAACGAGTACAACACCTACGTGCACGAGGGACTGCCGCCCGGCCCCATCGCCGCGCCGACGCCCGGCACGCTGGAGGCCGCCGTCGACCCCGCCGACACGGACTACTACTACTGGGTGACCGTGAACGTCGAGACCGGCGAGACCCGCTTCAACGAGACCTACGCGGAGCATCTGGACGACGTCGCGGTGTTCAACCAATACTGCGACGACAACCCCGGCGTCTGCAGCCCGGCCGAGGAGGAGGCCGCCGAGGCTGAGGTGGAGGAGGGCGAGTGACCCCCTCCCGAGCCGCGGTGCTGGGGCACCCCATCGGCCATTCCCTCTCTCCGGCGCTGCACGGGGCCGCCTACGCGGTGCTGGGGGTGGACATCGCCTACTCGCGCCGCGACGTCGACGTCGCGGGTCTGCCGGACTTCCTGACGGGGGAGGGGGCGCAGCCCGGCTGGGTCGGCTGGTCCGTGACCATGCCGCTGAAGTCCGCCATGGTCCCGCATATGGACGTCGTCTCGCCCCGGGTCGAGACTCTGGGGGTGCTGAACACTGTGGTCCACGGGCCTGACGGGCTCGTCGGCGACAACACTGACGTGGACGGGATCGTCGTCGCGCTCCAGGAGGCCGGCCTCCTGGCGGCCTCGGGCCGGTTCGGCGTGATCGGTGCGGGCTCGACGGCGGCGGCCGCCTTGGCGGCGGCGGCTGAGCTGGGCTTCACCGAGGTCTCCTCCTATGCCCGCTCGGCGGCGCGGGCGGCCTCGCTCGAGCCGGTGGCCGAGGCCTTGGGACTCTGCCTTCGGCGGGAGCCCCTCGAGGCTCTGCCGCGAGACGTCGCTGGCCAGGAGCTCGGCGCGGTGGTCTCGACGCTTCCGCCTCGTGCCGCGGACGACCTCTCCGCGCACCTGCCTCGTCTGGGGCGCCGCCTGCCGCTGCTGGATGTGGCCTATGACCCCTGGCCCTCTGCGCTGGCGGAGTCCTGGGAGCGTGCCGGCGGACAGGTGGTCTCCGGGCTGGCCATGCTGCTCCACCAGGCGGTCGAGCAGGTGCACCGGTTCAGCGCGGGCACCCCGCATCCGGCCGCGGATCTGCCCGCAGTGGAGCACGAGCGGATGGTCTCCCGCATGCGGGAGACGCTGCCCTTCTGAGCCGGCGGGCCGGGGCGCCCGGCGCGCCGGGTCGCCCCCCCCAGGCGTCCACGAGGCGTCCACCAGGCGGAATCACGTCCGATGACGCCGTCGTGCGCCCCCGGGACATGGCATCATGGAGGCCATGTTGCGCTGGCTGACCTCCGGAGAATCACACGGCCGTTCCCTCGTCGGCATCATCGAGGGCCTTCCCGCCGGGGTGCGGCTGAGCACCGAGGCGGTCCAGGACGCCCTGGCGCGTCGTCGTCTCGGCTACGGGCGCGGAGCCCGCATGAAGTTCGAGAAGGACCAGGTCAGGCTGCTGGCCGGAGTCCGGCACGGTCTGACCATCGGCGCTCCGGTGACCATCGAGGTGGGGAACACGGAGTGGCCGAAGTGGGAGAAGGTCATGTCGGCGGACCCGGTCGACCCCGCCGAGCTCGAGGGACTCGCCCGCAACGCCCCGCTGACACGGCCGCGTCCCGGCCACGCCGACTACACGGGCATGCAGAAGTACGGATTCGAGGAGGCCCGCCCGGTCCTGGAGCGTGCTTCGGCGCGCGAGACCGCCACGCGGGTGGCGCTGGGCTCCGTCGCGCAGTCGTTCCTCCAGGACCTGGGTATCACCACGGTCTCCCACACCACCGCGATCGGGTCCGTGGAGGTCCCTGAGCAGGTGGAGACCCCGTCGGCGAGCGACGTCGAGCGTCTCGACGCCGATCCGCTGCGCTGCACCGATCCGGCCACCAGTGAGCGGATGGTCGCGGAGGTGGACGACGCTCACAAGGCGGGCGAGACCCTCGGCGGCGTGGTCGAGGTCGTCGTCGACGGCCTGCCTCCCGGGCTCGGGTCCTACGTCCACTGGGACCGGCGCCTCGACGCCCGGCTCGCCGGTGCGCTGATGGGCATCCAAGCGATCAAGGGGGTGGAGGTCGGTGATGGCTTCCGCACGGCGCGGCGGCGCGGCTCCCAGGCGCATGACGAGATCGAGCCCGCCGGCTCCGCGGTGCGCCGCGCCACCAACCGGGCGGGAGGCATCGAAGGGGGTATGAGCATCGGCACCCCGCTGCGGGTGCGGGCCGCCATGAAGCCCATCGCCACGGTGCCGCGGGCCCTGCGCACCGTGGACACGGCGACCGGCGAGCCGACCACCGCCCACCACCAGCGCTCGGACGTCTGCGCCGTCCCGGCCGCCGGCGTCGTGGCCGAGGCGATGGTCTCCCTGGTGATCGCCCAGGCCGTGCTGGAGAAGTTCGGCGGCGACAGCCTCCCAGAGGTGCGGCGGAACCTGGAGTCCTACCTCTCCGGGCTCCCGGAGCTCGGCTCCGACCCGCAGCGTGCCGGCACCGACGGCGATCCGCTGCAGGCGCCTGCCGCGATGCAGGACTGACAGCGGAGCGAGACTGATGGTGGGAACTGGACGCACCCAGGATCTGGCGCGCAACATCGTGCTCATCGGGCCGATGGGCTCCGGCAAGTCCACGGTGGGATCGGCGCTGGCCCGTCGGCTGGGCCGGCCGCACGTCGACACTGACCACTTCTTCGTCGCACGTCATGGCAGCATCGCCGAGTACTTCACCACGCACGGCGAGGAGGCCTTCCGCGCGGAGGAGGAGAAGGTGGTCGCCGAACTGCTGGACTCGCCACGCCCGTCCGTCATCAGCCTCGGCGGCGGCTCGATCCTCAGCCCGCGGACCCGTGAGACCCTGAGCAGTCAGCTGGTCGTGATGCTGGACCTCACCGAGCAGCAGGCGCGGCAGCGTCTCGGCGACGGCTCCACACGCCCGGTCCTCGGGGACGACCCGGTGTCCTCCTGGCGTCGGATCTACGCAGAGCGTGAGGCCCTGTATCGTGAATGCGCGGACGTCGTCGTTCCGCCTGCCGAGGGGACGATCGACGAACGAGTCGATACCATCGTCTCGGCACTCCGTGCCGTCCACTGACACACCCCGAGGAGAAGACCTCACTCCATGAGTCCGCAGGCAGACCCAGCGCCCGAGAACACTGCACCCGAGAACACTGCGCCCGAGAACCCCGCCCCCGAGAGCGCCTCCTCTGAGGGTGCCTCCCTCGAGAGCACCACGCCCGACGGCGGCCCCGCGACGGGCGCTGAGCCCACGGTCATCACCGTCGGCGAGGGCCGCGGCACAGGTGGCCAGGAGCTCGGCTACGACGTCGTCATCGGCAACGGCCTGCTCGGGCGCCTGCCGCAGATGATCGGATCCCAGGCCGAGCGTGTGCTCGTCATCCACCCCCGCGCGCTGCGCGCCACCGGCGACGTCGTCCGCGAGGACCTGGAGAATGCCGGCTACAAGGCGGTGGTCGCAGAGATCCCGGACGCGGAGGAGGGCAAGCACATCCAGGTGGCCGCCTTCTGCTGGCAGGTCCTGGGCCAGAACGACTTCACGCGCTCCGACGCCGTGGTCGCCGTCGGTGGGGGAGCGGTGACCGATGTCGCGGGCTTCGTGGCCGCCACCTGGCTGCGCGGGGTGCGAGTGGTCCACATGCCCACCACGCTGCTGGCCATGGTCGATGCCGCCGTCGGGGGCAAGACCGGCATCAACACGTCCGAAGGCAAGAACCTGGTGGGCGCGTTCCACCAGCCCGCCGCAGTGCTGGCTGACCTGGACACCCTGCTCACGTTGCCGCGCAACGAGCTCGTCGCCGGTCTCGCCGAGGTGGTCAAATGCGGCTTCATCGCTGACGAGAAGATCCTGGAGATCATCGAATCGTCGCCCGAACAGGCACAGAATCCGCATTCGCATCAACTGCGTGAGCTCATCGAGCGGGCCATCCGGGTCAAGGCTTCGGTGGTCGGCCAAGACCCGAAGGAGTCCGGGCTGCGCGAGTCGCTGAACTACGGGCACACCCTGGCCCACGCCATCGAGCTGGCCGAGCGCTACCAGTGGCGCCACGGGGCGGCGGTCTCGGTGGGCATGGTCTTCGCCGCGGAGCTGGCTCGCAGCCTGGGGCGCCTGGACGACGCCACGGCCGACCGCCACCGGTCGGTGCTGACGTCTCTGGGCCTGCCGGTGACCTACCGGGACGACCGCTGGAACCAGCTGCTCGAAGGCATTCGCCGGGACAAGAAGAACCGCGGCGATCAGCTGCGGTTCGTGCTCCTGGCAGGGCAGGGTCAGCCCGCCACCGTGGAGATCCCTGACGCCTCGATCCTCTTCGCCACGTACCAGGAGATCGCGGAGTCGGACGAGGGCACCACGGTCTCCCTGTAGAATCGACAACCGCGCACAGCCGTGCCGTGTGCCGACCGGCGCGCGGACACCCGCATCCGATGTGAAGAAGGGCAATCAGTGGCCACCTCCAACGACATCAAGAACGGTTCCGTCCTCAAGCTCGAGGGCCAGCTCTGGAACACCCTGGAGTTCCAGCACGTCAAGCCTGGCAAGGGCGGAGCGTTCATCCGGACCAAGCTGAAGAACATCACCTCCGGCAAGGTCGTGGACAAGACCTTCAACGCCGGCGCCAAGGTGGAGTTCGCCACGGTGGACCGCACCAACTACCAGTACCTCTATGCCGACGGCGACGACTACGTGTTCATGGACCTGCGGGACTACGACCAGATCACCGTTCCGGGCTCCGTCGTCGGGGATGCCGCGAACTTCCTGCTGGAGTCCCAGGAGGTCAGCATCGCGCTGCACGAAGGCACGCCGCTGTACCTGGAGATGCCGCCGTCGGTGGTCCTGGAGATCACCTACACGGAGCCGGGCCTGCAGGGCGACCGCTCCTCGGCCGGGACCAAGTCCGCCACCCTGGAGACCGGCCACGAGATCCAGGTGCCGCTCTTCGTCGACCAGGGCACGAAGGTCAAGGTGGACACACGGTCCTCCGAGTACCTCGGCCGTGTGACGGACTGACCCGTGGCCCGTCGAAGCAAGGCGCGCCGCCGTGCGTTGGAGGTCCTCTTCGAGGCGGAGCAGCGTGGAGCCGAGCCGCTCGAAGTCCTCCGGGTCCGCCGGGAGAAGGCCGATCTCGTGGTCGATGACTACGTCGTCACCGTCCTCGACGGCGTCGTCTCCCACCGCGAGCGGATCGACGAGCTGCTGACCACCTACTCCCGGGGCTGGAGCCTGGAGCGCATGCCGCGCGTGGACCTGATGGCGCTGCGCATCGGCGCCTGGGAGCTGCTCTACAACGACGACATCCCCGACGGCGTCGCCGTCGCCGAGGCCGTGGCCATGGTGCGGGAACTCTCCACGGATGAGTCCCCGCCCTTCGTCAACGGAGTCTTGGGGCGCCTGCAGAAGCTCAAGCCGACCCTTCTGGACTGACTCTGCTCCCGGTCTCCGCGGAGCGTCACCGGGGAGAGGTTCCCGGGATCCGCTAGAGTGGATCCGAACAGCTGAATATCCTGCTGTCTCCTTTAATGATCGTCCCGTGAGGCGAGGAAGGAGTCGCCTGGTGACCACACCAGAGACCTCACAGGTCATGTCCGCCCCTGATGTGGAGCGGGCACTGACGCGCATCGCGCACGAGATCGTCGAGGCCCATCGCGGCGTCGACGGTCTCCTGCTGCTCGGCATCCCCCGCAGGGGTGTCCCGTTGGCCCGTCGCCTGGGTGAACGGCTCGCCCGCATCGACGGGGCCTTCGACCCCGTGCGCGGGGTCGGCTCCCTCGACATCACCATGTATCGGGATGATCTGCGCACCGGCAGCGCACGCACCCCGGAGCCCACCCGGGTGCCCGAGGCCGGCGTCGACGACGCCACCGTCGTCCTGGTCGACGACGTGCTCTACTCCGGCCGCACCGTCCGCGCCGCGCTGGACGCCCTCTCCGCCCTCGGACGCCCCCGTGCGGTGCGCCTGGCCGTCCTGGTGGACCGCGGCCACCGCGAGCTCCCGATCCGTGCCGATCACGTGGGCAAGAACCTGCCGACCTCCCGGGACGAACGCGTCTCGGTGCGCCTGGCCGACGTCGACGGCGTCGCCGCCGAGGACGAGGCCGTGCTCATCGAGAGGGGGCCACGCCCATGAGGCACCTGCTCTCCACCGCGGACCTGTCCCACAGCGACGCGCTGAGCATCCTCGACACCGCCGAGGAGATGAGCGCGGTGGCCACCCGCGAGGTGAAGAAGCTCCCCACGCTGCGGGGCCGCACCGTGGTGAACCTCTTCTTCGAGGACTCCACGCGGACGCGGATCTCCTTCGAAGCCGCCGCGAAACGCCTCTCCGCGGACGTCATGAACTTCTCGGCGAAGGGCTCCTCCGTCTCCAAGGGCGAGTCGCTGAAGGACACAGTCCAGACCCTGGAGGCCATCGGAGCGGACGCGATCGTGATGCGCCATTGGGCCTCCGGCGCCGCGGCACAGCTGGCGGCCTCGGGTTGGACGGACTGCGCGGTGGTCAACGCCGGAGACGGCACCCATGAGCATCCCACACAGGCGCTGCTGGATGCGCTCACGCTGCGCCGAGGCTGGGCCGCTGGGCGGGGCCACGGGCCTCGTGGCACGGACCTGACCGGTATGCGGGTGCTGATCGTCGGGGACATCCTGCACTCTCGGGTCGCCCGCTCCGGCGTGTGGCTGCTGAACACTCTCGGCGCCGAGGTCGGCCTCGTCGCTCCGCCGACCCTGCTGCCTGTGGGTGTGGAGCAGTGGCCCGTCAGCGTGCACTACAGCTTCGACGAGGCGCTGGCCTCGGGACCGCACGCCGTGATGATGCTGCGCGTGCAGGCCGAACGCATGGGCGGAGCCTTCTTCCCCACACCGGCGGAGTACACGCGCCGGTGGGGCCTGACCGACGAGCGCCTCGCACGGGTGGAACGTCTCAACGGCCCCGGAGGGGACGGAGCCATGATCCTGCACCCTGGGCCGATGAACCGAGGCGTGGAGATCTCCGCAGCCGCCGCCGACTCTCCGCTGAACCGGGTGCTCGACCAGGTCTCGCACGGAGTCTCGGTGCGCATGGCGGTGCTGCACCTGCTGCTTTCACAGAGTCACGACGACGGGAGTTCCGCATGACCGACCACCTGATCCTCGGTGCCAAGATCCTCGGGGAGACGACTGCCGACCTGGTGCTGCGGGACGGGAAGATCGCCACTCTCGGGGCCGACACGGCCGCGCCGCGGGAGGGCGTGCCGCTGGAGACCATCGACGCCACCGGCCTCATCGCGCTCCCCGGCATGGTGGACCTGCACACGCACCTTCGCGAGCCCGGGCGCGAGGACGCCGAGACCGTGGAGACCGGCAGCCGCGCGGCCGCCCTGGGCGGCTTCACCGCCGTGCACGCCATGGCGAACTCCTCACCGGTGGCGGACACCGCCGGCGTCGTCGAACAGGTCCACCGTCTGGGGCTGGAGTCCGGTTGGACCGAGGTGCATCCCGTGGGGGCCGTCACGGTCGGGCTGGCCGGTGAGAACCTGGCTGAGCTGGGCGCGATGGCCGAGTCCTCCGCCCAGGTCCGGATGTTCTCCGACGACGGCATCTGCGTGCACAACCCGGTGTTGATGCGTCGGGCACTGGAGTATGTGAAGTCCTTCGACGGATTCGTGGCCCAGCACGCCCAGGAGCCGCTGCTCACCGAGGGTGCTCAGATGAATGAGGGCTGTGTGTCCTCGGTGCTGGGGCTTCCCGGCTGGCCGGCAGTGGCCGAAGAGGCGATCATCGCCCGTGACGTGCTGCTGGCTCAGCACGTGGAGTCGCGTCTCCATGTCTGCCACGTGTCCACGAAGGGGTCGGTGGAGATCATCCGCTGGGCCAAGGAGCGGGGAATCGACGTGACCGCCGAGGTCACTCCGCACCACCTGATCCTCACCGAGGAGATGGTCCGCAGCTTCAACCCGGTGTACAAGGTCAATCCGCCGCTGCGCACGGCTGAGGACGTCCAGGCGCTGCGCGAGGCGCTGGCCGACGGCACGATCGACGTCGTCGGCACCGACCACGCCCCGCACCCCACGCAGCTCAAGGAGTGCGAGTGGCACCAGGCCGCGATGGGGATGACCGGGCTGGAGACGGCGCTCTCGGTGGTGCAGCACACGATGGTCGAGACCGGCATGATGGACTGGCGGCGCTTCGCGGAGGTCACCTCGGTGCGTCCGGCGGAGATCGCACGCCACGGGCACCAGGGCCGCCCGCTGGCCGTCGGCGAGCCTGCGAATCTGATTCTGGTGGACCCGCAGGCGCGCCGCACCGTGCGTCCTGAGGAGCATGCCACCAAGGGCCGGAACTCCCCGTTCTCCGGCATGGAGCTGCCGGGCCGGGTCCACTCCACCTTCCTGGCGGGACACCGCGTCGTCGCCGACGGTGCGCTGCAGACCTCGCTCACCGGCAGAGAGGCGGACTGACCCCGCATGACGCAGGTCTATCTGAACTACTTCTATGTGTCCTTCGCGATCATCGTGGTCGCGGCCCTGATGCTCTGGTGGGGCTGGCGAGGACGCAAGAGACGACAGGCCGGGCTGCCGGAGCCGGCCACGATCGTGCCGGAGATCATCGACGCCGAGCCGCTGGCCGCCGGCGAGGGCATGGTCATCGGCACGGTGAAGGCCTCGGACTACCTGGACCGCGTGGCCGTGCACGGCCTGGGGATCCGCACCGACGGTCGGATCGAGGTCCATGACCAGGGTGTGGCCGTGTTCCGTGCCGGAGCGCGGAACTATCTCATCACCCGAGACCAGCTGACCCATACGCGCACCGACCGCGGGGTGGTGGGTAAGTTCGTCGAGCGCGACGGCGCCCTCATCATCGGCTGGAAGCTGGGGGAGGAGTCCGTGGAGACGGCCTTCCGTGCGCGGCACGCCGAGGCCCATGAGCAGCTGCTGAGCCACTTGAAGAGACTGACCGAGGAGTGAACCCACCTATGAGCACCATCGATCCTGCCCTCCTCGTCCTCGAGGACGGCACCGTCCACGAGGGGACCGCCTACGGGGCCCGAGGCTCCCGTCTGGGGGAGGCGGTCTTCGCCACCGGCATGACCGGCTACCAGGAGACCCTCACCGACCCGTCGTACGCACGTCAGATCGTCGTGCAGACGGCCCCGCACATCGGAAACACCGGAGTCAACGACGAGGACCCGGAGTCCCGCCGGATCTGGGTGGCCGGCTATGTGGTCCGTGACGCCGCGCGGCGTCCCTCGAACTGGCGCAGCCGACGCAGCCTGGACGAGGAGCTCGTCGCGCAGGACGTCGTCGGGATTCAGGGAGTGGACACCCGTGCGGTGACCCGTCATCTGCGCACCGCCGGCGCCATGAAGGCCGGCATCTTCTCCGGGGAGGCCGCTTCGCGTCCCGTGGCGGAGCTCGTCGACGAGGTCCGGTCCCAGCCGTCGATGAAGGGCGCACGCCTGGCCGAGGAGGTCACCACGGAGCAGGCCTACGTCGTGGAGCCGTCCGACCACGGCTGGCAGGGGGAGCCCCTCGCCGTCGTGGCCGCGCTCGACCTCGGCATCAAGACGATGACGCCGGTCCGCATGGCGGAGCGCGGGCTGCGCGTCCACGTCCTGCCGGCGACGGCGTCCTTCGCGGACATCGAGGCCGTCTCGCCCGACGGCGTGTTCCTCTCCAACGGCCCCGGGGACCCTGCCACGGCAGCCACCCAGGTGGGCCTGCTGCGGGAGGTCCTCGACGCCGGAGTGCCGTTCTTCGGGATCTGCTTCGGCAACCAGATCCTCGGCCGCGCGCTGGGCTTCGGCACCTACAAGCTGCCCTTCGGGCATCGCGGGATCAACCAGCCGGTCATGGACCATCTGACCGGCAAGGTGGAGATCACCTCGCAGAACCATGGCTTCGCGGTGGACGCACCCGTCGGGGAGACCACCACCGCCCCGGAGTCGCGATACGGCCGCGTGCAGGTCAGCCACTCCAGCCTCAACGACGGCGTCGTGGAGGGGCTGCGCTGCCTGGACATCCCGGCCTTCTCGGTGCAGTACCACCCGGAGGCCGCCGCCGGACCTCACGACTCCGCCTACCTCTTCGACCGCTTCGTCGAGCTGATGAAAGTGAAGGACAATGCCTAAGCGTCAAGACCTCAACTCCGTGCTGGTCATCGGCTCCGGCCCGATCGTCATCGGCCAGGCGGCAGAGTTCGACTACTCGGGGACCCAGGCCCTGCGCGTGCTCAAGGAAGAGGGCATCCGCGTCATCCTGGTCAACTCCAACCCGGCAACCATCATGACCGATCCGGAGTTCGCCGACGCCACGTATGTGGAGCCGATCAGCCCCGACGTCGTCGCCAAGATCATCGAGAAGGAGCGTCCCGACGCGATCCTGCCCACTCTGGGCGGGCAGACGGCGCTGAACACCGCCATCGCGCTGGACAAGGACGGCGTCCTGGAGAAGTACGGCGTGGAGCTGATCGGGGCGAACATCGCCGCTATCGAGCTCGGTGAGGACCGCGAGAAGTTCAAGGGCGTCGTGGAGCGCTCGGGCGGCGAGTCCGCCCGTTCGCGGATCGTCCATTCCATGGAGGAGGCGTTCGAGGCGGCCGAGGACCTCGGCTACCCGATGGTGGTGCGGCCGTCGTTCACCATGGGAGGGCTGGGGTCCGGGCTCGCCTACGACGCCGAGGACCTGCGGCGCATCGCCGGGACGGGACTGCAGTACAGCCCGACCACGGAGGTGCTCCTGGAGGAGTCGATCCTCGGGTGGAAGGAGTACGAGCTCGAGATGATGCGCGACGCCAACGACAACGTCGTGGTCGTCTGCTCGATCGAGAACCTCGACCCGGTGGGTGTGCACACCGGCGACTCCATCACCGTGGCCCCGGCGCTGACGCTGACCGACCGGGAATACCAGAAGCTGCGCGACATCGCGATCAACGTGATCCGCGAGGTCGGCGTCGACACGGGCGGCTGCAACATCCAGTTCGCAGTGGACCCGGCGACCGGGCGGGTGGTCGTCATCGAGATGAACCCCCGGGTCTCGCGCTCCTCAGCGCTGGCCTCGAAGGCGACCGGGTTCGCCATCGCCAAGATCGCCACGAAGCTCGCGGTGGGCTACACCCTCGACGAGATCCCCAACGACATCACCCGCAAGACCCCGGCGAGCTTCGAGCCCACGCTGGACTACGTGGTGGTGAAGGTCCCACGTTTCGCCTTCGAGAAGTTCCCGGCCGCCGACACCACGCTGACGACCACCATGAAGTCTGTCGGTGAGGCGATGGCCATCGGGCGGAACTTCAGCGAGGCGCTGCAGAAGGCCCAGCGGTCCCTGGAGCAGCGGGGCTCGGAGTTCGACTTCACCCCCGCCGGCCAGGAGGAGCTCGCCGAGCTGCTGGAGAAGATGGCCACGCCGACCACCGAGCGTATCCACCAGGTGCAGCGTGCGCTGCTCTCCGGGGCCAGCCTGGAGCAGGTGCACGAGATCACCGCCATCGACCCGTGGTTCCTGGACCAGCTGGAGCTGATCAACGAGACCGCCCAGACGATCGCTGAGGCACGTGAGCTCAGCCCGGAGGTGCTGCGCACCGCCAAGCGGCACGGCTTCTCGGACGAGCAGATCGGCGCCCTGCGCCACATGGACCCCGCCGTGGTGCGGGGTGTGCGCCACGCACTGGGCATCCGGCCGGTCTTCAAGACGGTGGACACCTGTGCGGCCGAGTTCGAGGCCTACACGCCGTACCACTATTCGTCCTACGACCGTGAGGATGAGATCAGCGACCACGAGAAGCCCTCGGTCATCATTCTGGGCTCGGGGCCGAACCGGATCGGCCAGGGCATCGAGTTCGACTATTCCTGCGTGCATGCCACCATGGCGCTGCGGGATGCGGGCTACGAGACCGTCATGGTCAACTGCAACCCGGAGACCGTCTCCACCGACTACGACGTCTCCACACGGCTCTACTTCGAGCCGCTGACCCTGGAGGACGTCCTGGAGGTCATCGCCGCCGAGGAGCGGACCGGCGGCGTCCACGGGGTGTTCGTCCAGCTCGGCGGTCAGACGCCGCTGAAGCTCGCCCAGCAGCTGGCCGACGCCGGGGTGCCGATCCTGGGCACGTCGCCGGAGGCCATCGATCTGGCGGAGGACCGTGGCGAGTTCGACCAGGTGCTGCGGCAGGCCGGGCTCATCGCGCCGAAGAACGGCACGGCCGTGAGCTTCGAGGACGCCAAGCGGGTGGCCGACGGCATCGGCTATCCCGTGCTGGTGCGGCCCTCCTATGTGTTGGGCGGACGCGGCATGGAGATCGTCTACGACGAGCCTGGACTCGCCCGGTACATCGCCAACGCGACCGAGGTCACCCCGGAGCATCCCGTGCTGGTGGACCGGTTCCTGGAGGACGCGATCGAGGTCGACGTCGACGCCCTCTTCGACGGCCGGGACCTCTACCTGGGCGGTGTCATGGAGCACATCGAAGAGGCCGGGATCCACTCGGGCGACTCGGCCTGCGCCCTGCCTCCGATCACCCTGGGACCGGACGTGCTGGAGCGGGTCCGGGAGGCGACCGCCGCGATCGCCGCCGGCGTCGGGGTCCGTGGCCTGATCAACATCCAGTTCGCCGTCGCCTCCGACGTCCTCTACGTCATCGAAGCCAATCCGCGGGCCTCACGCACGGTGCCGTTCGTCTCCAAGGCCACCGGCGTGCAGCTGGCCAAGGCCGCCGCGCTGATCGGCACGGGCGTCTCGATCAGCGAGCTGCGGGCGGGCTCCGGCCACCCGGCAGGCGGGCTGCTGCCGACCTTCGGTGACGGATCCCTGCTGCCCCCGGGCGCCCCGGTGTCCGTCAAGGAGGCCGTACTGCCGTTCAACCGGTTCCGCACCCCTGAGGGGCGTGTGGTGGACTCGCTGCTGGGTCCGGAGATGCGCTCCACCGGTGAGGTCATGGGCATCGACAAGCACTTCGACACGGCCTTCGCGAAGTCTCAGCAGGCGGCGAGCAACCCGCTGCCGACCTCCGGCAAGGTCTTCGTCTCGGTGGCCAACCGGGACAAGCGCGCCGTCATCATGACCGTCAAGCGCCTGGTGGACCTCGGCTTCGAGGTCGTCTCCACCGGGGGCACCGCGGACGTGCTGCGGCGCAACGGCCTGAACCCCTCGGTGGTGCGCAAGATCGCCGACGCCCCGGGGGAGGGGGAGACCATCCTCGACCTCGTGGAGTCCGGGCAGATCGACCTGATCGTGAACACGCCCTCGGGTGGGGACGCCCGCAGCGACGGCTACGAGATCCGTGCGGCGGCGACGTCGGTGGGCACTCCGGTGATCACCACGGTGGCGGAGTTCGGCGCCGCGGTCCTGGCGATCGAGGCGCTGCGCCAGTTCAGCTGGTCGGTCACCTCCCTGCAGGACCACGCGGCACGGCTCGCGGAGCTCTCCTCATGAGCGAGCGCCCTCCGCAGTTCGGCGCACGGCTGGCCGAGGCGATCCGTCGCCACGGTCGGCTGTGCGTCGGCGTCGATCCGCACGCCGCTTTGCTGACTCAGTGGGGCCTGGCCGACGACGTCGCCGGGCTCCGGGAGTTCGGCCGCCGCGTGCTGGATGCCGCGGTGGGTCGGGTCGGCATCATCAAGCCGCAGGTCGCCTTCTTCGAGCGGTTCGGGCCTGCGGGCCTGAGCGTGCTGGCCGAGCTGCAGCAGGCCGCCCGCCGGGAGGGGCTGCTGGTGATCGCCGATGCGAAACGGGGCGACATCGGTTCGACGATGGCCGGCTACGCCGAGGCGTGGCTGGACCCCGACGCCGCCCTCGCCGCCGATGCGCTCACCGTCTCCCCGTACCTGGGCTTCGGTTCGCTGAGCCCCGCCGTCGAGGCGGCCCGCCGCCATGGCGCCGGGCTGTTCGTGCTGGCGCTGACCTCGAACCCCGAAGGGCGGGAGGTCCAGCTGGCACGGGACGCCCACGGGACGGTGGCCGCAGGCATCGCCGCTCGGGCCGCCGCGGAGAACGACGTGGTCGACGACGGCGCCCTGGGAGACATCGGCCTGGTGGTCGGCGCGACGACGGCGGGCCTGGCGGAAGAAGCAGGTGTCGACCTGACCGCAGGGGCGATGCCGCTGCTCGCTCCGGGATACGGGGCGCAGGGGGCGACGGCGCAGGACCTGCGGCGAGGCTTCGGCCCGGCTCACCGGCAGGTGGTCGTCAACTCCTCCCGAGGGATCCTCGCGCACGGACCCGACGTCGCCTCGCTGACCGCTGCGATCGACCGCACCGTGGCCGATCTGGGCGACTGACCGTCCAGGTCCGTCTGGACGCTCGACCGCGCCGCGTCCGGGGCTGTCGCCGCCTGATCTGGGGGAACTGGCTATTGCCCCTGGGCACAAATGAGGCTAGATTCTGCCACATGTCATAGGCGGCGCAGCAGAGGAGAACACCGTGGCCCTGCGAGAACTGAGCAAGGAAGAGCGCGACATCGCCCGGCAGAAGGCCCTCGCGGCCCGGATCGAGCGGGCCGAGCTGAAGGAGGCCTTCGGAGCGGGGAAGATCAGCTTCGACGACGTGCTGGCCAAGGCCGAGACCTCCGAGGCGGTGGCCCGGCTGAAGACTGTGGAGCTGCTGGAGGCGCTGCCCGGCGTGGGGAAGGTCACGGCCGCCCGGACGCTGGAGGATCTCGGGATCTCCGAGAACCGGCGCATCGGTGGACTCGGCGTCAAGCAGCGGACCGCTCTGGCCCGACATCTGGCTCAGCTGGCCTGAAGCGGCCCGTGTGCTGCCCCGCGTCTCGGTCGGCGGGGCCTCGTCCGGACGTTAGGATGGACGACATCCTGATGCCCAGGCTTGAGGTGCGTCGGTCCTGCTCCGGCCGGGACTGTTCCGCCTCGGCCCACCGACCACACCGAGGTTCCGCGGCCGCCGTCGAGCGGCTCGGACCGCGCCGAGGAGTCCACCGCAGTGAACGAGCCCAAGGTCACCGTGCTCGCAGGCCCCACGTCTGTGGGGAAGTCGACGATGAGCCGCTACATCCGAGAGAACTATCCGCAGGTCTGCTTCTCGGTCTCTGCGACGACCCGCGATCCGCGACCGGGGGAGGCTGACGGCGTCGACTATCATTTCGTCGCGCCCGAGCAGTTCGACCGCCTGGTGGAGGAGGGCGCCTTCCTCGAATGGGCCACCGTCCATGGGCGGCACCGCTACGGGACCCTGCGATCCACCGTGGAGGAGGCCCTGGGCCAGGGACGCAGCGTCCTGCTGGAGATCGACCTCCAGGGGGCCCGGCAGGTGCGGCGGACCATGCCCGAGGCGCAGTTCGTGTTCCTCTCGCCGCCGTCGTGGGACGAGATGGTGTCTCGCCTCACAGGGCGGGGTACGGAGGGGCCCGAGGAACA
Source organism: Nesterenkonia sp. K-15-9-6 (assembly GCF_052656005.1). Lineage (NCBI taxonomy): Bacteria > Bacillati > Actinomycetota > Actinomycetes > Micrococcales > Micrococcaceae > Nesterenkonia > Nesterenkonia sp. K-15-9-6. Next base: position 87,430 of record NZ_JBQYEY010000001.1, read on the forward strand.
GCAGAGGCGCCTGGAAACCGCTAAGATGGAGCTTGCGGCAGAATCGGAGTTCGACGTCACCGTGATCAACGACGACCTCGACCGCGCCGCCGCCGAACTCGTCGCCCTCATGGGCTTCCAGAAGGACGCCGTCTGATCGACGGCCCACCACACGCGACCGACAAGGACCTTTCTTCCGTGACTGAGCAGCTCGAAGGCATCATCGACCCGCCGATCGACTCCCTGATGGGCAAGAGCGACTCGAAGTACGCCCTGGTGCTCTTCGCCGCCAAGCGCGCCCGCCAGATCAACGCCTACTACGCGCAGCTCCACGAGGGGCTCTTCGAGTACGTCGGCCCGCTGGTGGACACGAAGCTCAACGAGAAGCCTCTGTCCATCGCTCTGCGGGAGATCGACCAGGACCTGCTGGTCAACCACCCCGCCGAGAACCCGGCATCCTGACCCTACGGTCCGGAGAGCACCGATCGACCTGATGCGCATCGTCCTGGGAGTCAGCGGAGGCATCGCGGCCTACAAGGCCGTGCACCTGGTGCGACTGCTCCGTGAGGACGGCCATCAGGTCGACGTCGTTCCGACCGCCGCCGCGGAAGAGTTCGTGGGCCGTCCCACGTGGGAGGCCATCAGCGGGCGGAAGGTGAGCACCTCCGTCTTCTCTCATGTGGACGAGGTGCGGCATGTCCGCCTCGGCCAGGAGGCGGACCTGGTCGTGGTGGCACCGGCCACCGCCGACCTGATGGCCCGGGTGCGGGCCGGCATGGCCGATGATCTTCTCACGTCCACGCTGTTGGCCACCGAGGCGCCGGTGGTGCTCGTGCCGGCCATGCACACCGAGATGTGGCGCAACGCCGCCACCGCCGACAACGTCGAGACCTTGCGTCGGCGCGGGGTCGACGTCATGGAGCCCGCTGTCGGGCGGCTGACAGGCGCCGACTCGGGTCCGGGCCGGATGCCCGAGCCCCACGACATCCACGCGCACCTCCGCAGGGTCCTCGCCGAGGGCCCTGGTGACGCAGACCCGGGGCCGCCGTCGGGCGCCGTGACCCCGTCGGAGGGCCCGCTGTCCGGGCGGCGCGTCGTCGTCACCGCGGGGGGCACCCGCGAGCCGCTGGACCCTGTGCGATACCTGGGCAACCGCTCCTCCGGGAAACAGGGACTGGCACTGGCCGAGGCCGCGCTGGCCGCGGGTGCGCAGGTGCACCTCATCGCCGGGGTGATGGACGTCCCGGCACCGGCGGCTCAGGACAGGCTGACGGTGGAGACCGTCGAGACGGCCGAGGAGCTGCATGCCGCCGTCGAGTCCGCGGCCGCCGCAGCAGACCTGCTGCTCATGGCGGCGGCAGTCGCCGACTTCCGTCCGGCCGACTATGCCGAGGCCAAGATCAAGAAGACCGACGACGGCACGGACCCGGTCATCCACCTGCAGCGCAATCCGGACATCCTGGCCACGACGGTGCGGAGGCGCGCCGAGCGAGGGACCGGTCCCACCGTCATCGTCGGCTTCGCCGCCGAGACCGGCGACGCGGAGAACGATCCGCTGGACCTCGCACAGGCCAAACTGCTGCGCAAGGGATGCGAGCTGCTCGTGCTGAATCGCGTGGGCCGGAACCTGGTGTTCGGTCAGGACGACACAGAGATCCATATCCTGGCGTCCTTCGGCGTCCAGGGGCTCCTCGGTGATGCCGATCCGGTCCATGTGGTGGGCACCAAGCAGGAGGCCGCGCAGGCCGTGGTCGACCGTGCCGCGCAGCTGATCTCCCGCCGGGCGCGATCGCCTTACGCTCTGTGAAGCCGCTGGCTGACCGGCCAGCCTCGACGCTGGCCGCTCGCGTAGGATGAGCCGGTGACCAACACCAGCGCTGCCTCTTCTGACATGCCCCTGCCGCAGGGACTGCGGCTGTTCAGCTCCGAGTCCGTGACCATCGGTCATCCGGACAAGATCTGCGACCAGATCTCCGATGCGGTGCTCGATGCGATGCTCGCCGTAGACCCCGACTCTCGGGTCGCGGTGGAGACCCTCACCACCACCGGCCTGGTGCATGTCGCCGGGGAGGTCACCACCTCGGGGTATGTGGAGATCCCGCAGATCGTGCGCTCCACGTTGCTGGACATCGGCTACGACTCCTCGGCCAACGGCTTCGACGGCGCCCGCTGCGGCGTCTCCGTCAGCATCGGCCAGCAGTCCCCGGAGATCTTCGCCGGCGTGTTCAACTCGATGGAGGCCCGCGGCGGAGCCGAAGATCGCCGGGACGCCCAGGGAGCCGGCGACCAGGGCATCATGTTCGGCTACGCCACCAACGAGACCGACACCTATATGCCGACGCCCATCGCGCTGGCCCACCGTCTCTCGGCCCGGCTCACAGAGGTCCGGCAGACGGGTGAGCTGGACTATCTGCGCCCCGACGGCAAGACCCAGGTGACGGTCGGCTACGACGGAGCGCGACCCGTGAGCCTGGACACTGTGGTGGTCTCCACCCAGCACACGCAGGAGACCGCCCAGGAGCAGCTGCACGCTGACATGTCGGAGCACGTGGTGGCGCCGGTGATCGAGGCCTCCGGGCTGGACATCTCCGCGGTCTCCGAGATCATCAACCCCTCTGGGCCCTTCGTGGTCGGTGGTCCGGTGGGCGATGCCGGACTCACCGGCCGCAAGATCATCGTCGACACCTACGGCGGCTTCGCTCGGCACGGAGGCGGCGCGTTCTCCGGCAAGGACCCCTCCAAGGTGGACCGCTCGGCCGCCTACGCGATGCGCTGGGTGGCGAAGAACGTGGTCGCCGCCGGGCTGGCCGAGCGCGCCGAGATCCAGATCGCCTACGCCATCGGCCGGGCGCGTCCGGTGGGCATCTATGTGGAGACCTTCGGCACGGAGACGGTGGATCCGGCGCGCATCTCCGCGGCCATCGATGAGATCTTCGACCTCCGCCCGCTGGGGATCATCGAGGATCTGGACCTCAAGAGGCCCATCTATCGCGAGACCGCCCGCAACGGCCACTTCGGCCGTGAGGGCGAGAACTTCCCCTGGGAGCGTCTCGACCGTGTCGAGGCTCTGAAGTCGTACTTCGGCGCCTGAGGCCCGGCGACCCTGCAGCACGCGGCCCCCGCCCACCCCAGGGCGGGGGCCGCGTGCTGTCCTCCCTGCCTCTGTGTCCGGTGCGGCCTCTGTGTCCAGTGCGGCCTCTGCCGTGTCTGCACCGGCACCAGACGGCCACCGGGGACTTCGTGCCTGTCAGCCCGGGCGCGTAGCATCATCCGGTGAACAGGTCCCAGTGCCGTGGAGGGAGACAGGCGATGACGGAGCGGGAGGACAGCCAGCCGGCGCTCCTCGACGCCCTGGCTCCGCCGCCGCCTGCGCGTCTGCCGGCGGGGGCGGCCCCGGAGCTGCCGGTGGCGCGGGTGCTGCTGGACTCCGGAGTCCCGCATCTGGACCGAACCTTCGACTATGTGGTGCCGCGGGACCACGACGCCGCCGTCGTGCCCGGGGGGAGGGTGAAGGTCCGTTTCTCCGGTCGCGAGATGCTGGGCTTCGTCGTCGAGCGCTGTGAGGCGGCGGAGACGGCGTCCCGGCTCTCTCTGATCCACAAGGTGGTCTCGGCGGTCCCGGTGCTGTCCCCGGAGGTGCTCCAGCTGGCCCGGCAGGTGGCTGAGCGCGGTGCCGGGGTCACCTCGGATGTGCTGCGGGCGGCGATCCCCCCGCGCGTGGCCCGGGTGGAGAAGGAGTTCGCCGGGCTGACCGCCCCGGATCCGGTGTTCGACCCCGAGACCCCGAGACCCCGCCAGGCGGCCCTGGCGCTGACCGGCTATGGGGAGCAGAGCTGGGTCGCCCAGATCCTGGACACGGTGCGTCGCTGCCTGGAGCAGGACGGCGATGCCGTGGTGGTCCTGCCCGATGCGCGCGACGTCGGGCAGGTGGCGGAGGCGCTCGAGCACGTGTGGGGCGCGGAGCAGGTGGCCCGGCTGACCGCCGACGTCGGCCCCACACCCCGATACCGGGCGTTCCTGCGCCTGCGCCACGGGCAGGCTCGCATCGCGGTGGGGACCCGGTCGGCCGTCTTCGCCCCGGTGCCGCGCCTGCGGCAGCTGATCGTGGTCGACGACGACGACCCTTCGCATGCCGAGCCGCGCGCGCCCTACCATCACGTGCGTGAGGTGGCGCTGCTGCGCACGGTGCTGACCGGATGCGGCCTGCTGTTCCTGTCCACCTCCCGCAGCCTGGAGGTGCAGCGCCTCGTGGAGCGCGGATGGCTCCAGGACGTCGCCCCGTCCCGCGAGTCTCGCAGGGAGGCCTCCCCGCTGATGATGGCCACCGCCGATTCTCACCACACGGAACGGGACCCGATGGCACGCGGGGCGCGGCTTCCGGCCGCGGCGTACCGCACGGCCCAGCAGGCTCTGCAGCACGGGCCGGTGCTGGTGCAGGTGGCACGGGCCGGCTTCGTCCCGGCGGTGCTGTGCGAGCGCTGCCGCGTCCGGCAGCAGTGTCCCAGCTGTCATGGGCCGCTGAGCCTGCCGCCCCACCATGAGCAGTCCCGGACCCTGAGGTGTCGCTGGTGCGGGCTGCATCACCGGGGCCACCGCTGCGCGGAGTGCGGGCACGATCGCTTCCGGGCAGGTGTCAGGGGAGCGGACCGCACCGCGCATGAGCTTGGCCGGGCCTTCCCGAACACTACGGTGATCTCCTCCACCGGGGACCACCCGGTGCGTGAGGTCTCGGCGGCTCCGGCCGTGGTGGTGAGCACTCCCGGGGTGGAGCCCGTGGCCGCTGGAGGATATGCCGCCGCACTGCTCCTCGACGGGGACGCCCAGCTCAGCCGTGAGGGACTGGACGTGCCGCGCAGGGTCCTGGCTCGCTGGTTCCGTGCGGCGTCTCTGGTCCGGCCGCACGGAGCTGACCCGGCACGCTCGGGGGCGGTGGTGGTCACCGCGGAGGCCGAGGAGCTCACCGCGGCGCTGGTGCGCTGGGACCCGGTCACCTATGCCCGTCGGGAGCTCTACCGTCGGCTGGAGCTCGGTCTTCCCCCGGCGAAGCGCATGTTGAGCCTGACGGCGGAACCGGAGGAGGCCGAGGCCTTCATCCGGGCGGCGAACCTGCCCGAGGGCGTCAGCTGGATCGGGCCGAGCCCGCTCGAGGACGGTCGTCACCGGTACTTGCTGTTCTTCGGCTATGCGCAGGCCGCCGAGGTCGTTGAGGAGATGCGGCGGCTGCGTCGCACCCAGAGCGCCCAGCGTGGAGATCGGGCCGTGCGGATCGCCGTGGACGACGTGGCGGCCCTGCAGGTCTGAGGCACTCCTCAGGGCTCGAGGACTGGGGGTGTCTGGCGGGACGCTGACACTCGGACGCTTGAGACCTTCAGAGCTCGCTGAGGAAGCGGCGGATGGCCCGGGCGGTCGGGGCAGGCTTCTCATAGTGCAGCAGATGGCCCACCCCGCGGAGGACCTCCAGTCGGGCCTGGGGGAGCAGTCGGGCGAGGAGCTGTCGTCCGCGCAGGGTGGAGAGCTGATCCTGCGCCCCGACCACCAGCAGGGTCGGCAGGTCCAGCTCGCGGGCGAACTGGGTCACGGTGGTGCGGCTGGAGGACCGGTAGGCCTGCAGGACGGTGTCCCGGTCGGCGAAGCCGCCGAAGTGCTCCCGGTGTTCACGGCGCACATGCTCGACCACGTCCCGGTCCCGCGACACGATCATGGTGAGATTCGTCACGGCAAGGATCAGGGGTGAGCGCAGCAGGGAGAGCGCCCAGGGCTCAGGCAGTCGGCCGCAGACCCGATAGTAGGCTTCCACGGCGACGGCGCCGGGCAGCAGCGACCCGGTGAAGACGTCGTCGCTGATCGGGTTGAGCAGTCCCAGCCCCGCCCAGCGTCGGCCCTCCGGGATGCCCTGCTGCCAGGCGGTGTGCGCCGCAGCGACGATGGATCCGAAGGAGTGGCCGACCAGGACGTCCTGGTCGTGGAGTGCCAGGGCCTGGGCCAGGGCCTCCACGACGCGCGCGTAGGTCTCGGCGTCGTGGGCGCCGTGGGACAGCGGGGCGGTGGCGCCGAAGCCCGGCAGGTCGGGGACCAGCAGCTCCTGGTCGGGCAGGGCGTCGACGATCAGCTGCATCCCGTGGTGGTCGCCTCGGAAGCCATGGATGACCAGCAGCCGGCGCGCCGGCCCGGGGACCTGATGCCGGGCACGGTAGTGCCACAGGGTGATGTCAGCGGTCGCCGCGCGCCCGTCGGACAGGCGGACCCGCACGGGGACGGTGCGGCGTTCCCCTTCGCGACGTGGATGCGGCACCCAGGGAGCGGCGGGCAGGTCAGAGGAGGAAGGCGTCGACGGCGGCACCTCACCAGGGTAGCGGTGCGGGCGTCGGCGGCGTCGGCGGCATCGGCGGCGTCGTCACTCAGGTCGGCATCGGCGGCATCGTCACTCAGGTCGGCATCGTCACTTAGACTGGGTGGGCCGGACGTCGTCTCTGAGGCCGGCGGTCGAACCCGACGGGATCGTGGGGCGGGACGAGGTCCTGCCTGCGACCGTGCTGGGTGAGCCGACCGCGGCGAGCCCCGTCCATGACGTCCCGAGATGCCCTTTGCCCGATCCCATCGAACGACCACGAGGTGCCCCCAGGTGAGCAACGCGAGCGGTTCCGCCGCGGCCCAGGCCGCGCAGGCCTCCGAGAAGCCCCAGCAGTATGACGTCGCCGAGATCGAGGCGCGCTGGCTGCCCTTCTGGGAGGAGGACGGCACGTTCGAGGTGGACCCCGACGACACTCGCGAGCGGCGCTATGTGCTGGACATGTTCCCGTACCCGTCGGGCGACCTGCACATGGGGCATGCCGAGGCCTTCGCCATCGGCGACATCCCGGCCCGCTATGCGCGGCTGCGTGGATACAACGTGCTGCACCCCATCGGCTGGGACTCCTTCGGACTTCCGGCGGAGAACGCGGCGATCAAGAACGACGCGCACCCGGCGGACTGGACCTACACCAACATCGACACCCAGGCGGCGTCCTTCAAACGCTATGCCATCAGTGCGGACTGGTCGCGGCGCCTGCACACCTCGGACGAGTCCTACTACCGGTGGACCCAGTGGCTGTTCCTGCAGTTCCACCGCCGGGGCCTGGCCTACCGCAAGGACTCCCCGGTGAACTGGTGCCCGAAGGACCAGACGGTGCTGGCCAATGAGCAGGTCGTCGACGGCGCCTGTGAGCGCTGCGGCACTCAGGTCACCAAGAAGGCCCTGAACCAGTGGTACTTCAAGATCACCGAGTACGCGGACCGGCTCCTCGACGACATGGAGCAGCTGGCCGGACGATGGCCGGAGCGCGTGCTGAGCATGCAGCGCAACTGGATCGGCCGCTCCACCGGTGCGACGGTCCGGTACGAGGTCGAGCCTGCCGAGGACGGCGCCGACGTCGAGCCGATCGAGGTCTTCACCACCCGCCCCGACACCCTGTACGGGGTGACGTTCATGGTGGTCGCCGCCGATGCGGCGCTGGCCGAGCAGCTGGTCACCGAGGAGCACCGGGAGGAGCTGGCGCGCTACCGCGCGGCGCTGGGCTCGGTCTCCGACATCGAGCGTCAGTCGGCCGACCGGGAGCGCACCGGCGTGTTCCTGGGCCGGTACGCGGCCCACCCGCTGACGGGAGAGCGCCTGCCCATCTGGGCCTCGGACTATGTGCTCGCCGACTACGGCACCGGCGCGGTCATGGCTGTGCCGGCCCATGATCAGCGGGATCTCGAGTTCGCCCGGACGATGGGGCTGGATGTCCGCGTCGTGGTGGACACCGGAGAAGAGGATCCCGCGGTGTCCGGCACGGCCACGGCCGGCGAAGGGACGTTGGTGAACTCGCCCGCCTGGGAGGGGCTGGGCAAGCAGGAGGCCATCGCTCGCGCGGTGGACGTCCTGGCGGAGCGCCAGCTCGGACAGGCCACGGTGAACTACCGGCTGCGCGACTGGCTGCTGTCCCGTCAGCGTTTCTGGGGCGCCCCGATCCCGATCGTGCACTGCCCCAGCTGCGGCGAGGTGCCGGTGCCCGAGGACGAGCTGCCGGTGCGGCTGCCGGCCGACCTGCGAGGCGAGCAGCTGGCTCCGAAGGGCCAGTCCCCGTTGGCCGCGGCGAGCGACTGGGTCACGGCGGACTGCCCCTCGTGCGGTGAGCCTGCCACCCGGGACACTGACACCATGGACACCTTCGTGGACTCCTCCTGGTACTTCCTGCGATTCCTGGACCCGCAGAACGACGAGCGCATCTTCGATTCGTCCGAGGCCGACCGATGGATGCCGGTGGACCAGTATGTGGGCGGCGTGGAGCACGCCATCCTCCATCTGCTCTATGCACGCTTCTTCACCAAGGTCATCCATGACATGGGCCTGATCCGCTTCGACGAGCCCTTCAAGGCGCTGATGAACCAGGGCCAGGTGCTCAACGGCGGCAAGGCGATGTCGAAGTCGCTGGGCAACGGTGTCGACCTCGGTGAGCAGCTGGACGCCTACGGCGTCGACGCGGTCCGGCTGACCATGGTCTTCGCCTCACCGCCCGAGGACGATGTCGACTGGGCCGACGTCTCGCCGGCCGGGTCGGCGAAGTTCCTGGCCCGGGCGTGGCGTGTGGCCCAGGATGTGGCCAGCGCCCCCGGCACGGATCCGACCAGCGGGACCGCAGCACTGCGTGCGGTCACCCACCGCACCGTCCACGAGGTGGAGCAGCTGCTCGAGGACCAGAAGTTCAACGTGGTCGTGGCGCGGCTCATGGAGCTGGTCAACGCCATCCGCAAGGAGATCGACTCCGGGGCCGGCGCGGCCGACGCCGCGGTGCGGGAGGGGGCGGAGGTCACCGCACAGATCCTGAGCCTCGTGGCCCCCTACACCGCTGAGGACATGTGGGCGATGCTCGGGCATGAGGCCTCCGTGGCGAACTCGACCTGGCCCACCGTCGATGAGGCTCTGCTGGTCGAGGACACGGTCACCGCCGTGGTGCAGGTCAAGGGCAAGCTGCGGGACAAGCTGGAGGTGTCCACGGACATCACGGCGGACGATCTCGAGGCCCGCGCACTGGCGCTGCCGAAGATCCAGAAGTACATCGAGGCCGACGGCGGGGTTCGCAAGGTGATCGTCCGGGCTCCGAAGCTCGTCAACGTCGTCACGGGCTGACCCGATGGACCAGGTCTCGCGGGAGCGCAGGGACCAAGGCCTGGCAGCCTGGATCCGGTCTTGTGAAGACGCCCTCACGGTCGGCGGACCCCGTCGATCCGGGCTCTGGGGGCCGCGGCGACGGCAGGGCGGCGTCGCAGTGGTGACGGATTCCTCCTGCTCGCTGCCCCCGGCCCTGCTGAACGCCGCCCGGCCCCCGGTGACCTCGGTGCCGATCCCCGTGATGATCGGTGATCAGATCTACGCGGGGGAGACCGGGGCGTCGGCAGGCGGCGGCGAAGGTGCCGAACTGGAGCGCGATCTGGCCCTTGCGGTCGCCCAGGGTGCACCGGTGCGCACCTCCCGTCCCTCTCCGGGCCGCCTCCTTCAGGCGTTCCGCGCTGCCGAGGCGGCCGGCTGTGAGGGCATCGTGGCGGTGCACCTGTCCTCCAAGCTCTCCGGCACCGTGGACGCCGCGCGTCTGGCTGCCGAGGCCGCGGGCGTCCCGGTGCGTGTCGTCGACTCGCAGCTCACCGGCGCCGCACTGGGGGACGCCGTGCTGGACGCCGCCGCTGTGGCTGGTCGCGGTGGGTCGATCGACGCCGTCGCTGACGCGGCCGAGCGGTGCGCGCGTGGGGCGAGCGCTTTCTTCGTGGTGCCGAATCTGGAGCAGCTGCGGCGAGGCGGCCGGATCAATGCCCTGGCTTCCCTGGTGGGCGGCCTGCTCTGGGTGAAGCCTCTTCTGGGGCTTGAAGACGGCGAGGTGCAGCTGGTGGAGCGGCCCCGCACGATGCCGCGAGCGATGGAGCGGCTCATGGCCCGCGTGGAGGAGGCGGCCTCCGCGATGGACGACCCACGCCTGGTGGTCCACGGCTTCGGCAATCTTCCGGAGGCGCTCGAGCTGGCGGACCGGGTCTCGGGGCTCTCGGCCCGGCCGGTGCCGGTGGTCGACCTGCCTCCCTCGCTCGCAGCGCATCTCGGCCTGGGGGCGTTGGCGGTGTGTCTGACGCCGTCGCCGCGGTGAGGGGCCGAGCGCGGCCCGGTCCTGAGGAGGCCGGCGTCGGCGGAGGGCGCCTGAGTCACCGTGTCCTCCCCTGTGGTGTCCTGCCCTGTGGTGTCCTGCCCTGTGGTGTCCTCCACAGCGGGGTTCTCTGCGGGACTGACACGCCGACGTCTCCACATCCTTCGGGGCGCGGCTGAACGGTGCATCGCCGTGGTCCTAGCCTGACGGCATGGAGGATCATGGGCTCTGGGACGAGGCGCCGGTGCTCTCTCGCCGGGAGCGCCTCAGGCAGGAACGAGAGGCCGCTCTGCGACGTCCTGCACGCACCCGGTTGCGGATCACAGCGGCGGTCGCGCTGGTGGTGGCGCTGCTCGCCTGGCTGCTCGTCTCGTGGCTGATCAGCAGCCCGTCCTCGTCTGAGCCGCTGCCGGAGGCGCCGGCGCTCGACAGCGCACAGGAGGGTGCCCAGGAGGGTGCCCAGGAGGCGGGGCGGGGGGAGGCGCGTCCGCGGGAGACGCCGCCCGGTGCGGAGGGCGGCCCCGCCCCTGGTCAGGGCACGCGGCCGGATGAGGTGCCCGAGCAGCGCTCGGATGAGACGGGTGACGACGGAGCTGACCACGACGGAGCTGACCACGACGGTGCTGACCATGACGGGGCTGACCACGACGGGGGGCAGCTGGTGGTCCACGTCGTCGGCGCAGTCCAGGAGCCGGGCGTCGTCGAGCTTGACCCGGGGGCGCGGGTCCATGACGCGGTGGAGCAGGCCGGCGGGGCCGAGGAGGACGCGGCGCTGGAGGTCGTGAACCTGGCCGCGCCCCTCGTGGACGGCTCGCTGATCCATGTCCCGACCCACGCTGACGTCGACGCCGCCGAGCCGGGGGCGTCGTGGGTCCAGGACGGCCACGGCGGCGACGAGGGGAAAGAGTCTGAGTCCCTGGGGCCGCACGACTCCGGTCACCACGATGGTGGTGCGCCCGGGACACCGGTGGTGGACCTCAACACGGCCGAGGCCGCAGAGCTCGAACAGTTGCCGGGGATCGGACCGGCGCTTGCCGAAAGGATCTTGGAGCACCGGGCCCGGCACGGTCCCTTCGGCTCGCTCGAGGAGCTGGCCGCGGTCCGCGGGATCGGACCGGCGATCCTGGAGGATGTGGCCGATCAGGTGACCTGGTGATCGCGGCTCACCGACGGGACGACGACCCCGCGGGCCGGGCGACCGACCCTCCGGGGAACGCCGCCGGTCCTGTGCGCCCGGTGGACCTTCGGCTGCTGCCCGCTGCCGCGACGGCCTGGGCAGTGGCCTGGGCCGCAGTGCACAGCAGCTCTGCGATCTCGGCAGCCCTGGGAGCTCTGCTGGGGATCTCCGGTCTGGCGCTGCTCGGGGTCCTGGTGCTGCTGCGCCACCTCATGCCACGGGGACGACGGTCATCAGCCCCGGCGGTGCAGCTGGCGGTGTGCTGCGTCGCAGGAGCCGCCGTCGCACTGAGCTGTTCCGGCGCTCAGCGGCAGATCGACCTGAGCGGATGGCCCACGACCGTCAGCGAGGACATTCCTGTCCAGGTGCAGCTCGAGCCGACAGGGCCCGCGCGGGAGACGGTCCGCCCCGGTCCTGACGGCACGGTTCGAGTCATCGTGCCGGTGACCGTGCGGGCCTACGCGCAGCGGCCCCGTGGTCCGAGCTCAGCCTCCCCACCCGACTCAGCCTCTCCATCAGGCTCTGGCGCGGCTCGCTCGGGCGAAGAGGAGCCGACGTGGCGCCAGGTGGACGCCGCGGCCGTCGTGCTGCTCACTGAAGCGGAGGCCGCTGGGCTCAACCGGGATCATGCCGATCGTGCCGTCCGGTTCGAAGGAATGGTGCGGTCGACCCCTGCGGACTCGGGAGGCAGGAGCACAGCATTGCTGACCCCATTCGGGGAGGGTGCTCTGGTGCCGGTTGCGGATGCGCCAGCACAGGTCGGAGGGATCGCGGCCCGGGCGGCCGAGACCTGGGAGGGATGGCGGAGCGACGTTCGCCGCGGGACCATCGAGCTGTCCTCGCAGACGGTGGGCGACGGTCCTGAGCTGCTGCCCGGACTCATCCTCGGTGACAGAAGTGTTCAGTCTCGCGAACTGTCGGAAGCCATGCAGGTGGCAGGGATGACGCATCTGACAGTCGTGAGCGGGACCCACTGCGCACTGGTCATGGGGGCACTGCTGGCGCTGCTGCGTCTGTTGCGGGTGCCGCGGGGTCCCGGGCTCGTGCTCGCCCTGGCGGGTCTGATGCTCTACGTCGGCCTGGTCGATCAGGCTCCGAGCGTGGTGCGGGCCGCCGTGATGGGCGCGCTCGGGGCACTGTCCCTGTTCGCGGGACGTCGGAGGGTCTCGTTCTCGCTGCTCTGCGTCTGCGTGCTGGGCATGCTCATCTGGGATCCCTGGTACGCAGTGGATGCTGCCATGCAGCTGTCAGCGGCGGCGACCGCCGGGATCGTGCTGACCGGGGCTCGCATCCAGGAGGCCTTCGCCCGGGTGCTGCCCGGGGTGGTCGCCGGTCCGCTGGCGCTGGCTGTGTCCGCTCAGCTGTTCGTCACGCCGCTGCTGCTGCCGCTGGCCGGCGGGGTGACCACCTATACAGTCCTCGCCAACGTGCTCGCGGCCCCGCTGCTGCCGCTGGCGACCGTGCCCGGGCTGCTGGGCGCGCTGCTGGCCCCGGCGCTGCCGCCGGTCGCCGGCGGCCTGCTGGGCCTGTGCGCCCTTCCGGCGGCCGCCATCGGGTGGATCGGCCGGACGGCGGCGGGCCTGCCGCGTGCCCTGGCTGCGTGGCCGGAGGGACTCACCGGGACGGTCCTGGTGTGTCTGTACGTGGTGACGGTGCTCCTGCTGGCCCGGCGGCTCATGGCAGGAGGGCGCGAGGCGGGCGGTGCCGGTGGTGCCGGCAGTGCGCAGGACGGAGGGCGCGTCGGAGATGCCTCCCGGGGAGGGGTGGCAGCATTGCGACGCACAGGAGCCCTTGTGTGGCTGTCTGCCGCCCTGCTGGGATCCTTGGCCGCCATGGTGCTCCCGGCGCCCCTGGAAGGCCTCACCGTCCCTCCTGAGGACTGGACGGCGGCGATGTGCGATGTCGGGCAGGGCGACATGCTCGTGGTGCGCACCGGGCCGACTGCCGCCGCCGTCGTGGATGCGGGGGAGGACCCGGAGGCCGCCGACAGATGCCTGAGTAGTCTCGGTGTGGGCACCGTGGACATGCTGTTCGTCACTCATGAGCATCGAGATCACTACGGAGGGGTCCCCGGAGTGGTGCGAGGACGGGACGTCGGCGAGGTACTCCACGGCGGCACGGCCGACTGGGCCCCTCATCACGAGTCTGAGCTTGCCGAGGCGCTCGGTGAGGTGCCCGTGCGGCGGGCCGAGCAGGGCGTCGTCGGACACAGCGGGGGAGCGGACGATGTCGCAGAGGTGCAGTGGCAGGTGTGGTTGGCCCATCAGCACCATCCGGAGCCGAACGACAACTCGCTCGTCGTGCTGTTCGAGCTGCAGGACCCCCACGCGGAGCCTCAGGCGCCGGGCGGCTCGCAGGATCCGCTGCGCCTGCTGGCGACCGGGGACCTCGAGGAGGACGCCGCACGGCTGGCGGTGCTCACCGGAGCGATGCCGGAGCATGTGGACGTCATCAAGGTTGCGCATCATGGAGCCGCCAACGGCGGCACCGAGACCATCGAGCACACCAGTCCCCGTGTCGCCCTGATCGGCGTGGGACAGGACAACACCTACGGGCATCCGGCTCCGTCGATCCTGCAGGCTCTCCGGACTGAGGGTGCCGCCGTGTATCGGACGGATCTGCACGGCGGTGTGGTGCTGACCCTGCGTGGGGGAGCCCTGCATGCTGACGCGTTGGCGGCGCGCTGGTGATGCTCGTACCGAGCCATGGAGCCCTGCCCTGAGCTGTGCTGCCCTGACCGCCCTCGACTGAGCCATTCGTCCCCGACACACACTGAAGGCGGCTCCCCACAGGTCAGGAGCCTACGGGGAGCCGCCTTCAGCTGCGGCAGCGGCGGATCAGCGGGATGAACCGCTGTCCTGGGGGATCAGAGAGCTGATCAGAAGACCGGGAGCTTGAGCTCCTGGCCGACGAAGATCAGGTTCGGGTCGTCGATGCCGTCGACGTTGGCGCCCCACAGGTCCTGCCAGTCGTCGATGCCCAGGGCGTCGGCGATGGAGGACAGCGAGTCGCCCGCCTCGATCGTGTAGGTCTCGTCGGAGACCTCAACCTCGGTGTTCGGCTGGGCAGACGGGGAGGACGGGGCCGGAGCCTCCTCCTGAGCCGGAGCCTCTTCCTGCTGCGGGGCCTCCTGCTGAGTCTCCTGAGCCGGAGCCTCCTCCTGCTGCGGGGCCTCCTGCTGAGTCTCCTCAGCCGGGGCCTCCTCCTGCTGCGGGGCCTCCTGCTGAGTCTCCTCGGCCGGGGCCTCGTCGCTGCCCGCGTCGGAGGAGGTGGAGGTGCCCGGGTTGCCGGAGATGCCGAGGCTGGCGGTGCAGGCGGGCCACGCGCCCCAGCCCTGGATGGCCTGGAGCTTCTCGGCCCGGTGGATCTGCTCCTGCTTGGAGGCCTGGTGCGGGTAGCCGGAGCCGCCCACTGCCTGCCAGGACTGCAGGGAGAACTGCAGGCCGCCGTAGTAGCCGTTTCCGGTGTTGATGGACCAGTTGCCGCCGGACTCGCACTGGGCCAGCTGGTCCCAGACGCCCGAGGCGTTGGCGGCGGGGGCCGCCGCAGCGACGCCGACGCCGGCGAGGGTGGCAGCAGCCAGGCCGCCGCCCACGATCTTCTTGAAAGTCTTGGTGGTCTGCATAAGGCAGTAGCTCCGAAGTCCCCGACACTCGGACCCTCCCGGGCCGTCGTCATGTCACCGTCCAGCTTCTTTCACGTCGAATCGCGATCACGTACACAGGGCCGACTGAACGGACGGTGACGGGGAGTCTGTCGGCCCCTGCGCTTCCGTGACGCCGACGTCGCCGATCCGGTACGTCCAGATCACGTCAACATCACGGAAGATGTCCGCCACCCAGTAAAAGGTCTCAGAACGATTGCGTCAACCCGGCCGACACGCAGTGAAACGAGGACGATCCGCGCCATGACGCGGATCCGGGCTCGTTATCGTCTCGTGATCTGACTTGCTGTGAAAAACATGTGAGTGGTGTCGGCGGCTGTCCTCCGGTGCAGCCAGGCATTCATCGGCCCAGGTCAGAGGCCTACCGAAGCGAGAAAGTCGTTTCTGAGCCGCCCGTCCGGGTCGAAGTGTCGGCGTAGCCGCGCGAAGTCGTCCCACCGGGGGAAACGGGCTCGCAGGGCGGTGGCGTCCAGAGCGAACAGCTTGCCCCAGTGCGGCCGGGCAGAGGCCGGCAACGCTTCCTCCAGGGCTGGCAGCAGAGCTGTCACACCTTTCTGGTCGGGGTGCCAGGTGAAATGGAACCCCACGGTGTCACCGGCGAAAGCGGGGCTCAACCACAGGTCGTCGCCGCGCATCGTGCGTATCTCATTGGCCTGCAGAAGCGGTCGGATACGGTCGGCGAGTCCGCGGACCGCCTCGAATGCCTCGACGGCGTCCTGGCGGGGCACCAGGTACTCGCTCTGCAGCTCGGCACCTGCTGACGGTGTGAACTCCAGCTGGAAGTGGGGGAGGCGGTCGTACCACGGCCCGGGCAGTCCGCCCTGTTCCGAGCAGGACGCCGCCGAGACTCCCGGCAGCGGATGGCGCTTCCCGTCGGCGACGCGGGCGTCGAGCAGCTCGACGAGCGCATCGGTCTCTGCCTGGTCCACCTGGGCAGGGACGGGAGCCTTGACCCACATCTGGTCCGCGACGTCGGTGCGGCTCCACGTGGTGAAGATGCTCACGCTGCGCCCGAGGCCGGTGACGGCGTCCAGGTTCTCCATCACTGCGTCCCACCGGGGTGCTTCGAATACGGTCTGGGCCACCTCGTAGGTCGGCTCGACATCCAGCTCCACGGTGATGACCGCACCGAGTGCGCCCAGATTCACCACGGCGCCGTCGAAGTCCGGCTCGCCGCGCCGCAGTGTATGCACGGACCCGTCCGGGGCCATGATCTCCAGGGATCGCACGGCGGAGGACAGAGTGCCCACCCGGTCGCCGGACCCGTGGGTGCCGGTGGCCACGGCACCGGCCACGGAGATGTGTGGCAGAGATGCCAGGTTGTTCAGCCCGAAGCCCTGCTGATGCAGGGCGGGGGCGAGGTCCCCGTAGCGCATCCCACCGGCGACGGTGACGGAGTCCTCGTGGACCTCGAGCACGGCGGGCATCTGGTCGAGGCAGATGAGGGTCCCGGTGGTGTCGGCGATGGTGTTGAAGCTGTGGCGCGAGCCCAGCAGGCGCTTGCGTCCAGGCCGGGTCATCGCCTCATGGAGCTCGTCGACAGATCGCGGATGCGCCACCTCAGAGGCTTGGTACGTCAGGTTTCCGGCCCAGTTGTGCTCCGCCGATGCTTTCTGTGAAGTGCTGGGACCGTCCTGGTCGTGGCCCGCTGCGGCCTCTTGCCCTGCGCTCATGTGCTGTGCCCTCCCGCTGTACTCTCTGGCGTGGTCGTCCTGCCGTCGGCGGCGTGGTCCCGCACTGCCTCGACAGGCGAGGCAGACCCCACGGGGCCCGGGTCCATGGTCCACGTGTGGCGTGGGAGTCGGCACGGCGCAGGCGCGACATGTACAACGATGAAATCTACAGGATGTCCGGTGAGGATGCCCTGGAGCGACCGGCGACCGGCGACTGGAGTCCGGTGAACGCGGGGCGGTCCTTCAGGAAAGAAGGTCCCGAAACGACGACGAGGTGTGAACTGCGGAGGAATGCGTTCTTCCTTCGCAGTTCACACCTCGTGTGACATGGGGTGAGCGACGGGGCTTGAACCCGCGACCCTCGCGACCACAACGCGATGCTCTACCAGCTGAGCTACGCCCACCATGTTCCGGTCCCGGCCTGGCGGCCCTTCTCGGATCTCTGCTCGACCGATCCGGGCCTCCGGAGCGCTCGAGCAGCGCGAACCAGTCTACACACATTTCGGAGTGAATGAGACATCGACCCCGGTCGCAGGCCGGTGTGATGTTCGCCTCATCGGCTGCGAGGACTCTCAGAGCGCCCGGAAGACGGTGCGCCGGTAGTGCTTCAGCTCCTCGATGGAGTCCCGGATGTCACCCAGGGCCCGGTGGTTGCCGGTCTTCGCCGGGGCCCCGTCGCGAGCTTCCGGATACCAGCGGGCGGCCAGCTCCTTGATCGTGGAGACGTCGATGATCCGGTAGTGCAGGTGCTCGGTGAGCTTCGGCATCCCCAGGCGCAGGAACGCCTTGTCCGCGTGGACGGAGTTGCCGGCCAGGGGGGCGACTCCGGCCTCGGGGACCCAGGCCGTGACGTAGTCGAGCACGCGTCGTTCCGCCTCAGCGAGGCTGACCCCGCCCTCCAGCTCCTCCAGGAGGCCGGAATCGGTGTGCATGCGACGCACCACCGGGGCCATGCGATCCAGCGAGCCCTCCGGGGGACGGATGACGACGTCGACGCCGTCGCCGAGGATGTTCAGCTCGCTGTCGGTGACCAGCGCGGCCACCTCCACCAACACATGCGTGTCGGGGTCAAGGCCCGTCATCTCGCAGTCGATCCACACCATGCGTCCGGACCAGTCTCCGGCAGCGCTCCCGCCCGCGGGCGAGGCCTTCTTCTCAGCAGCCGTCTCGGTCCTGGTGTCAGTCCTGTTGTCAGTCACAGCTCAACCCTATCCCCGCCGCCCCCGTCGGACGGCGCCTCAGCGGCCGCAGCGGCGGTGATATCTTCGTGAGGATGACCGACGTGGCCGACGCCGACGACTCCGCCTCTGCCCAGCGCAGACCTGGTGGAGCCCTCGGCGACACCGCACTCCGCGTCGGACGCCGTCTCGCGGAGATGGGACGCACCGGCCACCGCCCGGCAGGCCCTCGCGGACCGCTCATCGAAGGGTTCCTCGGCTCGCTGCTGGTCCTCGCCGGCTCCCTCGGCGTCGGCTGGCTGGTCAGCATCTCGCCGATCGCCCGTCATCCCTGGATCATTCCGCTGCGCACCGAGCCCGCCGGGGTCATCGTCTGCACCCTTGCCCTGACCCTGGGATGCTGGGTGATGTTCCGCGCCTGGCTGCGCCTGGGACGGGCACTGGGAGACTTCGGACCCTCCAGCCTGCGCACCGTCAACCTGGCGGTCCTGCTGTGGACGCTGCCGCAGATCATCACCCTGCCGATCTTCTCCCGGGACGTCTTCGCGTATCTGGGCCAAGGGCGCCTGGTCCTGGCAGGCGAGGATCCCTATACGACCGGGGTCTCCTCCCTGGACAACTGGTTCCACCTGGGCACAGACATCCTCTGGGCCGAGTCCGAGACGCCGTACGGGCCCCTGTTCCTCTGGATCGAGGCGGCGGTCATGCGGGTGGCCGGCGAGAGTCCGGACCTCGCAATCCTGCTGTTCCGGCTGGCCTGTGTGGCCGGCGTCGTGCTGATCGTGGTCTACGTGCCGAAGCTGGCGGCGCTGCACGGGGTCGACGGGGCCCGCGCCCAGTGGATCACCGTGGCCAACCCGCTGCTGATCATCAGCTTCGTCTCCTCGGCCCACAACGACGCGCTCATGGTCGGCTTCGCACTGGCAGGGGTCTACGCAGCCGCGCGTGGACAGGGGGTGCTGGCCACGGTGCTGGTGGTCGTCTCCATCGGCATGAAGCCCATCTCCATGGTGCTGCTGCCGTTCATCGGGCTGCTCTGGGCCGGGCCCGCCGCCGGGTGGGGACGGCGATTCCTGTACTGGGCCTGGACCGCCGGCATCGCGGCCACAGTGCTGCTCGCCGTGGGCGTCGTCCAGGGATACGGCTTCGGCTGGCTCGCCGTGATGGCCGGCACCGGGACCGGCAGCGTCTTCTGGTCGCCGCTGGGGATCGCCGACGGGATGCTCTCCACCGTGCTGGGATCGCTGGGCATCCCCACCTACTGGACCCTGGACACCTTGAAGCTCATCGGGCGGCTGCTGTCCGTGGTGATCGTGCTTCTCCTCATGTTCCGAGGCGACCCGCGGCACGTCGTCCAGCGGATGACCTGGGCCTTCACCGCTCTGGTGGTGCTCTCGCCCATCATCCAGCCCTGGTACCTGCTCTGGCTGCTGCCCCTGTTCGCGGTCACCGGCATCCGGAGGGACTGGCAGTTCAAATGGGTCGTGTTCACGGTCGCGTTCTTCCTGGCGTTCGGCGCCTCCGACCAGCTCTCCATCTGGCAGTTCCTGGAGATGGACCAGCAGATGGTGGCCCTGTCCCTGGCCGTGTCCTGGGCGTGCATGCTGTGGATGGGGATCCTCGACCGGGGGACGCGCTGGGTGGTCTACGAAGGCTGGAACCTGCCGCCGCTGAGACTCCAGCGTCCACGGTGGGGGACCGGCCGGAGGGCGGACCGTGCGTGACACCCTGATCTCGCGGGCCGCCTGGCGCGCCCGCGAGGTGCTCGGCGCGTTCCCTGGCACCGCCTGGCTGATCGGCGGCGAGGAGGCCGCCGCCTCGCACACGTTGCGTCAGGGGCTGCTCGCCTCCCTCATGATCATGGTGGGCTCCTGGGGTGTGGGCTGGCTGGCGATGACGCCGTCGTCGGTGCTGGCGGTGCATCCGCTGCTGCTGCCGCTGCGCACCACCACTGCCGGTGTCATCATCTGTGCGGTGCTGCTGAGCCTGGGCGCCATGCTTCTGGTGCGCTCCTGGCTGCGCCTGTCGCAGCGGGTGGGCGGCTGGCACGACGGCGCGACGTCGACCATCCGCCGTGCCGTGCTGCTGTGGGGGACCCCGCTGCTGTTCACCGTGCCCATCTTCTCCCGGGACGTCTATTCCTATCTGGCCCAGGGCCGGGTGCTGCACGCCGGGCTGAACCCGTATGAGTCGGGGGTCTCCGAGCTGCCGGGCTGGTTCATGGAGGGCGCTGACGGACTGTGGGCCCAGTCGCCCTCTCCGTATGGTCCGCTCTTCCTGCTGCTGGCCCAGTTCATCTGGTTCCTCTCCGGCGGCATCCCGGAGATCTCGGTGGCGCTGTTCCGCCTGCTCAGCGTACTGGGCATCGCGCTGATGCTGGTGGCGATCCCCCGGCTGGCCCGCGCCTTCGGATCCCAACCGGCCTGGGCGCTGTGGCTGTGCGTGCTGAACCCGCTGAGCCTGCTGGTGTTCCTGCCTGCAGCGCACAACGATGCGCTGATGATCGGTCTGATGCTGCTGGGCATGTGCTGCGCGCTGCGCCGCCGGCGCCTCTATGCCGTGCTGCTGCTCACCGCGGCGGTGGCCGTGAAGCCCATCGCCATGACGGTGCTGCCCTTCGCGGTCCTGCTGAGTCTGCGTGGCCCCACTCGGATCACCGGCCAGTACAGTGCCAGGATCCGCGAATGGGTGTTCGCAGGCGCCCTCGCCGCCGGGCTGCTCGTCGGAGCGGGGCTCATGCTCGGCGTGGGGCTGGGCTGGATCACCGCAGCCCTGGGAGCCGGGTCCGCGATCGCTCCGGTGGCGCCGGTGGGGCTGCTCGGCACCGGGCTCGGTCTGGCGGCCGCCGTCGTCTGGGGCCAGGACGCGGACCAGACGGCGACGTGGATCTTCGCCGGGGCGCGGCTGATCTCCGCGGCGCTGCTGGCGTGGATGCTGCTGCGGCCGCGGGTGGGCAATCCGGTGCTGTGGGCCGGCGTCGGGCTGACCGTGGTGGTGCTCAGCTCCACTGTCATCCAGCCGTGGTACGTGCTGTGGATCCTGCCGCTGTTCGCCGTGGTGCACGTCCATCGCGGGCGGTCCCTGGTGCTGGTGAGCCTGCTGCTGACCGTGATGGTGCTGCTCTCTCTGGTCGGGCAGCTCTCGGTGGCCCAGTGGATCGACACCGCGGTGGTCCAGGGGATCGCCGCCGGCGTCGCGGTGGTGTATCTGGTGTACCTGCTGATCTTCGACCCGAACACCACTGAGCTGTTCGACATGCGGCGACCCTCACAGGCCTGGAATGCCGCCGCCGGATGGGTGGGCCTGCAAGAATTGAGCCGATCTGCGGCCATGGCCCCCGCGGCCGATGCTGTGCAGGGGTCCGCCGACCCCCAGACTCCCGACCGACACGAAGGACCACGGTGACCCCTGCTGCCGAGACCCGTTCCACGCCACGCTCCTCCCGGATCCTGTGGCTGCTGCTCGGTGCCACCGTCCTGGGCGCGGCCCTCTCGGTGCTGGCGGTGCAGTGGTGTCGGGTCAACGGGTGGATCGACCCGGGGCAGCACGTGCACATGTGCTATTCGGACTTCTCCCTGCTGTTCACCGAACGAGGCCTGGCCGACGGACGCTTCCCCTTCGTGGACGATGTGCCGACCGACCAGGTGATGGAGTATCCGGTGCTCATCGGTGTGGTGGCAGGGCTGGTCTCGATGCTCGTGCCCGGCACCGGAGAGGGCCACGAACGGGTGCTGGCCTTCTACGACCTCAACCATGCCCTGGTGGTGCTCTGCTGGCTGGGCACGGTCCTGGCCACGGCGTTCTCCGCGGGGCGCCGCCGGTCCGATGCGCTGCTGGTGGCCCTGGCACCGGGGATCATCCTCACACTGTCGGTCAACTGGGACATGTGGGCGGTGTTCCTGGGGGCGCTGGCGCTGCTGCTGTGGGGCCGCGGCCGCCCCGTCTGGGCAGGGGTGCTGATCGGGCTGGGAGCGGCCATGAAGCTGTACCCGCTGTTCTTCTTCGGCGCCGTCCTGGTGCTGTGCCTGCGGGCGGGCCGGCTGCGCTCGGCGGCGGCCACCCTGGTGGCGGCCGTGGTGACCTGGGCAGCGGTGAACCTCCCGTTCATGGTGACCTCCTTCGACCAGTGGGCCACGTTCTACCGGTTCTCCTCCGAGCGGGAGGTCAGCTTCTCCTCGATGTGGCTGGCCTTCGGCTGGCTCGGTCTCGACGGAGAAGGTTTCTCGCTGCTCTCCAACGGATTGTTCCTGCTGTGCTGCCTCGGAGTGGCCTACCTGGCCTGGGCGGCGCCGACGCGCCCTCGGATGGCGCAGCTGTGCTTCCTGATCGTGGCCAGCTTCATCCTGCTCGGCAAGGTCTACTCCCCGCAGTTCGTGATGTGGCTGATCCCGCTGGTGGTGCTGGCCCGACCGCGGGTGCGTGCGTTCGTGGTCTGGCAGGCCGCCGAGGTCTTCCATTGGGCCGCCGTCTGGCTGATGAGCGCGAAGATCACTTCGGGTGGGGAGATCGGCGCGGGACATCACCTCATCGAGGGCGCCTATGGCCTGGGGATCGTGCTGCATATGGCCGCGGTCATCTACCTGATGGTGCAGGTGGTCCGCGAGATTCTGCATCCCGAGCTCGACGTGGTGCGCTCTGACGCGACCAGCACACCCGCCTCTCCCGGCACGGCCTATGACCCGTTGGCCGGGGTGCTCGCCGGTCGTCCCGACGTCGTCGCCCTGCCCGGGCTGGGTCTCCGGACGGCGCTGCACGTGCGCTGGTGACCTCGGGGTGCGCAGCTCCGGTGGGGTTCTGTCGCTGCGGTGGAACGCGTAGGCTCCTGCCGACAGGCCGACGCTGAGGGGGACCTATGTGTGGACGGTATGTGATGGCGTTGCGGGCCGGAGAGCTCGTCGACGCGCTGGAGAGCTGCGGCATGGACGAGGTGTCGCTGGGTGGGGAGCTTCCCGGCGACGACGCGCAGCCGTGGCGGCTGTCCTGGAACGTCGCCCCGACCTCGACGGTGCCGATCCTGGTGGAGCGCTACGAGGAGGGCGAAGGTCGGCGCCGTGAGGTCCACGCCGCCCGATGGGGGCTGCTGCCCCGCTGGGCCGAGAGTGCGGCGTTCAGCTCGAAGACCTTCAACGCCCGCTCGGAGACGGTGGTCTCCAAACCCAGCTTCCGCTCTGCGGTGCGCAGGAGACGCTGCGCGGTGCCTGTCCAGGGGTACTACGAATGGCAGGTGACCCAGGATGAGGGCGCCTCGAAGCCGGTGCGCACGCCCTTCTTCATCCAGGACGCCCAGGCGCCGCTGATTCTCTTCGCCGGCCTCTACGAATGGTGGAAGGATCCGCAGCGGGAGGCCGAGGGACAGGACGCTTGGGTGCTCTCGGTGACGATCCTCACCGGCCCGTCGCCGCAGCCGGCGGAGGCAGACGATGACGGCGCGACGGGCGCCGTAGAGGACGACGGCGCGGCGGTCGCCGCTGACGACGAGGGGGCGGCCCAGGGTGAGGCGGTGCTCACCGAGCTGGCGGGACTCCATGACCGCCTCCCGCTGGCGATGTCCCCGCAGTCCGCCGCCGAGTGGATCACCCCCGGCGAGCGGTCGAAGCAGGAGATGGAGGTTGCCGTCGGGGCGCTGCGCACTGATGCGGTCCAGGTGGCCCGCGGCTGGAGGATCCACGAGGTGGATCGGGCGGTCGGCAACGTCCGCCATGACTCCCCGGAGCTCATCCGGCCGGTCGGCACGATGTTCTGACCCAGCCGCCGAGCTGAGGTGCGGGCATGGCCGTCGTCGAGGTCCTGATGACCTAGGATCTGAGGGTGCTCTCCATGCTGATGACGATCGCCCCGATGTTCGTCGTGCTCGTCGTCGGCTTCCTGGCCGGATTCGCCGCCCGCTTCCGGCAGGCCCAGGGCGCCCTGAACGCCTTCGTGTTCTACTTCGGTCTGCCGGCGTTCGTCTTCTCTGCCGTGGTGGACGCCCCGCTGGGGCACGGGTTCCCGGTCGGAGCGGTGATCATCGCCGCCGTGGTGACGCTGGCGCTGTCTGCCGCGACCTACGGGATTGCGCTGTTGCTGGGGCCGCGGGCCCGCGAGGGGGCGGCCCCGACGTCCCTGGCGGCGACCTTCGGCAATGTGGGCTACTTCGGAATTCCGATCACCTTGAGCGCCGTAGGTCCGGAGGCCGCACTGGCCGCCGGCATCATCCACCTGGTGCACAACATGGTCTACATGACCGGCTATCCGGTGGTGCGCACCGTCGTCGGCACGGCGGCGGACGCTGGGGCCGGCGGTGCGTGCCGGGACTTCCCGTCCGTGTGGCGGCGCCGGCTGTGGCCGATCGTGAAGCGGGCTGTGCTGATCAACCCGGTGGCGCTGTCCATGGCGGCGGCGCTGCTGCTGGTGCTCACTCCGTTGGGGCTCCCCGGCGTGGTCACCGAGAGCGTGGACATGGTGGGGCAGACGGCGGTGCCGCTGGCCCTGTTCGCCGTGGGCCTGGCGATGCATCCGGCGGTGGAGGGCATCCGCAGCGGCGGGGTGCCGAAGCGCTCCATCCTGCTGGGCACCGTGGTGAAGATCCTGGCCCTGCCCCTGCTGACATGGCTGGCGGTGCTGCCGTTCCTGGATCACCTCGGACCGGTGTGGGCCATGACCCTGATCCTCATGGCGGCCATGCCGTCCTCCACCACGGTGTTCATCTTCTCCGAGGAGTACGACGGCGACGGTCGGCTTGCCGCGGCGATCCTGGTCGCTGGCACGCTCGCCTCCATCGTGACCATCCCGCTGGTGGCCGGGTTCCTGACAGTGTGACCACGACCCGCCGGGCATGTGAGACAGCTCACAGATAGGATGTCCCCACGGAGGTGGGGCGCATGCAGGAGCTTCTGGGCGATGTGTGGCCGATCCTCGGAGCAGTGGTGCTCATCGGGATCCTGGCCTGGGCGTGGTGGACGAAGAAGCAGGAGCGGGACAGGATCCGCAGCGCGGCGGAGGCGCGAGGATGGTCGTATCGTCCCTCCGATCGATCCCTGACGCGCCGCTTCGAGGGCAGGCCGTTCCGGTACGGACGACGCGGCAGGACGCCGTTGTCCGGTCAGGCCCGCGTGGATTACCGGACCACCGCGGTGCACGTGCTGGAGGGCGAGCATCGGGGCCGGCCTCTGCTGGCCTTCGAGTATCGGTACCGCACCGAGAGGCCGTCGGGGACTGCTCGGGGCACGTCCTCGGGATCACGCCGACGGGAGCGCGTCCAGGTCACCGAGAAGCACCAGATCGTGGTGCTGGGGCTGCACCAGCCGATGCCGCCGTTCTTCCTCGAACGTCGCGGCCTGTTCGGCAAGGCCGCCCAGGCGGTCGGGGTCGGCCCGGAGGCCATCGGGGACCCGGAGTTCGACGAGAGGTTCGTCGTCGGCGGCGTCCCGGCCGACCAGGCTCAGGAGATCCTGACCCGGGATGTGCGCACGTGGCTCCTCCAGGAGGAGCGGGCCGACCGGTGCCCGGTCCGCGTCGAGGGCGACGGCCTGCTGACCCACTCCCGGGCCGAACTGACCGTCGGACGCGTGGCGAAGGCGGCCGACTTCCTGGCGGAGCTGCTGGACCGCATCGAGACTGCCGAGCGCAGGCCCTGAGCCGACCCACGGCGGGTCGCGGGTGATCGCCCCGCTCACCGTCGGAGGTCCGACGACGGCGCCGCGCCGCGCCACGCTTCGCGGCGGGCATCGGTGACGCGCTGTCGCGAGAGGACTCCGGGAAGGCCTCGTCCGCGATCGGTGGTGAGGGTGGCGATGACGCTCAGCAGGACGAACGCCCAGGCCGCGGCGGTCCCGGGGCCGGGTGCGAGCATCAGCACGCCGAAGCCCACGACGCCGGTCACGGCCCGCAGCGTCCTGGTCACCGGTGTGGGGAAGACGGAGCCGGTGTAGCGCAGCTGCACGGCGACGTCGCCCACCGACCTGCCGGTGCCCAGGATGAGCAGCAGCCAGACGGCGCAGGCGGACAGCATGCCAAGCGTCGTCGGGGTCTCGCCGAGGGCCGCCTCGCGGTCGTCCAGGACGTACAGGAGGCCAGCCCGCAGAGCAATCGTCACGGCGGCCGCGAAGAGGAGGAGACCGAGGCCGTCGCAGAGCATCGCCAGCAGGCGCCGGCCCCGTGTGACCTCGCGGGGCATCACGGCCTCCACGTGGGTCCGGATGCCGCGGCGTTCGCGGGGGATGAGCACCGCGATGACGGATCCGCAGACGGCGCCCAGAGTGTTCATCAGCAGATCATCGACGTCGAAGACCCGGTAGGCACATGGGTAGAGGCCCCAGACGCCGGTCAGCTGAGTGGTCTCGATGACTGCGGACACACACAGACCCACCACTGCCGCCGTGGGGATCCCCCGGTTCCCCAGGAGCCGGATGAAGAAGCCCAGCGGCACGAACAGCAGCACGTTCAGCGCCAGCTGAAGCACGGCGGGGTCGGTGAGCGTGGCGCGCGGCGGGCCCAGCGCGCCTCGGACGTCATCGACGAAGCGCAGCGGATCCAGATTGGTCCCTGCGCAGGTGATCGTCTCGGGCGAGGGTAGGGGCAGCAACGTATAGGACCAGATGGCCCAGAAATAGACCAGTGCGGCGAACCAGACGAACAGACGCGTCGCGCTCAGCCGCCCCCGCACCCGATAGCTGACTACGACGAACGGCACGAACAGCGCGACCGCGGCGGCGAAGCCGACGCCGATGGCCAGCGCCCCGAGGATGACCTGCTGCTCCATGGGGGAAGCCTATCGCCGGCATGCGGGCCACGAGCTCCGCAGGATCCGCGCGAACCGTTCGCCGATGAGCGCGTGTGTGGCAGTGTCCGGGTGGAGAGCGTCCGGCAGGGGAAGCCGTTCCGCGTCTCGGGGCCCATAGAGGGACAGCCCGTCGACCAGATGCAGATGGGGATCGTCCTGGGCGCGTTCGCCCACGATCCGGGCCAGCTCCGCACGGACGACCGTCAACGTCAGGCGACCCTGCTCGACCTCGGCAGGGTCTCCGGCGGCGTGGAAGACGCGGCGCACGACGCCGTCATGCCCCGCGTGATCAGTGGCGACCACGGGCCCGGGAGTGTGCTCCTGGATGCCGCACCACAACGGGGTCACCACATGCAGCGGGGTGGTCGGATGGCCGTCACGGATCGTGTCCAGGAAGCCATGGACCGCAGGGGAGAAGCTGCGCAGCCGGAACACATCGCCGTTGACCACGTTGATGCCCAGCTTCAGTGTGATCACATCCGCCGGCAGGTCCCGGATGGTCCGCGCGGTGAACTGGTCGAGCATCGCGTTGCCGGCCAGCCCCAGGTTCACCAGGTCGAGGCCTGCGGCCTGCGCCGCCACCGCCGGCCAAGCCCGTGACGGTCCCTCGGCGTCGGATCCGTGACTGATGGAGCTGCCGTGGTGCACCCACCGCGGACCGTCGGACGGGGCCGGCGCCACTGGAGCATCCGCATGGATGTCCACCAGCTCCGCCGGCTCCTCATACGGCAGCCAGATCTCCACCAGCTTGTCGCCCGCGGGGAGCAGTCCGTCCGGGGCCGATCCGGAGACGTCCACCTGCCACAGCCCGGGATCCTCTGCCGTCCGGACTGGCTCCGACCCACGCTGCTCGAGCGGCTGAGCGACAGGACAGCTCAGCAGGGAGCCGTCGACCAGTACGTCATGCAGCGGAGCCGGGCGAGTGGGATCATCCCGGGCCCCCATGTCGGTGGGCAGCACGGTGACCATCAGCCGCCGGGCCGCCGTGCGCAGCCGCAGCCGCACTCCTGCCGGCGCGGCGGCCACAGCCGCTGTGCCCGGGTCATGGATCTGCCGCCGGGCCGGCGCCGGAAGCCGGTGCGGGACCACTCCGCGGAGACCCGGGGCGAGCTCCCCCGCGCCGTGGACGTGAAGGGCTTCGATCGGACACGTCAGCGCAGAATCACAGGACACGTCGGTCATGGATCGACAGTCTACTGAGCCCTGCGGCGTGGACGGGTCCGGCTCCGCCCGACGGACGGATCAGCGGGAGCGGCCTCGCACCGGCTCACGGTCAGAGCGCGTCAGCAGCGACCGCAGGCAGCCGGCGGCCAGTCCGGTCACCGCGCCGACTGCCACACCGGTGAACAGGCTGGACACCGTGGCGGCCCCGCGGGTGATGAGGACATGCGCCGCCGGCGGCAGATCCTCGAAGTTCCCGCCCAGCCGCACATCGGCACCCGCCACGTTGAGGTCCCAGAGGACGTTGAGGTCCCAGAGGACCAGGTGCAGGACGGCGAGCAGCACGCCGTACACCGCGCCCACCGCGAGCAGAGCCAGGAACGGACGGCGCAGACGCATCACGACGGCGACCACCACCCACACCAGCGGCGGAACCACGGCCAGAACAGCATTGAGGACCGAGCCCGGCGCGATCAGGTGCAGGTCATGCAGCACCACACGGGGCACGGCCAGGAGGGCCAGGGCGACGGCGCCGTACCAGGGCAGGGAACGGCCGAGCGCCGCTCCATCGGGAAGAACCTGCGGCGGTCGGCGAGGGCGGACAGGTCGGGGAGGGCAGACTGGTCGGGTCGTCGATGTGGCCGCGTGGGTGCCCCGGGCGACGGGCGTCTCGGTCCGGCTGTGCTGGGGCCGGCCGCGCTGAGGCTGATGCGCAGGGATGTCCATGCCCTCCAGCATCGCCTCGGGGAGAGGGCGGCCAAATCCGTCTCCAGGCGAGGGACCCGGTCGCCTCCAGGCGACACCCCAGACCTCCTGGGGCGATCACCTCTGGCCCAGGCCCGGCCTACACTGGGCCCATGGCACAGGCGGACCCCGAGGACGAGCGACGGGGCGTCGGCATGACCAGGCCGCAGGGCCTGGACATCGCGATGGCGCTCGCGGTCACCGCCACCCTGTCGATCATGATCTCAGCGGACCAGGCGGGGGACCGTGCCCCGGACGTTCTCGCCTACCTCTGGGCCGCCGGGCTCGGTGCGCTGATGCTCGTGCGCCGCAGCCACCCGTTGCTGGTGCTCTGGCTCACCGTGCTCGGCCTGTTCGCCTACTACAGCATCGGCTATCCGGTGGTGGGACTCAGCGTGCCCACCGCTGCGGCCCTGTTCTCCGCCGCCGAGCAGCGTGGTCCCCGCTGGCCGGCGCTCGCCGCCGTCGTGCTGCTGCTGGTCAGCTACACGGCGCGGCTCCTGCAGGGCCAGGATCCGGTCCAGATCCTCGGCTACGAGGCGGCGGGACATGTGGCGCTGATGGCCGCAGCGATCGCTCTGGGCGATGCCCTGAGGACACGCCGCCGTCTCCAGCGCCGCACCGACAAGCTGGTGGAGACCAGCGTGCGCCTGGAACGCAGCCGAGCCGCCCGTCAGCGCAGTGACGACCGCACGGCGCTGGCTCGGGAGCTGCATGATTCGCTCGGACATCAGATCTCCGTGATCACCCTGCATGCCGATCTGGCCCGAGAGGCCGCCGAAGACGATCCCGGCGCCGCACAGGAGGCCATGGACGTCGTGGCTCGCACCGGCCGCACCATGCTCGATGAGCTGCGCAGCACGGTCCGCCAGCTCCGGAAGGAGGCCGATGGGGACGATGCGGAGGACCCTGACCACGCCGCTGACGCCGTGAGCGCCCCGTCCAGAGTGCCGCCTACGCTCCACGGCCTTCGGCGATCCGTCATCCCGGCGCTCCCGCTGCGCATCAGCTGTCACATCGAGGTCCCGGTGGCGCTGCCGCCGGCCCGGGAGGCGGCGGCCCATCGGATCGCCCAGGAGGCCCTGACCAACATCGTCCGGCATTCCCGGGCCGAGGAGGCTCGGCTGTGGATCGGGCTGACGGACGGCGGCCTGGGGGTCGAAGTCGAGGATCCCGGGCCGCGGCGGGAACCTGCCGCCGCGCACCACGGAAGCCGCCCGGCGGCCGGTCATGGGCTGCAAGGCATGCGGGAGCGCGCGGAGGCCTGCGGCGGATCGCTCGAAGCGAGGCCACAGGCCGACGGCTTCTTGGTGCGGGCCCTGCTGCCGCTGCCTTCGGACCCCGAGGAGCGTCGCCGCCCGCCTGCTGCCCCAGGGAGGACACCGTGACCATCCATGTCGTGCTCGCCGATGATCAGGACCTCGTCCGGGCGGGGATCCGGGCGCTGCTGGCCCGCGGAGCGCAGGAGGGCGGCGCCTCCGGGACTCTGGGCGACGAGCCCCTGGAGGTCGTAGGGGAGGCCGTCGACGGCGACGACGCGCTGCGCGTGGTCCGCCGGACCCGCCCTGATGTGGTCCTGATGGACCTGCGCATGCCCGGCACCGACGGAGTCGCCGCCACGCGAGCGATCCGCGCCGACCCGCAGCTGGACGGTGTGCGCGTGCTCATCCTGACCACCTTCGACGACGACGCCGACGTCCTCGACGCCGTCCGCGCCGGAGCGGCCGGATACCTGCTCAAGGACACGCCCGCCGAGCAGCTGAGGGGCGCGGTGAGGACCGCTGCCGAGGGCGGGAACCTGCTCTCTCCGCAGATCGCACGCCGACTCATGGAGCACGTGGCAGCGCTGCCGAGCCCTGCGAGCGGCCCCGACGACGGCGCCGGACTCGATCTCAGCGAGCTGACCGACCGCGAGCATGAGGTGCTGCGCGCGGTGGCGCAGGGCCTGACCAATGCCGAGATCGGTGCCACCCTGCATCTGAGCCCGGCCACGGCGCGCACCTACGTGAGTCGGATCCTGCACAAGCTCCATGCCCGAGACCGCACCGAGCTGGCCATCCTCGCCCATCGGGCGGGACTGGGGCCTCCCGAGCCCCGGGGCTGAACCTGATCCCGTGCCTGATCCCCGTGCCCGAGCCCTTACCTGCTGCGTTTCCCCGCCGTTCACCTGCTCACGTCAGTCTGGAGTCCTGTGACCCCTTCTTCACCGTCCCACGGCCCCGCCCGCGCTCATGACGGCAGTGTCCTCGAGGTCTTCCTCGTCTTCCTCCGTCTCGGGCTGACGTCCTTCGGCGGCCCGGTGGCTCACCTCGCCTACTTCCGCGAGGCCTTCGTGGAACGCCGTCGATGGCTCAGCGAGAAG
The DNA here is from genome assembly GCF_052656005.1 of Nesterenkonia sp. K-15-9-6. Classification (NCBI taxonomy): domain Bacteria; kingdom Bacillati; phylum Actinomycetota; class Actinomycetes; order Micrococcales; family Micrococcaceae; genus Nesterenkonia; species Nesterenkonia sp. K-15-9-6. Next base: position 118,277 of record NZ_JBQYEY010000001.1, read on the forward strand.
GCGTATGCGGACCTCGTCGCCCTGTGCCAGTTCCTGCCCGGCCCGGCCTCCAGCCAGGTGGGCATGGCGCTGGGGCTCCAGCGGGCCGGCTGGGGCGGCATGGCCGCGGCCTGGTTCGCCTTCACGATGCCGTCGGTCGTCCTGCTGGTCGTCGTCGCCTACGGGGTCTCCGCCGTCGGTGACCTCTCCGACGCCGGGTGGATCCATGGGCTGAAGGCCGCGGCTGTGGCGGTCGTGGCCCACGCGGTGCTGGGGATGGCCCGGACGCTGACCCCGGACGCGGCCCGCGCCACCATCGCGGCGCTGGCGATGATCACCGTGGTGCTGGTCCCGCACCCGTTCATCCAGGTCGCTGCGATCGCCGCGTCAGGAGTGATCGGTCTGGTGTGGCTGCGGCCCGAGACCCCGCAGGCGCGGGAGGAGGATGCCTTCACCGTGGCCGTCTCCCGCCGTGTCGCCGCCGCCGCGCTGGTGCTCTTCGGGATCCTGCTGGTGGGCCTGCCGCTGCTGGTGGCCGCGGCCGGGTCAGCGGCCTGGCACGCAGCGGCCCAGCTGGTGGACCTGTTCTACCGGGCCGGCGCCCTCGTGTTCGGCGGTGGACACGTGGTCCTGCCGCTGCTGGAAGCCGAGACGGTCGGTTCGGGCCTCGTGGACCCTGAGGTCTTCCTCGCCGGCTACGGCGCGGCCCAGGCGGTGCCGGGGCCCCTGTTCACCTTCGCCGGATACCTGGGGGCCTCCACCACCTCCGGTCCCAGCGGCGTGGTGGGGGCGCTGATCGCGGTGGCGGCCATCTTCCTTCCCGCGGCACTGCTGGTGGTGGGCGCCCTGCCCTTCTGGGAAGCGCTGCGCGGCGCCCCGCTGGCCCGACGCGCACTGACCGGTGTCAACGCCGGGGTGGTCGGAATCCTCGCGGCCGCCCTGTATGACCCGGTCTTCACCGCCGGAGTCCTCGACGTCGGTCCGGGGGCCCTCGGGCTGGTCGTCGGGGCATTCATCGCGCTGAACAGCTGGAGGGTGCCGGCGTGGGCGGTCGTCCTCGTCGCCGGCGTGCTGGGGTGGCTTGTGCTGTGACGGGCCCACGCGCCGTCGAGAGGCGATCAGCCGGGAACGTGGGTGTGAGGGCGCCCACCGCGCTGGACTAGACTCGATCATCGGCACGGGGTGCCGCGTCCCCGCAGGGGACCTGGCTGAGACCACACCCGTTGAACCTGCACCTGATCATGCTCGCGAAGGGATGCCCGATGACCTCACCCGCCTCTGCACCGCGCCGCTCCCCGTCAGGCGTCCGGGAGATCCCCAACGTGCTGTCCATCGCCGGGACGGACCCCACCGGCGGGGCCGGCATCCAGGCGGACCTGAAGAGCTTCGCCGCCCACGGAGCCTACGGCATGGCGGTGGTCACCGCACTGGTGGCGCAGAACACCGAAGGTGTCCGTGACATCCACCTGCCGCCGGTGACGTTCCTTCGTGCGCAGCTGGACGCTGTCAGTGACGATGTCGCTCTCGATGCGGTCAAGGTCGGCATGCTCGGCACCGTGGAGGTCATCGAGACCGTCGCCCAGTGGTGGGACGGCCTGCCGGACCGGCCGTGGCTGGTGGTGGACCCGGTGATGGTCGCCACCTCGGGGGATCGGCTCCTCCAGGCGGATGCCGAGCAGGCGCTCATCGAGTTCCTGCACCGTGCGGACCTCATCACCCCGAACATCCCCGAGCTGGCTCTGCTGGCCGGGCAGGAGCCGGCCGCCGATGCAGCGACGCTGGTCCGGCAGGCGCGGAGCGTCGCCGACGCCCACGGCGTGGTGGTCCTGGCCAAGGGTGGACACTTCGACGACGACGAGGTCGAGGACATCCTGGTGCATCCGGCCGACGACGACGGCGCTCGCCCGGACGAGGGCCGGCACGTCTCCGAACGGGTGCGCACCACCAGCACCCACGGCACCGGCTGCTCGGTGTCCTCCGCACTGGCGGCGCTGCGGGCGCGAGGTCTCAGCTGGGATGAGGCCGTGCCCCAGGTCAAGGTGTGGATGACTGAGGCGCTGCGCGACACGCAGCGCCTCAACGTCGGGCACGGGCACGGGCCCATCCAGCACTTCGCCCACCTGTGGGGGACGCAGGGCTGATCCGGACGCCGGACCGGCTCGCAGACGACGGACCCGCTGGGTGCCTGCACGCCGGCCGGTTGCCGCTCTGTGCGCGGCTCAGTTCTGCTGCGAGGAGGCCTGCTGTGCGATGTCCTCCCACTTCCACGCGGCGCTGGAGGCCTGTTCTCCGGGGAACTCGCTCTCGGGCACGTCCTCGTCGGGGAACCACGGTCCGGTGCGAGGGCGGTCGGCGGCGGCCGGCGTCGGACCGGTCGCGCCCTGCCCGGAGCTCGGCGCCTGTTCCTTCAGGGCGGTGACGCGATCCCGGATGTCCGCCATCTGGCGGTCCAGCGCGGCGGCCTTCTCGGCAGCGTCGCGCAGCTGGTCGTGGATGTCGTCAGGGACCTCACCGGAGTAGGTGTAGTAGATCTTGTGCTCCAGGGAGGCCCAGAAGTCCATCGCCACCGTGCGGATCTGTACCTCCACGTAGACGAACTCGGTCCGGTTGGAGAGGAACACCGGAACCTGCACGATCACGTGCAGGCTCTGATACCCGTTCGGTTTGGGGCTGCGGATGTAGTCCTTGACCTCCACCACGCGCAGGTCCGGCTGGCTGCACAGCATCTCGGCGACCCAATAGGCGTCGGAGACGAAGGAGGTGGTGATCCGGATCCCGGCGATGTCGCGGATGGAGCCGCGGATGCCCTCCAGGGTGGGCTCGCAGCCGTAGCGCTGGACCTTGTCCAGGATCCGGTCCAGTGACTTCAGCCGGAAGTTGACGTGCTCGATGGGGGAATAGTCCCGGGTGTGCTCGAACTCCTCGCGCAGCACGTTGATCTTGGTCAGCACCTCGTCCATGCCGAACTTGTAGTGCAGCTGGAACTCGGTGAGCTGGCGGCGGATGTCGACCATGCGCGGCACTGCCCCGGTGGTGCCGTTCTTGCCGGCGTTGGTGTGCAGCTGCCGCAGCAGCTGCTGGTAGGTGTCGTCGTCGGCGACGGCGTCGGTGCGGGCGATCGCGGCGCCACGGGTGCGGCCTGCCTGGCGCGGCGGCTGGTCCTCCGCGTCGTCGGCGCGCGTCGGGCCGGCCGGGCGAGAGCGGCCGGGGGAGGGAGAGTGCTGCTCACGGGGGGAAGGGCTGGGCCCATCGGCAGACAGGAGACGGCTGTCGGCCTCAGTGGACTGGCCAGTGGACATGGTCACTCCTTCGTATTCCGTCCCGGCGCGTCGATACGAGCCGGGGTGTCGAGTCGGTGCAGCTCGACCCCTTCGATTGTCGACCCTAGGAGCGGAACCTGTGAAGTTCCTCGACGCATGTGGCCGAATCGAGACCTGGGAGCTGTTCTCCGCGGACCGCGCGTGGTGCTGCTCATGCCGATGCTCACCTCGCTGCTCACCTCGCTGCTCAGGCCGATGCTCAGGCCGCCGGCCTACGTCGCGGGACGCCTCAGCCCTCTGCCACCGCCTGGTCCCGGTGCTGGCCGTACGCCAGGCGGTCCGCGGAGATCTGGTCCAGCACCAGATCGGTGACCAGACCCGCGGCCAGGGCCCCGCGCAGCGCGGGCACCTTGTGGGGACCGTTGACCACGCACACGCGCCGCGGCACCTCCACGAGCTCCGTGGGCACCGGTCCGGAGCCCCTGCTGTTCAGTGCGATGTCCTCCCAGCTGCCGTCGGCCCGGAGGAACACGGTGCACACGTCACCCACCACCTGCTCGGCGCTGAGCGCGTTCAGGTCGTCTCGGCTGAGGTATCCGCCGGAGTAGACCTGGGAGGCCTGGCCCTCCGCGAAGGTCCCGACCCCGAAGACCGCGAGGGAGGCGCGGCGGTGCATGTCCAGGATGCGGCGGGTCGAGCGTTCCCGCCACAGCGCCTTCTTCGTCTCCTCGTAGTCGAAGAACGCCGGCACGGCGAACACGTGGGCCCGGGCGCCGTAGGCCGCGGCGAACCGCTCCACCACGCCGATTCCGGTCCCGAGCGGAGCACCGATGCCTTCCGGCTCCGAGTTCACCGCGCCGTTGAGCTGCACCACATGCAGGTCAGGGACCTCGCGCCGGTTCAGCCGCGCCACCACCGAGGTCATCGTCTGGCCCCAGGCCACGCCCACCACAGCTCCCGGGGTGACGAGCCGGTCGATGAGCCCGGCGGCCAGCACCGAGACGCTGTCGCTGCGGCGTGCGGGGTCGTCCCCGCGTTCGGAGACGGCCACATGGGCGCGCACCCCGTAGAGCTCACCGATCCGGTGCTCCAGGGCGCTGGTGCGGTCCACCGGGGGATGCAGCGAGATCCTGACGATGCCCTGACGACGCGCCTGCTGCAGGAGCCGGGACACGGTGGAGCGGGAGACGCCGAGCTCCGCCGCGACGGACTGCATGGTCCGATGCTCGCCGTAGTACATCCGTGCAGCGTGGTACTCCGCCTTCTCGCGGTATGAGGCCTTCATGGTGTGCAGTATGCCCCAATGGTGCACGTTTGTGCAGAATGCTTGAGAAGATGCGCTGGACCCGATGAGATGGACCACACATCACCGTCCATGTGACAAGGAGATCGCCGGTGAGAGCAGAGCCGCTCAGCACAGAGACCCGCCGCGAGGCCCTCGAGGCGATGGCGGGGACCAGTCCCGAGGACCCCTTGGACGTCCTCGTCGTCGGCGGTGGAGTCGTCGGCGCCGCCGCAGCCTTCGACGCCGCCACGCGCGGACTCCGCGTCGGCCTGGTGGAGTCGCAGGACCTCGCCCAGGGCACCTCGTCCCGCTCCTCGAAGCTCGTCCATGGCGGGCTGCGCTATCTGCAGATGCTCGACTTCAAGCTGGTCTCTGAGGCTCTCCGGGAGCGCGACCTGCTGCTGAAGCACACCGCGCCGCATCTGGTGCGGGCCCTGCCGTTCGTCTTCCCGTTCGAGAAGCGCGTGCTGGACCGAGCGTTCATCGGCTCCGGGGTCTCCCTCTATGACGCGATGTCCATGCGTCCCGGGGAGAAGCGCCCGGTGCCGTTCCATCGGCATCTCTCCCGCGCGCGGCTGCGGCAGCGCTTCCCGGGCCTGGACCATGACAAGTTCATCGGCGCCCTGGAGTACTACGACGCCCAGGTCGACGACGCGCGACTGGTCATGACGCTGGCTCGCAGCGCCCACAGTCTCGGCGCCCTGGTGGCGAGCCGTACGGAGGTCACCGAGTACCTGCGTGCGGGTGCGGCCGACACCGCAGACGCCGAGGCCGCCGCCGCCGAGGATGCTCCCGTCCAGGGAGTGGCCGTGCGAGACCGCGAGACCGGTGAGCGCCTCGAGATCCATGCGCGGGAGACGGTGCTGGCCGCCGGCGTCTGGACGGGTCGGCAGCAGGAGGCCGCCGAGGTCCCGTCGGGACTGAAGGTGCTGGCCTCCAAGGGCATCCACATCACTGTGCCGAAGGACCGGATCTCCGCGGACGACCATGTCGGCGTCATCACCCAGACCGAGAAGTCCGTCCTGTTCATCATCCCCATGGGGCGCTACTGGTCCATCGGCACCACCGACACCGCGTGGCATGAGGACATCGACACCCCTGCGCCCACCGCGGAGGACATCGACTACGTGCTCGAGCACGCCAATGCGGTGCTGGAGTCCGACCTCAGCCATGACGACGTCATCGGCACGTGGGCCGGCCTGCGTCCGCTGCTGCAGCCGGTGGAGACCGACGAGTCGAAGAGCTCCAAGGTCTCCCGCGAGCACACCGTCATGCGTCTGGCCCCCGGGCTCTCCGCCGTGGCGGGAGGCAAGCTGACGACCTACCGGGTCATGGCGGAGGACGTCATCACCTTCGCCCTCGGGGACCGGCAGGTCCACCGCGAGAGTCTGACCCATGCCATGCCGCTGCTCGGCGGGCAGGGATACAGCGAGTGGGAGGCCCGGGCGCCGGAGATCGGTCAGACCCACGGCTGGTCGGACGAGACAGTGGACCGGCTGCTCAACCGATACGGCTCGCTGCTTCCGGAGCTGCTGGCCCTGGTCGAAGAAGACCCTGCTCTCGGCGAGGAGGCGCCCGGCACCGGGGGGCACCTCCGGGTGGAGTTCCTCTATGCCGCCCGTGCCGAGGGCGCCCTCCACCTGGAGGACCTCCTCGAGCGGCGCACCCGGGTCTTCCACGAGGTCCCGGACCGCGGGCTGGGCGCCATGGACGCCGTGATCGAGATCGTCGCACCGGCCCTGGGCTGGGACGAGGCCGCTGTCGCGCGTGAGAAGCAGGCCTTCACACGGGTGGTCGAGGCGCACCTGGCCGCTGAACGCACCACCAGCGACGCCGAGGCGGCCGCGCTGGTGGCGGAGGCCACGCCGGACTACCTCGCTCGGTGACCCTGATCTGACGTCGCCGCCTGGCAGGAGTCGGCGGCGACGTCCGGGTGTCTCGCCCGTCCCTGATCGGACGGGCAGAGGTCCACCCTGAATGAACTGTGAGATGCAGCACAGCCAAACGGCGAAATGTTCGTCCGCTCACAGGTATCATCATCCGCACCTCGTTCAATGATGAATGGCAATAGGAGAGGGACCAATGGAAACGATCTTCCTGTTTGAGATCATGGGCACCGCGATGCTCATCCTCATGGGTGCCGGCGTGGTCGCCAACGCGATCCTGGCCGGGACCAAGGGGCTGGGCGGCGGCTGGCTGCTCATCAACTTCGGCTGGGGCCTCGGCGTCTTCGCCGGTGTCTATGTGGCCTACGGGTCCGGAGCCCACATCAATCCGGCGGTGACCGTCGGCCTGATGACCTCCGGGGCTGAGGAGTTCGCCCCGGGCATCGCGGCCACCGTGCCGCATATGTTCGCCTACTTCGCGGCCCAGCTGATCGGTGCCTTCATCGGCGCGGTCCTGGCCTGGCTGGCCTACAAGAAGCACTTCGACGCCGAGACCGACGCAGGCAAGATCCTCGGCGTCTTCTCGACCGGACCGGAGAAGCGGGCCTACGGCTGGAACGTGGTCACCGAGGCCATCGGGACCTATGTGCTGGTCCTGCTGGTGCTGATGTTCGGCGAGACCCCCTCGGAGCTCGGCCCGCTGGCCGTGGCGCTGGTCGTCGTCGGCATCGGTGCCTCGATCGGTGGTCCCACCGGCTATGCGATCAACCCCGCCCGTGACCTCGGTCCCCGCATCGCCCACGCGCTGCTGCCCATCGGCAACAAGGGGTCGAGCGACTGGGCCTACTCCTGGGTGCCCATCGTCGGCCCGATCCTGGGCGCGATCCTCGCCGGAACCACCGTCCAGGTCCTGCCGCTGCTCAGCTGAGCTCCGCACGAGGGGGCTGACGCGCCGCCCAGTCTCCAGGCAGACTGAAGACATCACGACCAGCAGTCCGACCAGCAGCCGCACAGCGCGGCACATTCCCCTGGGAAGGAACCAGACCCATGAACGACTACGTCCTCTCGATCGACCAAGGCACCACCTCCACGCGAGCCGTCGTCTTCGACCACGGCGGACAGATCGTCGGCAGCGGGCAGAAGGAGCACGAGCAGATCCTGCCCCGCGCCGGCTGGGTCGAGCACGACCCGCAGGAGATCTGGCGCAACACCCGCGAGGTCGTCGGCCTGGCTCTGGCCGACGCCAACATCAACCGGCACAGCCTCGCCGCCGTCGGCATCACGAATCAGCGGGAGACCACCGCCGTCTGGGACCGCCACACCGGCGAGCCGGTCCACAATGCCATCGTCTGGCAGGACACCCGCACCCAGGCGATCTGCGACGAGCTCGCAGGCGACGCCGGTCCAGAGCGCTACAAGGAGCGAGTGGGCCTTCCGCTGGCCACCTACTTCGCCGGCCCCAAGATCCGCTGGATCCTCGACAATGTCGAGGGGGCTCGGGAGCGTGCCGAGGCCGGCGACCTGATGTTCGGCACCATGGACTCCTGGCTGGTGTGGAACATGACCGGCGGCCCCAACGGCGGAGTGCACATCACTGACGTCACCAACGCCTCGCGCACGATGCTGATGAACATCGACACCTTGGACTGGAACGAGGAGATCTGCGCGGACATGGAGGTCCCGACCTCCATGCTTCCGGAGATCCGCTCCTCCTCCGAGGTCTACGGCCATGGCCACAAGCAGGGTCTGCTCATCGACACCCCGATCTCCGGGATCCTGGGTGACCAGCAGGCTGCCACTTTCGGTCAGGCATGCTTCGAGCCGGGCATGGGCAAGAACACCTACGGCACCGGAAACTTCATGCTGATGAACACCGGGGAGGAGGTCGTCCGCTCCGAGAACGGCCTGCTGACCACGGTGGCGTACAAGATCGGAGAGCAGAACACCATCTATGCCCTCGAGGGCGCCGTGGCCGTGACCGGATCCCTGGTCCAGTGGCTGCGCGACAACCTGGGCATCATCCGCAGCGCTCCGGAGTCGGAGGAGAAGGCCAAGAAGGTCGAGGACAACGGCGGGGCCTATATCGTCCCGGCCTTCTCCGGGCTGTTCGCCCCCTACTGGAAGTCGGATGCCCGCGGAGTGATCGTGGGTCTGACGCGGTACGTCAACCAGAACCACCTGTGCCGGGCCGCCCTGGAGTCGGTCGCCTACCAGAGCGCGGAGGTGGTGGAGTCCATGGACGAGGACGCCGGTCGCCCGCTCACCGAGCTGAAGGTCGACGGCGGCATGGTCGTCAACGAGACGCTGATGCAGTTCCAGGCGGACATCCTCGGCGTCGACGTGGTGCGCCCGCAGGTCATCGAGACCACGGCGCTCGGCGCCGCCTATGCGGCGGGGCTCGCGGTGGGCTTCTGGAAGGGCACCGAGGAGGTCACCGCGAACTGGGCGGAGGACAAGCGCTGGAGCCCGACCATGGACGCCGCCGAGCGCGAGCGGTCCCTGAGGCTGTGGAAGAAGGCCGTCGAGCGGTCCTTCGACTGGGTGGATGAGGACACGGCCTGAGGCGCACCCGGGCGCGGCCTGACCATCACGACGGCGGGGCTGATCTCTTCGAGGAGGTCAGCCCCGCCGTCGTGTGTCCCGACGTACGTGCGCGACGTGCTCCACGCTGTGCCGGATCGTCCCGGTCAGAGCTGCCTCGTCCTGGCGGGTCAGCAGGTCGCTCGGAACCATCCAGGAGCCGCCGACGGCGAGAACGGACGGCAGTCCCAGGTAGTCAGGGAGGCTCCGGGTCGTCACCCCTCCGGTGGGCATGAATCGCACCTGCGGGAACGGGGCGCTGAGTGCGCTGATGGCCTCGGGGCCGCCGGAGGTGGCGGCGGGGAAGAACTTGACCGTGGTCAGGCCCATCTCGAGGGCAGACTGCACCTCCGTGGCGGTGACGGCTCCGGGGATGACGGGCAGTCCGTGGGCGGCGGCGCGGTCCACCACGGCACGGGACAGTCCCGGGGAGACGATGAACTGCGCTCCGACCGTCGCGGCCCGGTCCACCTGCTCCGCAGTGACGATCGTGCCGGCCCCGACCAGCAGATCAGGCGTTCGGGTGAGCGCGGCCACCGAGGACTCAGCGGCCGCCGAGCGAAAGGTCACCTCGGCGACGGGAAGCCCGCCGGCGATCAGCGCGCGGCCCAGAGATGGCGCGTGGTCGGCGTCGTGGAGCGTGACCACGGGGACCACGCCGTGGTGGGCGATGGTGGCGAGCGCGTCGGTCATCGTCGACCTTTCCATCGGGCGTCAGAGTGGCCCGGTTCACTTTTCGAGTGAAATGATCATATCATTGGCGGCAGGCGGTGCCGCCTCGGGCGGCTCGCCTCCACCTTCAGCGTCGACCCAGGAGGCGAGACGGGATGCTCATCCTTGCCCTCGAAGCGAGCACGACCTCGGCGAAGACCATGCTCTTCGACACCGAGACCCAGGAGGTGACGGTCCGGACTCGCCGATTCGTCATCGGGGGAGAGGATGCGGCCGTCCGGGAGGCGGAAGGGATCTTCGTCCAGCTGGTCCAGCTCGGTGCCGAAGCGGCCGCCGGGCGCTCGGTGGACATGGTGGCGCTGTCCGGAACCTGGCACGGCCTGACCGTCCGCGAGCCGGACCTGAGCCCCATCACCGGCGTGCAGGAATGGCCCTACACGGGAGCCCAGGATCTCTGTGCCGACCTCCGTGCGGACCAGGAGTTCACGCGATGGTTCTATGAGCGGACCGGCTGCATGGTCAATGCGATCTACCCGGCCTTCAAGCTCATGCTCCTGGCCCGCCAGGGCATGGACCTGACCGGCGGTGTGGTCATGGACCAGAACAGCTACACCTTCGCCCGACTGACCGGTCGCCGCTGGACCTCCTACTCCCAGGCCTCCGGCACGGGACTGCTGAGCACCTCCTCCGATGACTGGGACCACGAGGTGATCCGTCGACTCGGCCTCGACGGCATCGAACTTCCGGAGCTCCATGACGGTGTCGACACCGCGCCGCTGACCGCTCAGGCGGCGAGCATGCTCGGTGTGGCGGCCGGGACCCCGGTGGTCGTGCCTGCCCCGGACGGGGGCCTCAACCAGGTGGGGGAGGATGCCACCGAGCCTGGGCGGATGACCTTCTCCATGGGGACCTCGGGAGCCCTGCGGTTCGCCGTCGGCGGCCCCTCGCTGTCACCGCGGATGAGCACCTGGGCCTATCGCTCGCCCACCGGCTGGCTCTCCGGCGCAGCCGCCTCCGGATGCACCAACTGCGTGGACTGGGCCAAAGGCCAGCTCTTCGGCGGCGCGATGACCTTCGACCAGCTGGAGCCGATGCTCAGCGCCCGGGAGAGGGATCTGCCGCTGTTCATGCCGTTCCTGTTCGGTGAACGCTGCCCCGGTTGGCAGGACCAACGGCGCGGGGGCTTCCTCGAGCTGCATCCCCGGCACAGTCGCGCAGACATGTATCAGTCCGTCCTGCATGGCGTGACGTTCTCTCTGCTCCACTGCTACCGGGAGCTGACGGCGCTCAACGGCGAGCCGGAGCGGATCATCCTCTCCGGCGGCGTGCTCTCCTCGCCGTTCTGGACCCAGCTGACCGCCGATGTCTTCGGCGTGGAGATGGAGATCTCGGCGCTGCAGCACAGCTCCACGGTGGGCGCGGTGAAGATGGGACTGCGCGCGGCCGGCGTGGAGAGCGCGCAGCCTGCACTCACAGAGGCCCGCAGGAGCACGATCACCCCTGATATGGCCCGGACGCGTCGATACGCCGCTGAGTTCGCCAGGTACCTGGAGGGCTACGCCCGCACCAGCCCGGCTGAAGACGCCTCGGGAGGTGCCGCATGAAGGTCCTGGTCACCCCGACGTCCTTGAGCCGCACGCCGGAGGACCCGGCGCTGCGCCGGATCCGAGAGGCAGGGGCCGACGTCGTGCTCAACCCCCACGGGCGGCCGCTGAGCGAAGCTGAGCTCATCGCCCTGATCGCCGATGTCGATGGGGTCGTGGCCGGGCTGGACGACTACACAGCTCGTGTCATCGCAGCGGCCCCCCGTCTGACGGTGATCTCCCGCTACGGCGTGGGCACCGACCGGGTGGACCTGGAGGCGGCGCGGGCGGCCGGCGTCGTCGTGACGAACGCCCCGGGGGCCAACTCCCAGTCGGTGGCCGAGCTGACGGTCGGCCTGATGTTCGCGGTGGCACGCCGCATCCCGCGTCTCGACGCCGCCGTCGCCGCGGGGGACTGGCCCCGGGCCGACGGTGTGGAGCTCGGCGGGCGTCGGCTGGGCGTCATCGGACTCGGTGAGATCGGGCGGCAGGTGGCTCGTGCCGGCGCCGGACTGGGCATGGAGGTCCATGGCTGCGACCCCGCCCTGGACGATGACCGCATCCGTGAGCTTGGGATCGTCCCCGGCTCCGTCGACGAGGTGTGCCGGCGGGCCGATGTGCTCAGCCTGCATGTGCCGCTGACACCGAGGACCCGCCATCTGGTCGACGCACGCCGCCTGGACCTGCTGCCGGACGGCGCCATCGTGGTCAACACGGCCCGGGGAGGACTCCTGGACGAGCAGGCCGCGCATGCGGCGCTGGAGGAGGGGCGGCTCCATGGGGTGGCAGTCGATGCCTATGAGACCGAGCCGCCGCGGAGCTCTCCGCTGATCGGTCATCCCCGGGTCGTGGCCACTCCGCACACCGGGGCCCACACTGCTGAGGCCGTGCACCGGATGGCGCAGGCCGCCGTGGGCAATCTGCTGGACGTCCTGCAGGGCCGGGACTGCCGCCACCGCGTGGTCTGAGCGGCAGGTCTCACAGGTGACCGACCGGCGGCAGAGGCTCAGGGCAGGACCCGCACCTCGGCGAGGATGGTCTCGACGTAGGCGCGCACGTGATGTTCCGCAGCGTCCGGATCGCCGCGCACGATGGCTCCGGCGGCCTCGACGTGGTTGTGCAGCGCCTCGTGGACGGGATGGGCAGGGGTCAGGCCGGCGTCCTGACGGCCGGTCAGGACCTCGGCGATGGGCTCCTTGATGGCGGTGAGCATGAGATTGCCGCAGGCGTCCAGCAGGCAGTCGTGGAAGGCGATGTCGGCGGCGAGATATTCGGGGCTGTCGCCCCGGCCGGCGGCTCCGAGCCGGTCGAGCTCGGCGGCGAGCCTGCCGATCTCGGCGCGCTGGTCCTCCGTGGCGCGCAGTGCGGCCAACCGTGCGGCGGCCGGCTCCACGGCCAGGCGCAGCTCGGTCAGCGCGACGATCTGCTGCGCCCGCGCCGCGCTGCGCAGCCTCCAGCGGATGAGATCGGGGTCCAGGACGCTCCAGCTGCTCATCGGCGCGACGGTGACCCCGATGCGGCGTTTGGAGGCCACCATGCCCTTGGCCTCCAGCACCCGGACCGCCTCGCGGATCACCGTCCGCGACACCCCGTACTCGGACTCGAGCCCTGCGAGAGTCAGCACGGTGCCCGGGGCGAGCTCGCCGCCGGCGATGCGGCGTCCGAGGTGGTCGAGGACGGAGTCGTGTGATGCCACGGGGCCTGCCTTCTGGGGGTGAGGTCCTGCTGCGGATGCTGGTGGGGGATGCTGGTGGGAGGGGCGGATCACCACCACACTAGGACACCACGATGGGGCCGTGACGGCTGACACGCATAGGTATGACCAGTGGTTGCGAAAAGTGTGATCTATATGGCAGGCTCGGCTCTGTTCACGGCGTGTGAGGCAGGACACGGTCCTCCCCGCTGCGTCGTCCCGCAGATCAATGGAGATACACATGGACAACTGGACGCAGACCCTGGGCACCGGTCCGCTGCTGGCCATCGCCGTCGGCGCCGTCGCGCTCATCCTGCTGCTCATCATCCGCTTCAAGGTCCACGCCTTCATCACCCTCGTGGTCGTCTCGGCCTTGACCGCGATCGTCGCCGGCGTGCCGATGGCCGCCATCTCGGAGACGCTCATGGACGGCTTCGGCTCGACCCTCGCGTCGGTGGCGATCCTCGTGGCGCTGGGAGCCATGCTGGGTCGGCTGGTGGAGCACTCCGGAGGGGCGAAGGCCCTGGCGGATCGGATGGTGACCACATTCGGGGAGAGCAGGGCGCCGCTCGCGCTGGGAATCGCCTCCCTGATCCTGGGATTCCCGATGTTCTTCGACGCCGGCCTGGTGATGATGCTGCCGATCGTCTTCGCCGTCGCCCGACGGGTCTCCGGCAACAGGTCGGTCCTGCTCTTCGGCATCCCCACCGCCGCCGCCTTCTCCGTGATGCACGTCTTCCTGCCGCCGCATCCCGGCCCTGTCTCGGCCACCGAGTTCTACGAGGCGAACCTCGGACTCGTCCTGCTGGTGGGGCTCATCATCGCGTATCCGCTGTGGTACCTGGCAGGAGCCGTGTGGGGCCGTCTGGTGGGGGAGCGCATCATGGTGCCCGTCCCGAGCCTCTTCGGCGACGTCGACGACGACCAGCCGCACAACCCGCCGCGGGTCGCGACCGTCATCGGCCTGCTGCTGCTGCCGATGTTCCTGATCTTCCTCAACACCGGCCTGAGCAGCCTGGCCTCGGTCGGCGTGGTCAGCGACGAGGACCTGTGGGTCCAGACGCTGACGTTCCTCGGCACCTCGGCCATGGCCCTGCTGATCACCGTGATCGTCGCCACCGTCGTGCTGGGCCATCGCCGCGGTGAGCAGGGCTCGGCACTGGAGAAGCTGCTGGACTCGGCCCTCGGCCCGGTCTGCTCCGTCATCCTGATCACCGGTGCCGGCGGCATGTTCGGCGGGGTGCTCCGAGCTTCGGGCATCGGGGATGCTCTGGCGGACTCGCTCAGCGGCATCGGGCTGCCCGTCATCGTCGCCGCCTATCTCATCGCGGTGGCGCTGCGTCTGGCCCAGGGATCGGCCACCGTCGCCCTGGTGACGGCGGCCGGCCTCGCCGCCCCGGCCGTGCTCGCCGGCGACTTCAATGCGCTTCAGGTCGCCTGCATCGTGCTCGCCACGGCCGCAGGCTCCGTCTTCGCAGGACACGTCAACGACTCGGGCTTCTGGCTGGTCGGTCGCCTGATGGGCATGGACGTGAAGACCACCCTGAAGACCTGGACCGTGCAGCAGGCGCTGCAGTCCGTCCTCGGCTTCCTGCTCGTGGGCATCGTCTACCTGGCCGCCAGTGCCGTCTGAGAAGGGGGATCATGACTGATCAGCACATGCAGCGACCTGCGGAGTCCGCAGGCGATGACCCGGGGTCGACCGTGCCCACCGGCCCTTCGGCCCTGTTCGACGTCGCGGACCGGCTGGCGCTGGTGACCGGGTCCTCCCGAGGGCTGGGTCGGGCCTTGGCGCTGACTCTCGCCGACGCCGGGGCCCGCGTGGTGGTGCACGGCCGGGACGCTGAGGCCCTCGAAGCCGTGCGGGCTGAGGCCTCGAGTCGATCCGGTCGCGAGGCGGTGTCGGTCCGCTTCGACGTGACCGACGTCGCGGCCGTGCGGGCCGGGCTGGAGGAGCTCATCGCGGTCCACGGCGTCCCCGACATCCTGGTCAACAACGCCGGCCTGCAGCGCCGCGCGCCGTTCGAGACCTTCGATCCGGAGGACTGGGACGCGCTGGTCGCCTCGAATCTGGACAGCGTCTTCTACGTCTCGCGGCACGTGGTGCCCGGGATGGTCGCCCGCGGGTCGGGCAAGATCGTCAACATCGCCTCGGTCCAGTCGATGCTGGCGCGGGAGACGATCGCCCCGTACTCCGCCACCAAAGGAGCCGTGGCACAGCTGACCAAGGGCATGGCCGCCGACCTGGCGCGCCATGGGATCCAGGTGAATGCGATCTCGCCGGGCTACTTCGCCACGGAGATGAATCGGGCGCTGGTGGAGGACGAGGCGTTCAGCTCCTGGCTGGTGGCCCGCACGCCGGCCCGACGCTGGGGCTCCTTCGAGGAGCTCTCCGGTGCGCTGCTCTTCCTGACCTCTGAGGCTTCGAGCTTCGTGTCCGGGCAGAACCTGTTCGTCGACGGCGGCATGACGGCGGTGGTCTGATGGACAGGCCCAGCGAACGGGATCCCTGGACGACGGGGGAGGCGGGGTCGCGTGAGGTGCGTGCGCTGTTCATCGACGGCGCCGAGCAGGCGCAGGTGCGTCGGACCGTGGTGCCGCCGCCGTCCCCGGGCCAGGTGCGCATCGCCGTCCACCACGTGGGGGTCTGCGGATCCGACCTGCACTACTTCCAGCAGGGGGCCAACGGCGCCTTCGAGGTGCGGGAACCGCTGATCCCGGGGCATGAGCTCTCCGGAGAGGTGGAGCACGACCCGTCCGGGGGCTGGGCGCCAGGAACGCCGGTGACGGTGCATCCTGCGCGGTTCGGGACGCGGGACCCCCGGATCGCCGAGGCGCCCCATCTGTGGCCGGACGGATCGTATCTGGGCAGCGCGTCGACCTGGCCTCATACTCAGGGGGCGCTCACCGAGCTGCTCCTGGTGGACCGGGAGATGGTGCGACCGCTCCCGCGGGAGCTCCCGGTGCGCCGGGCCGTGCTCGCGGAGCCGCTCGGAGTGGCCCTGCATGCCCTCGCCCAGGCGCGGACGGTGGGTGCCGCGGTGCAGGGGGCACGGGTGCTGGTCGCCGGCGCCGGGCCCATCGGTCTGCTGGCGGTCGCAGCGCTCCGCGACGCCGGGGCCGCTGAGGTCACGGTGGCCGATGTCCTGGCGGAGCCGCTGGAAAGGGCGCGCGGCCAGGGCGCCGACGGCGCGGTGGACGTCTCGCGGGAGGAACTCCCTGCCAGCGCGTACGACCTGGTGCTGGAGTGCTCCGGTGCCGCGGCGTCGATCTCGGCGGTGCTGAAAGCAGTGCGTCCTGCGGGCGTCGTGGTGCAGGTGGGCATGGTGCCGGCTGAGCCGCGACCGGTGGATCTGGCGCCGTTCATCGCCAAGGAGGTCCGCTACGTGGGCACCTTTCGGTTCCATGAGGAGATCGACGCCGCCGTGGAGATGCTGGCCAGACGCCCGGAGATCGAGTCGGTCATCACCCATGAGCTCGACCCAGGGGATCCGGCGGTGCTGTTCGCCGCCGCCGGGGACGCCCAGGCGTCTGGGAAGGTGATCACCGCCCGGTGGAGCTGAGCGGAGGCATGTGCCCCTGATTCCGCCCGCCCGACCCTGCCTCGGACCGGCCGCAGCACAAGATGTTGCGGCCGGTTCTGCGTCTGCGGGGCATATCTTCCGTCCCAGCGGGTCGACACGCCGCGACACGCGGTGAGAAAAATCATCCTTCCCGTGGAGGGGCCGATCTCCACAGCTGTGGACCACCGGGGTGCGTCACGCAGGGATCCGCATGAATCCGCGGATCCGTCGGTCCACAGGGGCTGTGCACTCGCCGGTGGACGAACTACACTGGTGTGAGTACAGCATCTAGTGGTGACTACCGTGCCCCGACCCAAGATGTAGTATTGAGGCATTGCTTCCACAGGAACACCCGACGACGACGCCCGCCCCTCGCAGAGGGCGGGAGAGAAGGGGAGGACCATGTCCGTCACCGTCTACACCAAGCCCGCATGCGTCCAGTGCAACGCCACCTACCGCGCCCTGGACAAGAACGGTGTCGCCTACACCTCCGTCGACATCTCGCAGGACCCGGAGGCGCTCGAGCGCGTCCGCGCCATGGGCTACATGCAGGCCCCTGTCGTCATCACCGAGGACGACCACTGGTCGGGCTTCCGGCCGGACAAGATCTCCGGTCTCGCCGAGCGCGCCGAGGCCACCTCGGTCGCCTGATCTCCGACACCGCGAGCGGGGTGGAGAGAGTCTCCCCGCGCATGGACACCCGGCAGGAATCAGTGCGGAGCAGCACCTGAGAACCATCGAGGAGCAGCAGCCATGACCGCAGCAGCCGTGCAGGCGGCCGGCCACGCCGGCGCCGCGGGCGCCCCTGCGGACGGCGGCCCCGGCAGGACGACGGCGGCATCCCTGATCTATTTCTCCTCGGTCTCGAACAACACCCATCGTTTCGTGGAGAAGCTGGGTCTGCCGGCCGAGCAGGTCGCCAGACTCCCGCTCCACACCCGAGAGGAGACTCTGCAGGCCACGGAGCCCTTCGTCCTGGTCCTCCCCACCTATGGGGCGGACGGCGGACGGGGCTCGGTGCCCAAGCAGGTCATCAAGTTCCTCAACGTGGAGTCCAACCGGAGACTCCTGCGTGGAGTCATCGGCGCAGGCAACACGAATTTCCACGAGAGCTACTGCATCGCCGGGGACATCGTCGCCGCCAAATGCGGTGTCCCTCATCTGTACAGGTTCGAACTGATGGGCACTGAGGACGACGTGTCCACCGTCCACCAGGGATTGGAAGAGTTTTGGAAACAGCAGTCACGCCGCTGAAGGACCGTGAATCGCACGCCGGTGCCGCCGGAGAGCAGCTCGCCAAGGAGCTGCCGCCGCAGTGGCAGGGGCTGAGCTACCACGAGCTCAATGCCATGCTGAACCTCTACGGCTCGGACGGGAAGATCCAGTTCGAGGCCGATCAGTTGGCCGCGCGGCAGTACTTCCTCGACCACGTGAACACCAACACCGTGTTCTTCCACGACCTGGACGAGAAGCTGAAGTACCTCGTCGAGAAGGACTACTACGAGGTCGAGACCCTCGAACAGTACAGCCGGGAGTTCATCAACCGGCTCTGGGAGACCGCCTATGCCCGAAAGTTCCGCTTCCCGACGTTCCTGGGCGCCTTCAAGTTCTACACCTCCTATGCCCTGAAGACCTTCGACGGCAAGCGGTACCTCGAGCGCTTCGAGGACCGGGTCTGCATGGTGGCCCTGCATCTGGCACGCGGCGACGAGCAGCTGGCGATGGACATCATGGAGGAGATCGTCTCCGGGCGCTTCCAGCCGGCGACGCCGACCTTCCTCAACGCGGGCAAGAAGCAGCGCGGCGAGCTCGTCTCCTGCTTCCTGCTGCGCATCGAGGACAACATGGAGTCGATCGCCCGCGGCATCAATTCGGCGCTGCAGCTGTCCAAGCGCGGCGGCGGGGTCGCCCTGTCGCTGACCAACATCCGCGAGCACGGCGCTCCGATCAAGCAGATCGAGAACCAGTCCTCCGGCGTCATCCCGGTGATGAAGCTGCTCGAAGACTCCTTCTCCTACGCGAATCAGCTGGGCGCCCGCCAGGGAGCCGGTGCCGTGTACCTCAACGCGCACCATCCTGACATCCACCGATTCCTGGACACCAAGCGGGAGAATGCGGACGAGAAGATCCGCATCAAGACTCTTTCGCTCGGCGTCGTCGTCCCGGACATCACCTTCGAGCTCGCCAAGCGCAACGAGGACATGTACCTGTTCTCCCCGTACGACGTCGAGCGGGTCTACGGCAAGCCCTTCAGTGAGATCTCGGTGACCGAGAAGTACTACGAGATGGTCGACGACGCGCGGATCCGCAAGACGAAGATCAACGCTCGGGAGTTCTTCACCACCCTGGCGGAGATCCAGTTCGAGTCCGGGTACCCGTACGTCATGTTCGAGGACACGGTGAACCGGACCAACCCGATCAAGGGCCGGATCACCATGTCCAACCTGTGCTCCGAGATCCTGCAGGTCTCCGAGCCCAGCGAGTACAACCCGGACCTCGGCTACGCCACGGTGGGCAAGGACATCTCCTGCAACCTCGGCTCGCTGAACATCGCCAAGACGATGGACTCCCCGGACTTCGGGCAGACCATCGAGACGGCGATCCGTTCGCTGACCGCGGTCTCGGACATGTCCTACATCGACTCGGTCCCCTCGATCGCGGACGGCAACCGCCGCTCGCACGCCATCGGCCTGGGCCAGATGAACCTGCACGGCTATCTCGCCCGGGAGCGGGTCTTCTACGGATCCGACGAGGGCCTCGACTTCACGAACATCTACTTCTACACGGTGCTGTTCCACGCACTGCGTGCCTCCAACCGGCTGGCCATGGAGAAGGGTGAGGTGTTCGACGGCTTCGAGGACTCGACGTACGCCTCCGGCGAGTTCTTCGACAAGTACACCGAGCAGGTCTGGGAGCCGCAGACCGAGAAGGTCCGCGAGCTGTTCAGCCACGTGCACATCCCCACGCAGGCCGACTGGCGCGAGCTGAAGGCCTCCGTGATGGAGCACGGCATCTACAACCAGAACCTGCAGGCCGTGCCGCCGACGGGCTCGATCTCCTACATCAACAACTCGACCTCATCGATCCACCCGGTGGCCTCGAAGATCGAGATCCGCAAGGAGGGCAAGATCGGGCGCGTCTACTACCCGGCGCCCTTCCTGACCAACGACAATCTGGAGTACTACCAGGACGCCTACGAGATCGGATATGAGAAGATCATCGACACGTATGCGGCCGCCACGCAGCACGTGGACCAGGGCCTGTCGCTGACGCTGTTCTTCAAGGACACCGCCACCACCCGCGACATCAACAAGGCCCAGATCTACGCGTGGAAGAAGGGCATCAAGACGCTGTACTACATCCGTCTGCGTCAGCTCGCGCTCGAGGGCACCGAGGTCGAGGGCTGCGTGTCCTGCATGCTGTGAGGTTCGGCGGCGGGCCCACCGCGGAGCCCGCCCCGGACGCCCGACACCGCGCCGATCGACACCGCGCCGATCGACACCGCGCCGATCGACACCGCGCCGATCGACACTGACGGAGAGACGAGGGCTGGGCCGAACGGACCCGCCCGGACGAGAAGAGAGACCTCACCCGAGATGACCACATCAGCATCTGCGACGACCTCCTCGACGCTGCTCGACCACGTCGAGGCCATCAACTGGAACCGCATGCCGGACGAGAAGGACGGCGAGGTCTGGAACCGTCTGGTCAACAACTTCTGGCTGCCGGAGAAGGTGCCCCTGTCCAACGACGTCCAGTCCTGGGCGACGCTCACCCCGGAGGAGCAGACCCTGACCATGCGGGTCTTCACCGGCCTGACCCTGCTGGACACCATCCAGGGCACGGTGGGCGCGGTCGCGCTCATCCCGCATGCGCTGACCCAGCATGAGGAGGCGGTGTACACGAACATCGCCTTCATGGAGTCGGTGCACGCGAAGTCCTACTCCTCGATCTTCTCCACCCTGTGCTCCACCAAGGAGATCGACGACGCCTTCCGCTGGTCCCGGGAGAACCCGAACCTGCAGCGCAAGGCTCAGATCGTCATGGACTACTACCACGGGAACGACGGGCTGAAGAAGCGGGTGGCCTCCACGATCCTGGAGTCCTTCCTCTTCTACTCCGGCTTCTACCTGCCCATGCACTGGTCCGCCCACGCGAAGCTGACCAACACCGCCGATGTCATCCGTCTGATCATCCGTGATGAGGCGGTGCACGGCTATTACATCGGCTACAAGTACCAGCGCGCGCTGGAGGCCGAGACTCCGGAGCGGCGTCAGGAGCTGAAGGACTACACCTTCGATCTGCTGTTCGAGCTCTACGAGAACGAGGTGCAGTACACCCACGATCTCTACGACGGCGTCGGGCTGAGCGAGGACGTGAAGAAGTTCCTGCACTACAACGCCAACAAGGCGCTGATGAACCTCGGCTACGAGGCGATGTTCCCCAAGGACGTCACCGACGTGAACCCGGCGATCCTCTCCGCGCTGAGCCCCAACGCCGATGAGAATCACGACTTCTTCTCCGGCTCCGGTTCCTCCTACGTCATCGGCAAGGCCGTGGAGACCGAGGACGAGGACTGGGACTTCTGACGTGACCGTGCAGTCCGGGGGCTCGCAGCAGACGAAGGATGAGACGACAGAGCTCGCTGACGGAGACTTCTTCTATGAGTCTCTCGGCGAGGGCCGGTTCCGCTCCACGATCCATGCCCAGGGGGCGTGGAACCCGCATGAGCAGCACATGGCTCCCGCCACGGGGCTCCTCACGCATGCGCTGGAGAGCTTCCAGCCCCGTGACGATCTGCGGCTGGCACGCCTGAGCCTGGACATCCACGGCATCATCCACGCGGGCGAGATCGAGGTGGTCACCCGGATGATCCGTCCGGGGCGCACCATCGAGCTCGTCGAGGCGGAGATGATCGCTCAGGGGCGCACCGCGGTGGTGGCGCGAGGCTGGCGACTGAAGACCTCGGACACCGCCGAGGTCGCGGCGAGCGAAGACGAGGCCGTGCCGGGGCCCGATCTGATGGAGCCCTGGGAGGGCATGCAGGTCTGGCCCGGCGGCTACATCCGCTCCCTCGAGATCCGTGTGGGGGAGGAACATCGCCCCGGTCGCGGCCTCACCTGGCTGCGCAACCCCTATGAGATGGTCTCCGGCGCGGAGACGTCGTCGCTGGTGCGCCTGCTCGGGATGGTGGACACCGCCAACGGCGTGGCGCCGCGGGTGCCTCCGGGGCCTGAGTCCTGGATGTTCCCCAACGTCGACCTGCAGATCCACCTGCATCGGACTCCGGTGGGACAGTGGCTGGGCGTGCAGACCCGGCAGACCTTCGGTGCCGACGGTGTCGGCCTGACCTCGTCGGTGCTGCACGACGTCGAGGGCCCGTTCGGCCGCGCCGAACAGATCCTCACCGTCCGACCGCTGTGAGGAGCTCCCGACGCCGGACGCGTCCGTCCCAAGAGCTGCAGCTGCATCGACTGGCGGCGTCCCAGGGTGCTGCGGCCGACCTGGCCGGGGCGATCTCGCTGCTCCAGCGCACGCGATCCGGCGGCACCGCCCCGATGCTGCGGATCTATCGCCCTCGCCCGACGGTGGCCTTCGGCCAGCGGGACCAGCGGCTGCCGGGCTTCGACGCCGCCTCCGAGGCGTGTCGGCGACTCGGATTCGAGCCTCTCGTGCGGCGGGCCGGCGGGCGGGCCGCCGCCTATCATCCGGGCTGCCTCGTGGTGGACCACATCGAACCCGACGACGATCCGATCGTGGAGTCCCAGGACCGCTTCGCCGCCTTCGGCGAGCTCCTCACCGCCGCGCTGACCGCCTGCGGGCTGGAGGCGCGCCTGGGGGAGATCCCGGGGGAGTACTGCGCCGGACGGGAGTCCGTGCACGCGGTGGGCCGGGGAGACTCCGGTCCGTGGGCGGCGGATCGGCGCGTCAAGGTCATCGGCACCGCCCAGCGCGTCATCGCCACCGGCTGGCTGTTCTCCTCAGTGATCGTGGTCGAAGGAGGTGCGGAGGTCCGCCGCGTGCTGGGGGAGGTCTACGCGCATCTGGGCATCCCCTGGGATCCTCTGACGGCGGGATCCGCAGACGAACTCCTGCCCGGCCTGACGGTGGACGCCGTGGAAGAGGCGGTGCTGGACGCCTATCGGAGCCATTGGACGCTCCTCGAGGAGGAGAAGACGACGCCGGACCTCGGCTGAGTCCGCGGCGCACTCGCCCGGGGAGTCCGGTGAGCGCGGGAGTCCGGTGAACGTGGGAGTCCGGCCTCAGAGGCTGAGCGCCTGGGGCAGCTCGAGCACGATGCTCACGGCCACCAGCAGATAGAGCAGCACCATGACCACCCACCACCAGTCGGCGGTCAGGCGGCGCAGGGCCTCAGAGGCCGGGATGACGCCGGCGAGGATGTTGCGGGCGGTCACCGCCACCGTCAGAGGGATCACCGCCGCCCAGACGATCATGCAGTACGGGCACAGCGCACCGATGGCGTAGACGGCCTGCGACCACAGCCAGACGCAGAAGCCGAAGGCGAAGAGGACACCGGCCTGGAGCCCGGACCAGTACCAGCGCGGGGGGCGGAGCCCGGCCCACAGCGTGGTGCCGATCGCGATCACCACGGGGAAGCCCACCACGCCGATGAAGATGTTCGGGAAGCCGAAGGTCGCGGCCTGCCAGGAGTTCATGACCTCCCCGCAGGAGACCCATGGATTGATGTCGCAGGCGGTGGAGTGCTCGGCGTCCTGCCACAGCTGGATCCGCTCGTAGAGGAGCAGGAAGCTCGCCACCGCCCCGACGAGTCCGGTGATCACCAGCCACAGGCCCACCGCAGGACGGCTGAACGGGCCGCGCGCCTGAAGGGTGCGGCCGCCGTCGGGGGCCTCCACGGTCGCGGTCTTCTCCACTGCCATGTCCAGCATTGTACGGGCCGAGGCTGAACCGTGAGTCCTCCGGCCCAGGGCATCAGCCTGCTGGGGGACCGAGTGCGGGTGTGCGATACTGAGAATCACCGACGCCCGGACCACACCCGGGGGTCGGACGAGCTTGACTGCTCCGACAGCTGCATATCCGCACCACATGCATGGGCCAGGCGACGCCGGCACCCGTCGTGGACGAGGGACGCCCCCGAGTCTGCACGGATCCGACGAGACGATGGACGACACAGCGCAAGATGCCGCCGCCGACGCCCCAGGAGCCCTCGCGGGCCCCAATACTGCACGCGGGCGGAAGCAGCACGGAGTGAGTGTTCGCGGACAGGCCGTGAAGAGCGCACAGCGAAGGACGCTGTCAGCGCCCGGCATGGTCCGCGAGGCTGCGAGACAGGTTTTTGCAGACATCAAGGATGTGCCCCGGTCGCACCCGCTGTGAGAGAGCGGGAGGGCGTGACCGGAGGAATGACCGTACAAGCAGCCGGCGCGAGGGTGGGTGTGGCAGCCTCGGCGTCGGCATGGAGCAACAGAACAATGTCGCACACAGACACGCCGAACGACGCGGCGTCGACACAGGACACCGTCGGCGCGGACATCTTCAACCCGTTCAGCCCCCCTCCGGCGGACGCGTCGGCAGAGGCCACGAGCGCAGCCCAGCCGGACACCGACACGCCCGAGCCCGCCACGGACAGCGGCACGGACTCCGGCACCGGCGGCGACACGCCGGCCCGCGGGAGTGCCGAGGACGCTCCCGCTCAGGAGGCCGCCGGCCTGGCGTCCGATGCCGCGACCGAGGAGGACGAGGAGTCGGACCAGGACGCGCAGACTGCCGAGGAGGCCCCGGCGGCCGACCCCGTCATGGTCCTGTTCCAGGCCCCCGACCTCTCCGTGGTGGAGAAGGCGCGACGTTCCCGTCCTTCTCGGGAGGACGCGGCAGCCGCCGACGCGGAGTCCGATGACGACGCTCGGGACCGGGACGCTTGGGAGGACCAGGACGACCGAGGGGACGACGGGGCAGACTCCCGCGATGACTCAGTCGGCGAGTCCTCGGGCGGATCTGGCGCCGATGACGACGGCTCCGGCGGACAGCGGCGGTCACGGCGCAAGCGCCGCCGCGGTGGTCGGGGTCGCAGCCGACAGTCCTCGGAGAACTCCGAGACGCCCGAATCATCGGCCAGCTCCGAGGCGTCGCCGTCCGGTGACTCCGGATCCTCCGCTCAGAGCGGGGCCGGAGATGGTGAGAACGGTGAGGAGCCCCGCGACGCCGAGGGCGAGGTGGTCCGCAAGCGTCGGCGCCGTCGCCGTGGTTCGGTGGACATGGAGGTCGCCGGCGGCGAGGGTGACGACCCGGAGCACACGGTGACGCGCGTCCGCGCGCCCCGCGAGGTCTCGGAGTCCTCAGCCCCGACGAAGGTCGCCAGCCTCAAGGGCTCGACGCGCCTGGAGGCCAAGCGTCAGCGTCGTCGTGCTTCCCGGGAGACCGGACGTCGGCGTCAGGTCATCACCGAAGCGGAGTTCCTGGCTCGCCGCGAGTCGGTGGACCGGAAGATGATCGTCCGGCAGAAGGGCGACCGGATCCAGATCGGCGTCCTCGAAGACGGAGTGCTCGCCGAACACTACGTGTCGAACACCCAGCAGGACTCCCTCATCGGGAACGTGTACCTGGGCAAGGTCCAGAACGTGCTGCCCTCCATGGAGGCGGCCTTCGTGGACATCGGCAGGGGCCGCAATGCGGTGCTGTACGCCGGTGAGGTCGACTGGGACGCCGCCAACTTGGACGGCGCCCCCCGGAAGATCGAGAACGCGCTGAAGTCGGGCGACTCGGTCCTGGTCCAGGTGACCAAGGATCCCGTCGGCCACAAGGGGGCACGGCTGACCAGCCAGGTCTCGCTGCCCGGACGGTACCTGGTGTTCGTGCCGGGCGGCTCGATGACGGGCATCTCACGCAAGCTGCCGGACACCGAGCGGTCCCGTCTGAAGAAGATCCTCAAGGAGCAGATGCCGGACAACGCCGGCGTCATCGTGCGGACCGCCGCCGAGGGCGCCTCCGAGGAGGAGCTCACCCATGACATCAACCGGCTCCGTGCCCTGTGGGAGACCATCCAGGCTCAGAAGGCGGACCGGAAGGTCCTCGCCCCGGAGCTGCTCTACAGCGAGCCGGACCTGACCATCAAGGTCGTCCGCGACGTCTTCAACGAGGACTTCTCCTCCATGGAGATCCAGGGTGAGGAGACCTGGGACAGCGTCGAGGCCTACGTGACATACGTGGCGCCCCACCTGCTGGACCGGCTGCACCGCTGGGACCCTGAGGAGCAGAAGGCCGACGACATCTTCGCCCACCACCGCATCGACGAGCAGCTGGCCAAGGCGCTGGACCGCAAGGTCAACCTTCCCTCCGGCGGTTCCCTGGTCTTCGACCGGACCGAGGCGATGACTGTGGTCGACGTCAACACCGGCAAGTTCACCGGCTCCGGCGGGAACCTCGAAGAGACGGTCACCCGGAACAATCTGGAGGCCGCCGAGGAGCTGGTGCGGCAGCTGCGTCTTCGGGACATCGGGGGCATCATCGTCGTCGACTTCATCGACATGGTCCTGGAGTCCAATCGGGACCTGGTGCTGCGGCGGCTGGTGGAGTGTCTGGGGCGGGACCGGACGAAGCACCAGGTGGCCGAGGTGACGTCCCTGGGTCTGGTCCAGATGACGCGCAAGCGCATGGGGACCGGCCTGCTGGAGGTCTTCTCGGAGCCCTGTGAGCACTGCGCGGGTCGCGGGCTGATCACCCATGGGGAGCCGGTCGGCCATGTGCCCTCCTACACCTCCCAGGGGGAGGCACGCTCCGGCAAGGGCCCGAAGAAGCGTCGCAAGAAGGGCGGGAAGGCCTCCTCCGGGGCCGACCAGCAGACCTCCGGCGAGCCGAGCGCTCAGGAGCGCGAGAAGCAGGAGAAGGCTCGTCAGGCGCTGGCCCAGGTCGCCGCGGCGACGACAGGACATACCGAGGACTCCTCGGACGAGACGTCCGGCGGCTCCGGTTCCGGCGGGGGCCAGGACACGTCCGGGCAGACGCGGGAGGACTCCGGCGAGCAGCAGGGCTCGGGCCGGCGACGTCGCGGGCGCAAGCCCCGCCGCGCCACCGGCGGCGGCAGCCTCGCGGCCGCCGGGCAGGATCAGGTCGCACACGGCCACGGCGGGCAGGACGACCAGAAGCCGCAGGAGGTCGCCGGCGGCGGAGACACCCCGGTGCTGACGATCGGCGGCGAGCCGGTCCCGGTGCCTCGAGGGGGCGAGGAGATCGCGGCCCCGTCGTCCGACGAGCGTGCCGCCACGGTCTCGCTGGATTCGCTGGACGAGGCCCTGGCCTCCCGGTCCGAGGCGTCCTCGGCAGACGAGGGTCCCTCGCGGCGCACTGCCGACTCAGAGGCCTCCGGCCGCCCTCGGGGGCGCCGGCGTCGCCGAGCCGCAGGCTCCGCTCAGGGTGCCGCCGGTGAGGTGCAGGAGGTCTCGGCCGAGGTCACCGGGCCGAGTCGGACGTTCAGCAGCACCGAAACGGGGTCCGCTGACTCCGCGGATGCGCAGGCCGGCTCGGGATCCCGGGGCGGGTCGGCCGGTTCAGGAGCCGGTGAGCCGGTGATGCTCGGCGTGGGTGTCAGCGCGGAGGAGATCAGCCAGACCTCCTCCGACGGCGGCTCGGAGTCGGAGACCGAGAACGGTGACGCGCCCTCGACATGATCGGCGTGTCGGAGGGGCCGCTCAGTTGCTGCTGGGCGGTTCTTCCCGTAAAGTAGATCCCTGGTGTCATCGGCACCAGCACGTCTTCTGTGCTCGGAGATGAACGAGTAGACCGCCAGTCAGACGATCCGCATTCCTGAGATGCTCAGGCGTGATGCGAATCCCGCCTGACCGTGGTCGAGTCCTCGTGTCCGACCAGATCAGGAATTTGTCCATATTTGTCATCGAGAGAAGTGAGTCCCAAGTGGTGTACGCGATTGTCCGCGCTGGCGGCCGCCAGGAGAAGGTTTCCGTCGGAGACCTCGTGACCCTTGACCGCGTCCCCGCCGAGGCAGGCAGCACCATTGAGCTGCCGGCAGTGATGCTGGTGGACGGGGACAAGGTCACCACCGCAGCCGACGACCTCGCCAAGGTCACGGTCACTGCCGAGGTTCTGGAGAACGTCCGCGGCAAGAAGGTGGTCATTCACAAGTTCAAGAACAAGACCGGCTATCACAAGCGCCAGGGTCACCGTTCTGAGCTGACCCGCGTGAAGGTCACCTCCATCGCCTGAGCGGCGAGACGACGCACGCTCATCCCGTTCCACACAACCATCCAGCTGAGAGGCAGGCAGACCTATGGCACACAAGAAGGGTGCGAGCTCGACTCGCAACGGCCGTGACTCGAACGCACAGCGCCTCGGCGTGAAGCGTTTCGGCGGCCAGACCGTCAACGCCGGTGAGATCCTGGTGCGCCAGCGCGGCACCAAGTTCCACCCCGGCACCAACGTCGGGCGCGGCGGGGACGACACCCTGTTCGCCCTGGCCGACGGCGCCGTGGAGTTCGGCAGCCGCCGCGGCCGCAAGGTCGTCAACATCGTCCCAGCCGCACAGTGAGTGCAGCGCCGGGCTGAGCTGGGCGCCTTGCGCCCTGCGGGCCCGGACGACTGACTGACAGCAGATCGAGGACGGGCCATCACGGTCCGTCCTCGATCTGTCTTAACAGCCGGAGATGAGACCGGCCCATCGGCCCCTGAGAAGGAGCATCACCATGGCACACTTCGTCGATCGCGTCGTGCTGCACGCCGCAGGCGGTGACGGCGGGCACGGCTGCGTGTCCGTCCACCGGGAGAAGTTCAAGCCGTTGGGCGGCCCGGACGGGGCCGACGGCGGCGACGGCGGCGACGTCGTGCTCGTCGTCGACCCGCAGACCACGACGCTCCTGGACTACCACCACCGGCCGCATCGTCGGGCGGAGAACGGCGGCGTCGGGCAGGGCGGACTGCGTCACGGGCGCCGCGGAGCGACTCTGGAGCTGCCGGTGCCCGACGGCACAGTGGTGAAGGATCGCGACGGCACCGTGCTGGCGGACCTCGTCGGCGCCGGGGCTCGGCACACGATCGCCGACGGCGGACAGGGGGGCCTCGGGAACGCCGCGCTGGCCTCCAAGAAGCGCAAGGCCCCCGGCTTCGCGCTGCTCGGAACCCCCGGCGAGGAGCGCGAGGTCGTCCTCGAGCTGAAGACCGTCGCCGATGTCGCCCTGGTCGGGTTCCCCTCGGCGGGCAAGTCGAGTCTGATCGCTGCGATGAGCGCGGCCCGCCCGAAGATCGCGGACTACCCCTTCACGACCCTGGTGCCGAACCTCGGTGTGGTGCAGGCGGGTGAGACGAGGTTCACCGTCGCCGACGTGCCCGGACTCATCCCCGGCGCGGCGCAGGGCCGGGGTCTGGGACACGAGTTCCTGCGGCACGTCGAGCGCTGCGCGGCACTGGTGCACGTGTTGGACTGCGCCTCCCTGGAGACCGACCGTGACCCGCTGAGCGACTTCGAGGCGATCGAGGCGGAGCTCGCGGCCTACGCGCCCGACGCCGTCGTCGATGCCTCCGGGCACACGGGCGAGGCCGCGATCCCGCTGAATGAGCGTCCGCGTCTGGTGGCGCTGAACAAGACCGACCTGCCGGATGGGGAGGCGATGGCGGACATGGTCCGCGAGGAGCTGGAATCCCGCGGTCTCCGGGTCTTCGACGTCTCCGCGCTGAACCGGTCCGGGCTGCGGGCGATGGGCTTCGCCATGGCCGAGATCGTGGAGGAGGCCCGCCGCCAGCGGGAGGCGCCCTCCGCTCCCGTGCAGGTCACGGTCCGACCGAAGGCGGTGGACTCGAAGCCGTTCACCATCACCCGCGAGGAGAAGGGCGGAGAGCCGCTCTTCCGGGTGCGTGGGGCCAAGCCCGAGCGCTGGATCCAGCAGACCGACTTCAACAATGACGAGGCGGTGGGCTATCTGGCCGACCGCCTGGCGAAGCTCGGCATCGAGGACGAGCTCTTCCGCCAGGGAGCGACTCCCGGAGACGCCGTGGTCGTCGGGGGAGAGGACGGCGTGGTCTTCGACTGGGAGCCGACGATGGTCGGTGGAGCCGAGCATCTGGCTGGACCCCGGGGGAGTGATCTCCGCTTCGAGGATACGAACCGTCCCACCCGGGAGCAGAAGCGTGCCGAGCAGCAGGCCCGCCGTGACGCCAAGGCCGCGGTGCGGGCCGAGATGGAGGCCCAGTACGCCCACTGGGATGCTGAGGAGGACGAAGGCGCCGGTGGGGACGAGGACGAGGTGGAGGTCGTCTACACCCACGGCGATCCTGAGGAGGACCTGCGCATCGAGCACGGTGGACGCTCTGCCGAGGAGGCGGAGGAGACGGGGGAGGGCCGTCGATGAGCACTCCTCGCCTGACCCAGTCGGTCATCACCGAGCGTTCCGAGATCACCCGCGCCCGACGGCTCGTGGTCAAGGTGGGTTCCTCCTCGCTGACGACCCTCGACGGCGGGATCTCCGTGGACGCGCTGAACCGCCTGGTGGACGCGCTGCAGCTGCTGCGTTCCCGAGGGACGCAGGTCGTGCTGGTCTCCTCCGGCGCGATCGCGGCCGGACTGGCCCCGTTGGGACTGGAGCGTCGGCCCCATGACCTGGCCACCCAGCAGGCCGCGGCCGCCGTGGGACAGGGGCTGCTGCTGGCCCACTACAACCGGGCGTTCGCCACATACCGGACCACGGTCTCGCAGGTGCTGCTGACGGTAGAGGACCTGATCAGGCGCACCCACTACACCAATGCCCTGCGGGCGATCGAGAAGCTGCTGAGCCTCGGATCGGTGCCGATCGTCAATGAGAACGACGCGGTGGCCACCCATGAGATCCGTTTCGGAGACAACGATCGCCTCGCGGCGCTGACGGCGAACCTGATCCGCGCCGACGGCCTTGTGCTCCTCTCCGACGTCGACGCCCTCTACGACGGGCCTCCGGAGCAGGGCGGACGCCCTGTGCCCACCGTGCGGGGCCCCGAGGATCTGGAGGGGGTGACGCTGGGCCGACGCGGCAAGGCCGGCGTCGGCACCGGAGGCATGGTCACCAAGGTCGAGGCTGCGCAGATCACAGCCGGCAACGGCATCCCGGCGATGCTGACCTCTGCGGCGCAGGCTCCGCGGCTCTTCGCCGGCGAGGATGTGGGCACCTATTTCGTGGCCCAGGGCCGCCGCCGCGGTGCGCGTTCGGCCTGGCTGGCGCATCTGGCCCACGTCAAGGGACGCCTGACCATCGACGACGGTGCTGTCGCCGCCGTCGTGGACGGGCGACGCTCACTGCTGCCGGCGGGGATCCTGCGGATCAGCGGCGAGTTCGAAGCCTCAGACCCAGTGGAGATCGCCGACCCGCGAGGCGTGGTGCGTGCCCGCGGACTGGTGGGATATGCCTCCACGGAGCTGCCCGGCATGCTGGGACGCTCCACGGCGGACCTGGGCCGGGACATGGGAACCGACTACGAGCGACCGGTGGTCCACACCGATGACATGGTGCGCGTGCCGGTGCTGGGTGGATGACACTGCTGAGAGGACGATCCCCGACGGCGACGGCAGGACCGACCGCCGCATGTGACGCCCGGGGGTGGTCCCCGGGACGACGAGGACTAGGCTGGAGAGCATGAGCGAGAAGCAGAGCACGGAGCAGCAGAGCACGGAGCAGCAGAGCACGGAGCAGCAGAGCACGGAGCAGCAGACCACCGAGAAGCTGACCACCGAGCAGGACGCGGGCCGGGAGTTCGAGGGCGAGACGACCCGGACCGAGGACCAGGACCTGCCAGGAGCGATCCGGGAGCTGTCCGAGCGTGCCCGTGCGGCGTCGAGACGCCTCGCTCAGCTGGATCGGGAGCGGAAGGACCGGACGCTGGCTGCTGTGGCCCAGGGGCTGCGTGAGTCGCGGGCCGCCCTCATCGAGGCGAACCAGAAGGACCTGGATCGCGGTCGGGAGTCGGGGCTGAGCCGTGCCCTGCTGGACCGGCTGGCCCTCGACGAGGCACGCATCGAACAGCTGGCCGCCGCCGTGGAGGAGATCATCGCCCTCGACGACCCTGTGGGTCGCGTCGTGCAGGGTCGCACGTTGCCCAACGGCCTGCGACTGAGTCAGGTGACGGTTCCGCTGGGCGTCATCGGGGTCATCTACGAGGCCCGCCCCAATGTGACGGTCGACATCGCCGCATTGGCGCTGAAGTCCGGTAATGCGGCGCTCCTGCGCGGCGGCTCGGCGGCGCAGAGCACCAATGAGACGCTGCTGGCCGTGATCCGGGACGCCCTGCGGGCCACGGCGGCGCCGGTGGACGCTGTGCTGAGCATCGATGCGCACGGACGAGACGGCGCGACCGAGCTGATGACGCAGGTCGGCTCGGTGGACGTGCTGATTCCGCGCGGAGGCCGGGAACTGATCCAGCATGTCGTGCGCACCTCCCGTGTGCCGGTCATCGAGACCGGTGAGGGCAACGTCCACGTGTTCGTCGATGCCAGCGCCGACCCGTCGATGGCTCGAGACATCGTGGTCAACGCCAAGGCGCATCGGCCCAGCGTGTGCAATGCCGCGGAGACCCTGCTGCTGCATCGGGATGCGGAGGCCGCCGGCCGTGAGGTGCTGCGCGGTCTGCTCCGTGCCGGCGTGGATCTGCATCTGGACCCCCGAGCCCAGGAGTGGCTGCCGGTTCAGGAGCCGGAAGATCCGGCGCGCAGCGGCGTCGAAGGCCAGGTCCTGGAGCTGACGGACGAGGACTTCGCCACGGAGTACCTGGATCTGCAGATGGCCGTGGGCGTCGTCGACTCCCTGGAGGAGGCGATCGAACACATCGGCCGGTGGAGCACCGGACACACCGAGGCGATCATCACGGATTCGGTGGCCCATGCGGACCGGTTCGTGGCGGAGATCGACGCGGCGGCGGTCGTGGTCAACGCGTCGACCCGGTTCACCGACGGCGGAGAGTTCGGCCTGGGGGCCGAGGTGGGGATCTCGACGCAGAAGATGCATGCCCGCGGCCCCATGGGCATGGGCGAGCTGACCACCACCAAATGGATCGTTCGCGGTGAAGGTCAGGTGCGTGGGGCCCGTGCCGAGAGCTCCGCGTTCCCGGGATCCTGCCCGGGGGACTGACGCGCTGACGGTAGACGCCTGCCAGGGCCTTCGGTAGCGTATGTGATGTCGGCCACTCCTTCGCGAGCGGCTGACCACCGCAGACGACGAAGGAGTCATCATGAACCTGGGCGACTACGACTGGCTGGGGCTGGTCGAGAAGGTCGTCATAGCTCTGGTCATCCTTCTGGTCACATGGATCGTGGCCAAGGTAGTCCGATGGGCTGTGGCGAAACTGGTCAGAAGCGTTCCTCTCCTGCAGCGTGGAGGTGATGGCGGCCAGTCCTTGGGCGAGGGGCTCGGCCAGATCGCCTCATTGCTGATCTGGCTGTTCGGCCTGGTGGCGGTCCTGCAGGTGTTCGCCCTGGAACAGGTCCTCACCCCGGTGCAGGAGCTGCTGCAGGTCTCTCTGGGCTTCCTGCCCAACATCATCGCCGCCGGTGTGATCTTCTTCATCGGTGTGGTGATCGCCCGCCTCGTCAAGCAGCTCATCGAGGCGACGGTCGGCAGGGTGAACTTCCACGGGCTGGCGAACCGGGCCAGGTCTGCCGCTGACCGCACCAGTGAGGCGGCAGGGGCTCCGGGTACGGCGGCACCCGCGGGGCAGAGCGGTCCACCGCCTGGCCAGGCGCCGGGTGGCGCCTCAGCCGAGGCCGTCGACGTCAATCGCAGGATCACCTCGACGATCGCCAACATCGTGTTCGCGATCATCGTCATCGTGGTCGGCATCGCCGCTCTGCAGGTACTGGGCATCTCGGCGATCTCGGAGCCTGCCACCGCGATGCTCGACATGATCCTCAACGCCATCCCGGCGATCATCGCCGCAGCGCTGATCCTCGGCGTCGGCGTCCTGATCGCGAAGTTCATCGGAGGCCTGCTCGAGTCGACCTTGGGCAGCATCGGCACCGACCGGTTCGCCGCCACCTTGGGCGTCGAGCCGCAGCAGTCCAGTGTCTCGTCGATCCTCGCGAAGATCGGGCAGGTCGCGATCGTTCTCTTCTTCGCCATCATGGCGGCCAGGGCTCTGAACTTCCCGGAGATCACGCTGATCCTCAACGAAGTCCTGGCGCTCGGCGGCCGGGTCCTCTTCGGCGCGATCATCATCGGAGTCGGCTTCTTCATCGCCAACCTCCTGGCCCGCACCGTGGGAGGCGGGACCGCGAGCACGATCATCCGCTACGGCACGCTCGCGCTGTTCGTGGCGATGGGTCTGCAGTACATGGGGATCGCGGACTCGATCATCAATCTGGCCTTCGGCGCCGTCGTCGTCGGAGGGGCTCTGGCCGCGGCCCTGGCCTTCGGCCTGGGAGGCCGGGACACGGCGGCCCGCACCCTGAAGAGGCTCGAGGACAACAGGGCGAGCACGTCGACGCCGGCAGCCGCGAGTGCCGACGCCACCCGACGGACGGGCGGCGCAGCCCAGGCCGGCGGCGGAACAGGGTCGACGGGCGGAACAGGGTCGACCGGACGCCCTGCGACGCCGCCGCAGTCGCCCCCGAGGACGCCCCCGCAGTCGCCTCCGGGGACTCCACCGTCCGCGCCGCCGCAGGCTCCATGAGGCTGCCGCTGACGCGAGCCTGACAAGGGGTCGGTTCGACCTGTCGGCGCATCGGATCGCTCCGGTGCGCCGACAGGCGAGTCGGCCCCGTCTTCGCGTAGACTTGCGGTGTTCTGAATAGTCCGTAGAGGGAGAGGCATGCTCAACCTGCCGTTCGCCGCCGAGATGCTGGCCGCCGAGGCTGAAGAGGAGATCGCCCTCTTCATGCCCGCCGAGTGGTTCGGCATCATCATGTTCATCGTGCTGATGCTGCTCCTGCTGATCACCGTCGGATTCTCCAGCAAGAGCAAGAGCCCCGCCGCCCGGGAGCACGAGGACCACTGAACGCAGTGCCTCCACAGTCCGCCGCCACCTCCGACCCCGGACGCCGCAGGATGCGGCTCGGGCTCATGGGTGGGACCTTCGACCCCATCCACCACGGTCACCTGGTGGCTGCCAGCGAAGTCGCCAGCGAGTTCGAGCTCGACGAGGTCATCTTCGTCCCGACCGGCCAGCCTTGGCAGAAGGCGGAACGTGATGTCACCGCACCGGAGCACCGGTACCTGCTCACTGTGATCGCCACGGCGGCCAACCCCCGGTTCACCGTGTCGCGGGTGGACATCGATCGCGGAGGACCGACCTTCACGATCGACACGCTCCGGGATTTCCGCCACCTCTATCCCGAGGCGGATCTGTTCTTCATCACCGGGGCGGATGCGATGGCACAGATCATGTCCTGGAAGGACGTCGACGAGCTGTGGGAGCTGGCACACTTCGTGTCCGTCACTCGGCCTGGCTACGTCTCCGAGGACTTCGGGCGCACCGATCACATCTCGCTCATGGAGATCCCGGCGATGGCGATCTCCTCCACCGACTGCCGAGAACGGGTCCGGGACGGCAAACCGGTCTGGTATCTGGTGCCGGACGGGGTGGTGCAGTACATCGCGAAGCACAGGCTGTACCAGGATCTCTCCAGTGCAGACGAGTCGTCTGTCACGTCCGGCGAGGCGGCCACGGGCGAGGACGACTCCCGGCATAGCATGGACGAAATCCCGCAACCCCGGACGACACACAGTCCGCAGGAGGCTACGACATGAGTGCAGAGAACCCCGAGCAGGGCGACGGCGGCGATCTCCGCGCCCGCTATCTGCCCGTGTCCCGGAAGGAGCTGCGCCGTCGTCGTGAGGCTGAGCTGGCCGCCCAGCAGGCCGACGGGCGTCCCTCGGGGACCCAGGACGGCGGCTCCGTCGACACGCCTTCTGACGAAGATTCTCAGCCGACGCCCCCGGCTGGGCCGGTCTCTGCCGCCGTCGTGCTCGACGAACAGACCCAGACGGCGAGCACGCCCGTGGTGAGTCCCCACGACCAGGCAGACGCCGCGGTGCTCGATGCTGACGATGACGAGGCGGTTGCCGGCAGCGAGGATGCCGCCGGTGAGGACGGCGCGGCTGACGACAGTCAGGGCGTCGAGGACGTTGCGGCAGAGGTCACCGACGTGACGTTGCCGGCGGTTCGGGAGGAAGACGCAGCCCACGACCTGGCCGACAGCGAGGACCTGGCGGACAGCGAGGGCCTGGTGGATGTGGATGCCGCGGAGACCGGAACTCTTGAGGTGGTCCCCGTTCCCCCTTCCGAGGACGGCGACCAGGCTGAGGCATCGGACGCCGACGATCTCGACGATGACGACGGCGATGACGACGACGGGGATGACGACGGCGATGACTTCGACGGCGACGATCTCGAGGACGCCGACGACGTCGGCCTCGGAGCCGGCGACCCCGGCGGTGAGACGGCCGACGCGGGTCTGCCTGAGGACGAGGCAGATGATGCCGACGACGTGGACGACGACGCAGATGACGCGGACGACGACGAGGCGGACGGCGGGGAGGACTCCGAGGATTCGCCGGAGGAGACGGCACCCGTGCCCGCGTCGCGCAAGGCACGGCGCCTGCTGAGAGAGACCGGCAGCCTCCAGGCGCTGACCGATGACAAGCTGCAGGAGATCGACCAGCTGACGGCAGCGATCGCGACGCAGTCGGCCCAGGACCCGCATCGGGTGGATCCTGAGCTGCTGAAGAAGCAGCAGGCACTCGCTGCCAAGGCCATGCAGGCCAACCAGGAGCGCCGTCGTCGGGAGATCGAGGAGGAGGAGCGTGACCGCCGACGTCGTCGTCGGGAGCGGCCTGAGTCTGAGGTCATCACCCGCAAGGCGCTCCGCGCCTACGCCACCTCGGACGACCAGGAGTACGTGGACGTCCCCACCGGGGAGATCGACCCGATCGAGGCCAGTGGCGCCCACGGCCTCGAACTTGACGACATGGTGGAACAGACCACCCGGCAGGCCTCCCGGCAGGCCCTGCTTCTCTGGCTGGTGATCATCCTGGCAGCATTGCTGCTGATCGCCGTCGGCGTCGTCCTGTTCACCGTTCTCTGACACGACCACACCACACTTCGGCGGGGATCTGCCGACAACTGAGGAGCTTCGACTCGACGTGACCATCTCTGATGCGGTCCTGACCGAACTGCGCACAGCCGCCGCCGCGGCTGCGGACAAGCTTGCCACAGACATCGTGGGCCTCGACGTGGGGGAGAGGCTGGGCATCACCGACGCCTTCCTCCTCTGCTCGGCGCCGTCAGAGCGTCAGATCGGGTCGATCGTGGATGAGATCGAGCGTCAGCTGCGTGAGCAGCACGACTCCGCGCCGCTGCGCCGGGAGGGACGGGGGTCCGGCACGTGGGTGCTTCTCGACTATGGGCATCTCGTGGTCCATGTGCAGCACGAAGAGGAGCGCGTCCTGTACGGGCTGGATCGTCTCTACGCGGATGTGGACCGGGTGGATCTGCACCTGCCAGAGGCCGGACCAGCCGCAGCGGGCGAGTGATCGCCCCAGGTCAGGAGCCGATGGCGATGTGGCGAGCGCCACGTCATCCCGATTTGCATCGGCACTGGGCAGATGAGTAAAGTATAGGAGTCGCCACGGCGGCGGAGAGAAAAACATACGGGGGTATGGCGCAGCTGGTAGCGCGTCTGCATGGCATGCAGAAGGTCACGGGTTCGAGTCCCGTTACCTCCACCGATAGATGAATTACCCAGAGATGCCTCGTCAGATGACGGGGCATTTCTGCGTCTGGAGATGATCCGCTCCCAGAGGGGCGCAGGCGGGCTCACCCCGCGGCGGCGCTCGCCTCCTCGATCCGCACCTCAAGTCCGTCGAGCACCAGGTCGAGGCCGTGGATGAACTCTCTCCTCTCGGTGACCTGCGTCGGCTCGTCCGTCTCGGGGAAGACGCTCGAGGCGAGCATCTCGGCCACCTGGGGGAAGCGGTCCGCTGTGACGAGCTGCGTCAGCGCCGACCCGTACTCGTGCTCGGCCTCAGCCTGGGCCTGACCTGCGGGGCGGCCGTCGTGGAGGTCCTGCATGAGCAGGATGGACTGCCGCACGAAACCGCTGAGCAGAGTGATCGCGCGGATCTTCTCGCGCCACGTCAGCCGGGTCGCGGCCAGGGGTTCGAGGCCACGTTCCAGCCAGGCGATCTGATGCGGGCCTGAGGGCGCGCGATGCACCGGGATCCGAGGGATCCATGGGCGCCGGACGTACAGGTCCCAGAGGTCAAGCGCCCATTGGCGCAGGCCGGGGCGCCATCCGGCAGGGGGTGCCGACGTGCCGGGCAGTTCGCTCGCGGCATCCATCATCAGGTGGAGCAGATCCTCTTTGGAGCCGATGTGCCGGTACAGCGACATGGCCGTGACGCCCAGCTGGTCGGAGATGCGGGGCAGAGTCACGGCATCCAGGCCTGACGTGTCAGCCAGCTCCACCGCCGTCGTGATCACCGTCTCGAGATCCAGTCTCGGCTTGCGTCCCTGGCGCGCCTGGCTCGCAGGGAGCCGCCACTGGCGGCGCATGAGGTCAGGCACGGTGCTGTCGTTCATGGTCCCGATCCGGTGGCTGGTCCGCCCGATGGCTTCGGGCGCGTCCCAGGATACCTGAGGCCATTTAGTATACGAGATATAGTTTAGCTGTTATAGTTCCCGCATGGCCCCAGAATCTCCCCAGACGGCGCGCAGCGCCACACACCAGAGGCTGCATGACGTCGACGCCCTGCGCGGCTTCGCCCTGCTCGGCATCTTCGTCGTCAACATCACCTTCATGGCATCGGCCTACTCGGGGAACCTGGTGGACGACCCGTCGTTCTCGTCGCCGGTCGACCACATCGCACGCTTCCTCGTCGCGGTGCTGTTCTCGATGAAGTTCTACCTCCTGTTCTCCTTCCTCTTCGGCTACAGCTTCGTCCTCCAGATGGAGGCGTCCCGACGAGCGGGGAAGGCCTTCGTCCCGCGGATGCTGCGCAGGATCCTCGGCCTCTTCCTGCTCGGGGTCGGGCATATCGTGGTGCTGTACGGCGGAGATGTGCTGACCACATACGCCGTGGTGGGTCTGATCCTGGTGGCCATGCACCGCGTGAGAGACGTCGTCGCGCTCCGCGCCGCCGGGGCGATCTACGCCTTCGTGCTGCTGTCCCTGATCATGAGTGCTCTGTTCATCGATCGCTCGACGTTCATGCCCGAAGAGGCTCAGCGGTTGACCATCGCCGCGGAGCAGACTCAGCTCCTGCTGGGCGGTCCCGCCGACGTTGTGGCGCACCACCTCAGCGGACTCGATCTGCTGGTGGTGCAGGCGGCATCACTCCAGGGACCCACTGCCCTGGCGATGTTCCTCCTCGGGATGGTCGCGGCACGGCGCGGCCTGTTCACCGCGCTGAGCGAACGCCCTCGTCTGCTGCGGCAGGCCCAGGTCGTCGGTTTCCCGGTGGGCCTCGGCGGAGGCATCGTCTACGCCCTCTTGGGCGCCGACAGCAACACAGTCGCCGTCGCCGTGAGCGTCGCGACGGCGCCGTTCCTGACCGCCGCCTACGTGTCGACCCTGGTGCAGCTCATGCACCGGGCGGCCTGGATCCGCGAGGCGTTCGCACCGGTCGGTCGGATCGCGCTGTCGAACTATCTGGCGCAGTCGGTGGTCGGCGTCCTCCTGTTCACCGGAGTCGGACTCGGGCTGGCCGGCCGAGTGTCGCCGCCGCTGCTGATCCTGACGGCCTGCATCGTGTTCGCCGGGTCCGTCGTGGCGAGCCGATGGTGGCTGCGGCGCCACCGATACGGACCCGCGGAGCATCTTCTTCGCTGGTTCACGA
Organism: Nesterenkonia sp. K-15-9-6; assembly: GCF_052656005.1. NCBI lineage: Bacteria > Bacillati > Actinomycetota > Actinomycetes > Micrococcales > Micrococcaceae > Nesterenkonia > Nesterenkonia sp. K-15-9-6. Next base: position 157,556 of record NZ_JBQYEY010000001.1, read on the forward strand.
ACTGGAGCCGCCCGAGCAGTCCGCGAGCGACCAGACCGCTGACACGCTGAAGGAGCCGTTCCGTCATGGATGTGATCACCGCGAAGACCACGGGCGAATGGGAGCGCTGGCTCGAGGCCCATCATGACACCGCACCGGAGGTGTGGATCCTGATCGGCAAGCGGGCCTCCGGCATCCCCTCGATCCAGCCGGAGGAGGCGACCGAAGCGGCCCTGTGCTTCGGATGGATCGACAGTCACCGGCGCGCCGTCGACGACAAGACTTATCTGCAGCGCTACTCGCCCCGTCGTCGTGGAAGCCGTTGGTCATCGCGCAACGTCGCCCTGGCGGAGAGACTCATCGCTGAGGACCGCATGCGGCCAGCAGGGCTGGTCGAGTACCAGAAGAGGAGGCCGCCCGATCCCTGAACGCCTCGGAGAGCCGCGGCCCCACAGACGACCGAAAGGAACACCATGCTCCACGGATTCACCACCATCACCTTCTACGTCGACGACGTCGCAGGCGCCGCGAGCTGGTACCGAGAAGTGCTGGGCATCGAGCCCTATTTCGTCCGACCGTCGAGGGAGGACCCGGCCTACGTGGAATTTCGGGTCGGCGACCAGGATGCCGAACTTGGCCTGATCAGCAGTCAGTACCGTCCCGGAGGTCATGGAGAGGCCCGTCCAGCGGGAGCGGTCATGTACTGGCATGTGGATGATGTCTCCGGCGCGGTCGGGCGCCTCCTCGAGCTCGGCGCCACGGAGCTCGAACCTCCGACGCCACGGGGCACCGAAGGGTGGGAGACCGCCCAGGTGGCCGACCCGTTCGGCAACATCCTCGGCCTCATGTACAGTCCACACTTCCTCGAGCTGCGGGATCGCCGAGCAGCCGAGAGCTCGCGGGACTGACCTTCAGGCATCGGCTCCTCGGCTGCTCGCAGGGACCGTGGCGTGTGACGACCGGATTATGTCCTGCGGAAGGACTAGAGTTGACCTCGGCGGCCGGATCGATCGCGCCGCCACATGTCGTCGACACCGCACAGGAGCACACGTGGACCACAGGATTCTGGGCAGGACTCGTCGGGAGGTCTCAGCCATCGGCCTGGGGACTTGGCAGCTGGGAGCGGACTGGGGCGATGTGGAGGACTCCGCCGCCCTGGCCGTCCTGGATGAGGCCGCCGAGTCCGGGGTGACCTTCTTCGACACTGCAGACGTCTACGGGGACGGGCGCAGCGAGACCCTCATCGGGCGCTGGCTCCAGCAGAATCCGGCATGGGACGGAACCGTCGCCACGAAGATGATCCGCAGGGCGCCTGAGCCCGACCTCGCTCACGCCACCTACGACAACTTCCGTGCATGGACGGACCGTTCCCGCCGCAACCTCGGAGTGGACACCCTGGACCTGGTCCAGCTGCACTGTCCCACCAGCGACGTCATCGCCTCCGATGCGGTCTATGAAGCCCTCGACCGCCTCGTCGAAGACGGTGCGATCGCTTCCTACGGCGTCAGCGTGGAGACCTGCCGGCAGGCCCTCGACGCGATCGCGCGGCCCCACGTGGCGACAGTGCAGATCATTCTCAACGCTTTCCGGCGCAAGCCCCTGGATGAGGTGCTGCCCGCCGCTCAGTCCGCCGGCGTCGGGATCATCGCTCGGGTTCCTCTGGCCAGTGGGCTCCTCAGCGGCCGCTACACCACCGAGACCGTCTTCGCGGAGAACGACCATCGCAGCTTCAACCGCGGCGGGGAGGCGTTCGACGTCGGGGAGACGTTCTCCGGGGTGGACTATGCGGCCGGCGTGGAAGCAGCCGCGACGTTCTCGGAGCTGGCCCGCGGCGTCGGCCTCGAGCCGGCGACCGCCGCGCTGGCCTGGGTCGCTCAGCAGGAGGGCGTGAGCACTGTGATCCCGGGTGCCCGTTCCACGGAGCAGGCTCGGGCCAATGCCGCCGCCGGAGAGGTCGAGCCGCTGTCTCAGGAGTTCCTGGACGCCGTCCGGGACCTCTACGACACGACGTTCCGGGAGGTCATCCACCCCCGCTGGTGACGGTGGCGGTGGGGCGGATTCAGCGTCTCCAGGCGGAGAACGTGCTCTCCAGCGCACCGTGGAGCTCTCGGTGCATCCGCCGCCGATGCTGATGCTCAGCCACCAGGGGAGAGGGGCGCGTCGGCACCTCCGACGATGTCGCCGCAGCGGCTCCTGCCGTGGGTGAGTCCTCCCCAGCGTCCTGAGCGGGGCGCGACTGGTCCGCCAGCGGTCGGATCTGGTGCCGATGGAGCACGGTCTCGGCCGCTGCGCGGGCCGCGTGGCGTGCCGCGGCGTCCTCGCCCCCGCGGACGTGCAGGACGTCCATTCCGGTGGCGTCCGCCAGGAGCTGTCGCCACACTCTGCTGGAGGCTCCTCCGCCCACCGTCGGCAACGTGGGTTGGCGCAGGTTCAGCTCGTCGACGCCGCAGGCCAGGGAATAGGCGACGCCACCGAGGACCGCCAGATAGAGGTCGACCGCGGTCGTCTCCGGAGTGATCCCCACGAACGCTCCGCGGGCCGCCGCGTCTCTGACCGGGTAGCGTTCCCCGGTCAGAGACGGCAGGCAGAGGGGGCGCGGCGCCAAGACGCCGAGTCGGGTGGCCGCAGCCTCGTCGGCCTCCTGCGGGGTGGCTCCCGCCAGGAGCTCTCGGCGCGCCCATTCGGCCACGGTCCCGGCAGACTGCACCGCCACGATCCTCAGGTCCGCGTCACCGGAGAGGGCCAGGCGATGTATGGGCGAAGCCGTGTCCGCCGGGCGTCCCACGTCGTGATCACCGGTGACGGCGGCGATCCACCCGGAGCCGCCCAGGGAGGCGTAACCCCGGCCGGGGGAGTCCCCGCTCACCCCGTCGGTCGAGGCGCCGGCGTCGCCCAGCCCCAGCACCACCGGTGTGTCCGCGGCCAGTCCGAGCTCGGCCGCGTCCTCGGAACGGAGGCGGCAGGCCACGCTGCCTGGCCCGACGAGAGAGGGGAGGAGGTCCGGCAGGCCTGCGGCCAGGCGCGCTGACCGGCTGCGGCTCTGCAGCGCCCGGAGTCCGCCGGTCCACCAGCGGCGGGACTTCAGCTCGAGCAGCCCTGTGGTGGAAGCGGTGGTGGGGTCGGTCAGCGCCGGCGCGCCGAGGCGGCGGGCGATGGCTGCGGCCGGCCCGAAGACGACGTCGGCGGCGTCCTCGAGGACATGGGGTCGGTGACGGTCCAGCCAGAGCAGCTTCGGCATCAGTCCGCTGGCGTCCTGGAGGCTGCCGCTGCGTGCCGCCCAGTCGGGAAGGTCTCCCGCCAGCTCGTCGAACTCCTCGTGGGCGCGGACGTCCGAGTAGAGGATCGCCGGGGCCACGGGCAGGCCTGCCGCATCGAGGAGGACCACGTCCTGCATCTGGCCGGTGAGGCCGATGGCGACGACGCGCTCGGCCAGGCCGGGGCGCGTCACGGCGGCGGCGATCACCGCGCGGAAGGCGTCCCACCAGTGCTCGGGATCCTGCTCCGTCATCACGTCCCCAGACGCGGACGGAGGGTGCGCAGTCGGGTAGTCCTCGCGGTGGGAGGACCGATGCCGACCCTGCTGATCGACCACCACGAGTTTCACTCCGGAGGTGCCGAAGTCCACTCCGACGATGAGGGCGTCCTGGAGGCTGTGCATCCGCATCAGCGTATCGGGTGGGAGGTGCGCACTGGAATCACCGGGCCGCGGGAGGCTGACCTGGGCGACCGCTGGTGGCTACGGTGGCGGCGGTGCCCCGTGCCGTCTGCCCAGCCGTCAGGAGATCCATGACTGAGCCCAGATTCACCAATTGGTCCGGCAGCGTGTCATGCAGCCCCGCCCGGTGGCTGCGCCCCGTCGGCGTGGACGAGTTGGCGGAGACCGTCGCCGAGACGGCGGCCCACGGGGGCACTGTGCGTCCTGTGGGATCCGGACATTCCTCCATGCCGCTGATGAGCACCGAGGACGTGCTCGTCAGCCTGGACGACTTCTCCGGGGTCTGCGGCGCCGACGTCGACTCGGGCCGGGCCACGGTGCTGCCGGGCACGGGGCTTGCCGAGCTCGGGGCGCAGCTGGCCGTACACGGAGTCGCGTTGGAGAACCTCGGGGATGTGGACTACCAGGCCATCGCGGGTGCCGTCGGGACGGGGACGCACGGTTCCGGCGTGCGGCTGGGCAACCTGTCCTCGACGGTGGTGGGCGGAGAGCTCATCGACGGTCGGGGAGAGGCCGTCGCCTTCGGCGAGGATGCCGGCGGCGACACCGACGACCCCCTGCTGCGAGCCGCTCAGGTCTCCCTCGGCGCCTTGGGGGTCCTCACCCGCCTGACCCTGCGCGTCGAACCTGCCTATCAGTTGCACCGGGTCAATGTGATGACGCACGTGGACTGGGTGCTGGAGAACTTCGACGCGCTCATCGCGGCGCACCGCAGCGTCGACTTCTACTGGTATCCGCGCAGCGATCTGGCCCAGGTGCGCATGCTGAACATCCCGGGCCATGAGCCGGACCCCGACCAGCCGGGGGCTGTCCCGCCCGGGACTGTGAAGACCGAGGAGACGGGGCCGTCCTACGGGATCATCCCGAATGCCCGCGATCTGCGGTTCGAGGAGATGGAGTACATGCTCCCGCTAGACGCGTCGTTGGAGGCGTTCCGGCGCGTTCGGGAGCGCGTGAAGGCCCGTCATCGGGCACGCGTGGGCTGGCGGATCCTGGTCCGGACGGTCGCACCGGACCGGGCGATGATCAGCAACGCGCAGCGACGCCCCACGATGACCATCGCTCTGCTGCAGAACGCCACGTTGGATCACCAGGCGTATTTCGCGGACATGGAGCCGCTCCTGCGAGCCTTCGGAGGACGGCCCCACTGGGGGAAGAAGCATTCGCTCCGAGCCCCGGAGCTGCGAGAGCTCTATCCAGAATGGGAGGACTTCCTGGAGGTGCGAGACCGGATGGACCCGGAACGCGTCTTCCTCAACGACCATCTGGGAGAGATCTTCGGCGTGGAGACCCACGGAGGACGTCCTCGACGACAGGAGACAGGATGAGGCACTCACCCCCTGGAGGAGATGCCGCCGCAGGACCCGGCCACCGTCGGTGGGCGTTCTCCGCCGGGTGGATCCCGCCGGAGAGCACCGGGCACGAACCGGAGTTCACCAGCCGAGACGTGCTGTGTCTGCTCAACGCCGAGGCGGCTGACGCCTGTGTGGAGGTCACGGTCCACCACGCCGCACGCGAGCCGGTGGGGCCCTACCGGATCAGGGTGGGCGCCGGCCGGGTCACCCATGTGCGGATCAATGACCTCATCGACCCCGAGGCCGTCCCGCTGGGGGAGCCTTATGGCCTCTGCCTGGTGAGCGACGTTCCGGTGGTCGCCCAGCTGGCGCATCTCGACAGCCGCAGGGGCGGTCTGAGCACGGCGGTGACCACCGGAGTCCCTGGCGACTGAGGTCTGGCCGCTTCGACGGGCTCCGGTGCGGGCACGTGCCCGCCGAGCTCGCCTGCGCCGCGGCCGAGGCGAGTCGTCCCGCCGGGAGGGTGAGCGGTCGCAGATCAGTGGTCGCGCAGGGCCGAGATCAGTTCGTCCTTGGTCATGTCGGAGTAGCCGGTGATGCCGAGCTCCTGGGCGCGGTCCCGCAGCTGATCGACGGTGCGGTCCTCATAGTTCGATGACTTCCCGCCCTTCTCACCGACTTCGCTGCGGCCCTCGTCCGCCGCCTGGTTGGCGATGCGTGCAGCCTTCTCCTTGGACTCGCCCTCATCGCGCAGCCGCTCGTAGAGCTCTTCGTCCTTGATGCTGTCGCGGGCCATCTCAGAACCCCTTTCCACCGGTCACCGGGATCACGGAGCCGGACACATAGGATGCTTCCTCACTGGCCAGGTACACATAGGCGCCGGCCAGCTCGGCCGGCTGTCCGGGCCGACCCAGGGGAGTGTCCTGTCCGAACTGTTCGACGGCGTCGTCGGGGAACCCGGTCGCCGGGATGAGCGGAGTCCAGATGGGCCCCGGCGCCACCGCGTTGACGCGGATGCCCTTCTCGCCGAGCTCCAGCGCCAGGGCTTCCGTGAAGGCGACCTGTGCCGCCTTCGTCATCGCATAGTCGAAGAGCGGGGGCTTCGGGCCGACCGCCTGGATCGAGGTGGTCGTGATGATCGAGGCCCCTGGCTTCAGATGCGGCACAGCTTCGCGGGTCATCACCACATGGGCGAGCAGGTTCGTGTCGAAGACGCGGCGCACCTCCTCAGTAGGCACGGTGTCGATGCCGTCACGTTGCCGCTGGTAGGCCGCGTTGAGGATGAGGACGTCGAGCCCGCCCAGGTCCTCCACGGCACGTACGACGACGTCGACCGCGTTCTGCTCATCAGTGATGTCGGCAGGGTAGGAGAAGGCATTCCGACCCGCGCTCTCGATGAGTCGGCGGGTCTGTGCGGCGTCCTCGGCCTCCTCGGGAAGGTGGACGAAGGCGACGTCGGCGCCCTCCCGGGCGTAGGCGATCGCCACCGCCCGGCCGATGCCGGAGTCTCCTCCGGTGATCAGGGCCTTCTTCCCGGTGAGCCGACCGTGGCCGACCCAGCTCTCCTCGCCGTGGTCCGGCGTGGGCGCCGTCGGGCCGGTCAGTCCCGGCTGGTCCTCCTGCTGCTGGGCGGGGAGCTCGTCCCCACGGTGCTTGGTGCGTGGGTCCTGCTGGGTGTCGTGATGGGGGTGATGCGATGTCACCGGAAGTCTCCCTTCTGTCAGCTCTCTGGCGCGCGTCAGCGGGATCCTGCACTCACCAACCTACGCCGTCGGCCTCCGCAGTCAACGGGGTGGGGACGTATTGTGAGGGAACTCCCAGGAAATCAGCAGAAAGTACTGGGGAGCGGGCCACCGAGACTCCAGCGGGACAGGTGCGGGGCACGGACAGGGTCCGTGACCAAGATGTCGAGGAGCTCAGGCCCGGCCGGGGCGCCGGATCAGGCTGGTCAGTGCGCGACGTCCCAGGAGAAAGACGGCCAGGGTCACGGTGGTGACCAGGACGAAGGACACCGGTGCACCGCCCAGCCCCAGCAGGACGCGCAGCAGCATGCCCAGGGCCACCGTCACTCCGAGCACCACGACGCCGTCGGGCCAGATCCGAGACGGCCGACGCCACGTCCGGACCAGGGTCGAGGCGAGCGCCCAGGCGAGGAGGAACGGGAAGGCGGTGGAGAGGATGTCGAGCAGGCCCAGGCCGCTCACATGTTTGCGGTTCCCCAGCGCCGCGAACAGCGTGATCAAGAGCGCGTCCGCTGCGAGGAGCCACGCGGCGTGCCGCGGAGCGGGCGCTGGTGCGGTTCGGACGGGGCCGGGGGTGATGTCAGAGTCGTCGGCGGTCTTCATCGCAGCCCAGCTTAGACCGTCCTTCCTGGAGGTTGTACCGCAATTTACAACCCCTCAAGGGTGTTCCTGTAGATACAATCTGCTAAGGTTGTGCACATGATCATCATGACGCTCGACCAGAAGGACTCGCGGCGGCAGCCCGATCTGGTGAACCGAGTCGTCGCGGAGCTGGATGCGATGGCCGGACCGCATCTGGTGCGCCGATTCCAGCGCACCGCCGGGGACGAGGTGCAGGGAGTGCTGGACGACGCGCAGACGGTGTTGGAGATCGCCCTCGCCGTGGCGCGCACCGAGCAGTGGAGCACCGGCATCGGCATCGGGGCGGTGCGCACCCCGTTGCCTGAGGAGACGCGCGCAGGGAGCGGCCCCGCGTTCGAAGCGGCTCGCGACGCCGTCACCCGGGCCAAGCGGGCATCCGGGGGAGTGGCGCTCACAGCCTCCGACGCCGAGGCGGCGGAGCAGGCCGAGGCGCTGGTGCAGCTGCTCTGCGAACTTGAGCGTCGGCGCACGGACTCGAGCCAGGAGGCTGGGAAGCTCGTGGACGAGGGGCTCTCGCAGTCGGCCGCCGCGGAGGAGCTGGGCACAAGTCAGCAGGCGGTCTCCAGGCGCCTGCAGAGAGGGCTCTGGACAGAGACTCGCCGGGTCCTGTCGGTGGCTGCTGGCATCATGAAGGACATGGATGCCACCGATGGAGTCGATGCCACCGATGCCACCGATGCCACCGATGCCACCGATGCCGCTGACATCCCGGAGGATCGCGTCGGTGATGGGCGGCCGGAAGGGGAGGCATGATCCTCGTCGTCGTGATCCTGCTGCTCCTGTCGGCGGCCCCCGCCGCCGGCTCACTCCTCCCGCGGGTCGCGCGCCCACCTGTGGGTCTGATGAACCTCGCCGCGGCGGCTCAGCTGGCCCTGCTCGGAGCCGCCGCCCTGTGCGCCCTGCAGGTCTCGGACCTCGGGGACCCGTGGTGGCGTGCCGGACTGGTCATCGCCGCAGCGACGGCGGCCTGCCTCGGTGGCTCCGGCATCTCCACCGCAGTGCTGGACACGGCGACCCGTCACGATGCACGCCGCCGCCCGGACGTAGGGGCGGAATCCTCAGGTGACGCCTCCTGGGGTGCCGTCGCGCCGCGCAGCAGGCCGCTTCAGGACCTTGCCGAGGATGACCGTCCTGTCCTGCGAGGAGGTGCATGGATCGGCTTGCTCGAGCGCCTCGCGGTGGTCTCCACTCTGCTTGCATCCTGGCCGGAGGGGCTGGCTGTGGTGCTCGCGGTCAAGGGACTCGCGCGCTACTCCGAGCTGAAGCGGCCCAATGGGGCGGCGGAGAGATTCATCATCGGTACGTTCTGCTCTGTGCTGTGGGCGGCGGCCTGTGCCGGCGTGGCCGTACTCGGCCTGACGGGGTGATGGGAGCCGCGTGCGCATCACATCCTCATTGTGCAACCACATGTTGCATATCTGGCGACCCGGAGGTATGGTGAGCGCTATGCAACTTTAGGTTGCACATCCGGGGTCCGGATGTCGTCACTCGTCACAGGGAGCAGGCCATGGAAGACCGTAGGCAGGGCATCACAGAGCTCGAGCTGGGCACCATCACCCGAACCATGGAGATCGCCGCGCCGCCGGAGATCGTCTATGAGGTCCTCAGTACCCCCGGCCACCTCGTGAAGTGGTGGCCGGATGGGGCGGACTTCACGCCCCAGGCGGGGGAGACCGGCACACTCACCTTCGGTGAGACCAGCGCATGCGGTCATGCAGAGACAGTGCCGATGACCGTCGTGGAGGCGGATCCGCCGCAGCGCTTCGCGTTCCGCTGGGTCTATGACGCTGACGCATCCGCCGAACCTGGGAGCTCGCTGCTGGTGACCTTCGACATCCGGCCCGGCGAGGCTGAGCAGTCGAGTGTGGTCACCATGACCGAGGCCGGATTCCGGGAGCGTGGCTGGAGCGAGGCGTCCGTGCAGGCTGAGTACGAAGACCACGTGCACGGATGGACCACCTACCTGCCGCGCCTGACCAGCTATGCGGAGACGCTGGTGTCGGCGGCATGACGGCCACCTCTGAACGCAGCGGCGGCGAATCGTCCAGGATCGACGACACGCTGTGGGATGCCGTGGGGGATCCGACCCGCCGGGCTCTGATGGATGTGATGATCGCCGCGGGTCCGAGCAGCGCCACGAGGCTCAGCGAGCAGATGCCGGTGAGCCGACAGGCGGTGGCCAAACATCTGGCCGTCCTGGAGAGGGCCGGGCTCGTGGAGGCTCGCCAGGAGGGGCGAGAACGACGCTTCACTGTGGATCCGGAGCAGCTGTCCCGCGCGACGGCGCAGCTGCAGGATGTCGGGCGGCGCTGGGATGCACGACTCGACCGGATCCGCCTGCTCGCCGAGGAGATCCACCGATCGCGGGCGAACTGAGCATCCTGGAGTGCTCGCCTGAAGTGCTCACCTGGAGTGATCACCGGCCCGCTCCGGTGATCGCGGGGAAGGCGGCGGGCGCCGGACGGGGCAGGGGCCTCCGGGCATGGTACGGCCTCCTGAGGATGCCGCCCTCATCGGTAGATTGACATAATGTAGATTATCGGCGATTTGGCGTGATGTGGTTCTGCTCGATTCGGGCGCCGTCACGCCCACAGTCGATCTCCCGCAGTTGATCTCCCGTGACCTGGCCGTGGGTCTCAGGCGCGGTGCCGCAGGTCATGCCACCGGATACGCTCGGTGGCATGACCTGCTCGCCCCAGAGTTTCGACCAGATCGACCCGATGCGTGAAGACCGCTGGCCGCTGCGCTGCCCGTTGCACCTGTCAACTGCGCCGACCCCACTGACGGTGCTGACAGAGCTGAGAGAGGCGGACGAGTTGCATGCCAGGTCGCGCATCAGGGGGCTCACCTGCGCCGCAGGGCATCGCTTTGATGCGGCACGTCAGGGTTATGTCAATCTGCTGGTCGGCGCAGGATCTCGGGCCACACCCGACACGGCGGCGATGATCATGGCTCGCGAACGCATCCAGGATGCCGGGGTGTTCTCGGCGCTGACCTCGGCTCTCCGAGAGATCGCCGACATCAGGATGCCTCAATCGTCGAGGCCCGTGCTGCTGGACTGCGGGGCCGGGACCGGACATCACCTGCGGAGCCTGCTGGAGGGGCACCCTTCCGCCCGCGGCATCGCTCTGGACCTCTCCCCCGCCGGGCTGAAGCGTGCGGCGCGGCATCCCCGCACGCTCGCGCTGGCCTGGGACCTGTGGCGCGACCTGCCTCTGCAGAGCTCTTCGGTGGATCTGCTGCTGGACATCTTCGCTCCGCGGAACGTGGACGAGTATGCCCGCGTGCTGGCCCCCGGTGGGGCTGCCGTCGTCGTCACTCCGCGGCCGGGGCATCTGGCAGAGCTCGCTGACGGCGGACTGCTGGCCATGCGTCCCGACAAACATGCGGACCTCACGGCCCACATGGGGCGGCGCCTCGGAGATGCCGTGGAGCGCCGCAGGGTCCGCGCGCACGTGCCGGTGGCCGAGTCCACGGCGGTGGATCTGGTGATGATGGGCCCGGCCGGCCATCATCGTGAGGCCCCCGACGTGGCCGCCGCGGTGGCCGAGGCCGGTGTGCACGAGGTGACGGTGGACCTGGATGTGACCGTGTGGATCGCATGAGCCGGCGGGTTGTGCACAGTTCGGCTGTGATGGGGATGACGGGAGCACTGTCGTCAGGCAGAATGAGGAGCACAAGCGGCTCACCTGTGGGTTTTCTCTACGTACTGGATGCACGCACTGGATGAGTCGGCGACGAATCGGGGTCAGGAGGAGGCGATCGCATGATCGAATGGTTCGGCGAGAATCTGTGGGCGGCCTGGCTCTCCCTGACCTTCGTCCTCCTCGTGCTCGAGCTGCTGATGCTCGACCTGCTGTTTCTGATGCTGGCCGCGGGGGCGGCCGCCGCGACCACTGTCGCTCTGGCCGGAGGCCCTGGGTGGATGCAGGTGGTCATCGGGTCGGCGACGGCGCTGCTGATGCTCGGCGCAGTGCGCCCTGTCGCGCTTAAGCATCTGAAGAAGGGCTCCCAGGAGCAGCTCACCAATGTGGACCGGATGACAGGCATGGAGGCCCAGCCGCTGGAGACCGTCACCCGGGACGCCGGCCTGGCGGAGGTCGACGGCGACACCTGGACCGCGCGGGCGGCCGGCGACTTCCGCATCGAGCCCGGCATGGCCGCCGTCGTGGAGTCCGTGGACGGTGCCATCGTCTACCTGCGGCCCGCCGCAGGCATCGCCTGGGAGGACCCCGAACCCCGAGAAGCCTGACCGACGGCGCAGAGGCGACCGGTTCGGCAGGACCAGACCACCCCACCGAGAACCACACGAGGAACGGAAACCCCATGGATGTAGCACTTCTCTTCGTCCTTCTGGCGCTCATGGCGCTGGTCGTCATCATCCTGGTGCGCAGCGTGCGGATCATTCCGCAGGCCCGTGCCGGGATCGTGGAGCGCCTCGGCAAATACCAGCGCACGCAGGGGCCCGGACTGACCCTGCTGGTGCCATTCATCGACAGACTCGTCCCCCTGCTGGACATGCGTGAGCAGGTCGTCTCGTTCCCACCGCAGCCGGTGATCACCGAGGACAACCTGGTGGTCTCCATCGACACCGTGGTCTACTTCCAGATCACCGATCCGAAGGCCGCCACCTACGAGATCCAGAACTACATCCACGCCGTCCAGGAGCTCACCACCACGACGCTGCGCAACGTGGTCGGGGGCATGCACCTCGAAGCCGCGCTGACCTCCCGTGACACGATCAACGGTCAGCTCCGCGGTGAGCTGGACAAGGTCACAGGCCGCTGGGGCATCCGCGTGGCCCGAGTGGAGCTCAAGGCCATCGAGCCGCCCCTGTCCATCCAGGACTCCATGGAGAAGCAGATGCGTGCCGAGCGTGACCGGCGTGCCGCGATCCTCACGGCCGAGGGCACCAAGCAGTCGGCCGTGCTGACGGCCGAAGGTGAGCGTCAGGCGGCCATCCTTCAGGCCGAGGGTGAGGCGCAGGCCCGCATCCTGGCCGCCAACGCGGAGGCCCAGGCCATCGAGACCGTCTTCAACGCGGTCCACGACTCCGAGCCGGGCCCCGAGCTTCTCTCCTACCAGTACCTGCAGACCCTTCCGGAACTGGCCAAGGGAGACTCCAACACCATGTGGGTGATCCCCGGCGAGTTCGGAGACGCCCTCAAGGCGTTCTCCGGAACGTTCAGCGGCCAGGCCCAGTCCTCCGACGGGCGTTCTCCTGAGGAGCGCGAAGCTGAGCGTGCTGCCCGCGAGGAGCGACTGCGCGAGCGGCGCGAGCGCCGGGAGCGCGAGGCTCGTGAGCGCAAGGGCAAGCCGGCGATCTCCGACGCCATCGCGGACATGGCCTCCTCGGCCCGGTCCACCTCCGTCACCGACGAGCACCCCCACTATGAGGGCACCCAGGAGATCGAGGAGGAAGCACGGAAGGCACAGAGCGCCGGCTCAGGACGCCGCGCCTCGAGTGCGACGGAGGAGTCCAGCGCGGATGCGCTCAAGCGGGTGGCAGAGACGGCTCCCCCGGAGGCGGATCCGTCCATCGGCTCTGGCCGCGGCATCGGCGATGACTCCGGCCAGCGGTCGTTGCCGCAGAACCCGGAGCCCCCCGCCTACGACCCGTACCAGCAGCCCCAGCCGGGACAGCAGCCGCAGCCCGAGCCGGGCCACCCCCAGGGGCAGCAGCCGCCACGGCCTCAGCAGGGGCAGCAGCAGTGGCCGCCGCATCAGCCGGGTCAGCCGGGTCAGGGTCAGCCGGGAGGCCGGCCGCCGCGCCAGGGCTGAGCCGATCCTCGGCCCGGGGCCGACGGACGCCGGCGGGACTGAGCGGGTGCGTCGCGGAATAACCGCGCCGCACCCGCTGTTGGCCTGTGGGACAACGTGTGTCCCCGTCAGTGGAGGAGAATGCCGATGAGCGACCGCAGTCTGCGCGGAATGCGCCTGGGTGCGCAGTCGATGGAGACCGAGTCGGGTGTGGAGCCTGCTCCGCGTCAGGACGTCGAGTACGTGTGTGAGGACGGCGAGAAGATCACCGTCACCTTCGCCGCCGACGCGGAGGTCCCGGCCACCTGGACCTCGCCCACCGGCAAGGAGGGTGTCCTCGTTGACGGCACCAAGCCGGACGAGACCCCGGAGAAGCCCGTCCGTACGCACTGGGACATGCTTCTGGAGCGTCGTTCCGTGGAGGAGCTCGAGGACATCCTCACCGAGCGGCTCAGGAAGCTGCGCGAGCGCCGCGGCGAGAAGGTCTCCTGACCGGCTCACCCGCCTGAGCGGCTCGACTCACTGAGCAGCGACGTCAGAGGGCCCGTCACCACCAGGTGACGGGCCCTCTGACGTCGGGACGGGGTTCTCTCACGGACCGGGTCCTCTCACAGATCCCGGCCCTCACGCGGGAGGTTCAGCCCAGGCCCAGACGACCGGCCAGCGTCTGGGCGCGCGCGGCCAGGCCCCAGCGTGTGACGTTGAGCATCGCTTCCACCACGATGTCGGAGCTCATCTTCGAGGCACCCAGCGTGCGTTCCACGAAGGTGATCGGGACTTCCACGATGGTCTTGCGCTGCCGCGCCACACGGAAGGTCATGTCCACCTGGAACCCGTATCCGACCGACTCGATGCTGCCGAGGTCGACGTCCTCCAGCGTGGAACGACGGAAGACGCGGTAGCCGGCCGTGATGTCTCGCACGCCCAGACCCAGCATGGTGCGCGAGTACAGCGACCCGGCGCGCGAGATGAGCTCGCGGTGGAACGGCCAGTTGACCACGGCTCCCCCGGGCACCCAGCGCGAGCCGATCACGAGGTCGGCCTCGTCGATCTTCGCGATGAGGTCCGGCAGCTGCTCCGGCTGGTGGGAGCCGTCGGCGTCGAGCTCGATCAGCACGTCATAGCCCTGGTCGAGCCCCCAGCGGAACCCGGCGATGTAGGCGCCGCCCAGCCCGTTCTTCGCGCGCCGGTGCAGCACATGGATCTGGGGATCCTGGTGTCCCATCCGCTCGGCCAGCTGTCCGGTGCCGTCCGGGCTGTTGTCATCGACGACGAGCACGTCAGACTCAGGCACCGCGGCCCGCAGCCGCTGCACCGTGATCGGCAGAGCCTCGATCTCGTTGTAGGTCGGGATGATCGTCAGGATCTTCACGGGTGGCCTCGTGCCCCTTCTGTCTCGTGCGGTCTCATGCCGCGTCCCTGGCAGCCCTGGATGTCCGCTGGGACGGGCGTGGTGCTCGCCGGGGTTCGACGGCACTCGATGTATTGTGCACCCCTCAGGGCGGGATCAGGAATCCTGGGCCCCGGAGTGTCGGGCGTCCGCCGTACCGTGAACTTCGACACCGGAGACCACGGTCGCCCGGAGCCGGGGCAGCGCAGCAGGCTCCGCGGCCGTGCCGAGGAACGGCAGCAGGGGCGTGCGGGCACGCGCATCGGTGCTCCAGGCCGCGGTCCGTGCGTCGGGCGTCTGCACGGCCAACGACTCGACCTCCCAGACGGTGTAGGTGGCCACGGCGCCCGGCGCCAGCTGGGCCGCCAGCCCGGCTGTCCCGGGCCCGAGGCCGTCAGGTGCGGGCAGCGACCGATGGGCCGCGCGGGTCTGCGCATTGAAGGCGGCCCGCACCGACACCGCCGCCTCGCTGCGGTGCACATGAGTCGCCACCATGGCCCATGGATCGACGTCGGCACCCGGTGCCACCGATGTCGGGATTCCGGCGCTCAGGGCCAGGCCGAGATGGCCGGGGGCTCGCATCAGCACATGGTGGGCCGTGCCCACCAGCGCCTCCCAATCGGCGCGCCGGGCGGAGTCGAAGTCGACCAGCACGGTCGGTCGGTCAGGGCGCGGCGTGGTCCTGCGCTCCTGGAGGCGTCGGCGGGTGTCGACGACGACGGCGGCCACGGCGTCCGGGGCATGGCCCGCGACGTCGAGCAGCAGCTGACGAGATGCTTCAGCCAGGGGGGCAGAGACCTCCACCAGATGGTCGACGGTGTGCTCGTGGGTCTCCGGGCTCACCGCAGATCCGGCCGGGAGGACGCCCCCGGAGATCTCGCCCAGGCTCAGTTCGACTCCCACGGGTGCCCCTGCGGCGTCGTCACAGTGCTCCACGAGCGCGATCAGTCGCTGGATCCTCTGTGCAGGACCCGGGAGCCCTTCCTGACCGGCTCCGCCGTCGGAGGTGGGGACGTCGGCGGCCAGCCCCGTCAGCCGCACCACCGGAAACGCCACCACGGGATGCCAGTACGCGGCCTTGAGGACCTCCACCAGGCGAGTCCGAGTGCCGGGATCACCCTCCAGGGACGCGGTCGTGACGTCGAGGACCAGGCGCAGGGCGCCCTGACCATGGGCGGCGGCCTCGTCCAGGAGCGTCGCCACCGCTGAGGCGTTCAGGGCTCGCAGGTCGGAGTCGACGCGCCCGACGAAGGCGGGGGCGACCAGACCCCGGTCGAGCTCCTGGCGCTCGTGGTCCCCGCGGATGACGTGCTCGGCCGACTCCGGCGCTCCGATCCAGGAGATCAGGCCGTCCTGCACGAGCATCGCCTCCGCGTAGGGTTCAGCCGTGCTGTGGATCGTGCCGTCGACCAGCAGCCGAGGCACTCCTGCGGCCCGGGGGGCCTGGTCGTCGTGATGTTCGCGGGATCGGGCGTCGTCGGTCTGCCGCCCGGCTGGTGTGCTGCTCATCGCTGTGCTCTCATCCTCACTGCGCGTCGTCGTCTGCGGGATCCTGTCGGAGGAGATCGTGCTCCGTCACGTCATCCTCGGTGCTGTCCAGATCGTCCAGGTCGTCACTGTCGTCCAGGTCGTCACTGTCGTCCAGGTCGTCACTGTCGTCCAGGTCGTCACTGTCGTCGGTCTCGTCGATGCCGGGGAGCGTCGCCACCGCAGAGTAGGACACCACTCCCCTGGCGATCAGGTCCACCGCCTCCTGGCAGCGTGCGGCCAGCTTGGCGGAGGTGTGCGGCGCGCGACCGAGCTGATCGAGCGTGTCGATGCACTGTTTCGCCCACCGGACGAAGTCTCCGGCCGCCAGAGGGGAGTCCTCCAGAGCCTGACGCAGGTTCCTGCCGGAGGCCCAGGCGTACATGGGCGGCACCAGACCCAGCTCGGGCGCGGAGGTGGGCTCCAGGTGGTGCTGCTTCTCCAGAGCTTCGAGATCGGCGTGGACGTCGACGGCCGCTCGCACGGCGGAGGTCAGTCCCTTCGTGGGCATCTGCGGCATCGCGCCCTCATCCTCACGCTTCGCCTGGTAGATCAGCACAGTGGAGAAGGCGGCGAGCTCCGCGGCGCTCAGGCGCATCAGGACGCCCTGATGCTGCAGCATCTCGGTGAACAGGTCCCGTTCGCCGTAGATGCGCCGCAGCCGGTGGCCGCGCGGGGTCACCGTGAACTCCACCGCACCCGGGGCATCCGACTCGTCGTGACTGGACGGATCGGCGCTGGACAGTTCGGGGCCGGGCTCGGCGGTCGACTCGGGCAGGGCGGCCGTCTCCAGGTGGCCGAGCTCCACGAGCACCCCGCAGATCCTGTCGAAGGTCTTGGCGATGGAGCCGGTGCGGCGGCTGATCCGCTCCCGGATCTGGTCCGTCTCCCGGCGGAGCTTCCACCACCGCTCCGCCCACCTCGCGTGCTCCTCGCGGTCGCCGCAGCTGTGGCAGGGATGACGGCGCAGCCGTGTCTGCAGCGACTCGACCGCCTCCTCATCGGGCTCGTGGACGAACCCGAAGCCCGGCGCGGGAGCGTCGGACCGCGGCGGCACCCGATCGTGCAGCGCGCTGCGCATGCTCGAGGCCAGATCCCGACGGACCTTCGGCACCTTGATCTGCGGCTTTCGGGGCAGGCGGATGCTCGCGAGGACCTCGGGAGGCTGGCTGAAGTCCTCCACGGTGATGCGCCGCAGCTGGCCGGCACCGGTGATGACGCCGGGACGGGGGTCGTGCTCCGGGGCGCTGTGGACCACCAGGCACTCCCCCAGCCTGCGCCGCCCGGCCACCTCGATGACGTCACCGGGCTGCAGGGCGGCGAGCACGCGGATCAGCTCGCGACGTCGCTGCCTGCCGCGGGACTTGGCCTGCCCCTTCTGCAGGTCGGTCAGCCGCCGACGAAGCTCGGCGTACTCGCGGAAGTCGCCCAGATGGCAGGACATGGCCTTCTCGTAGCCGGCCATCGACGATTCACGCTGGGCGACCTCTCGAGCCAGGCCGACCACCGACCGGTCGGCCTGGAACTGGGCGAAGGAGGACTCCAGGATGGTGCGGGCACGTTCCCGACCGAACTGGGCGGTCAGGTTGACCGCCATGTTGTAGCTGGGACGGAAGCTGGAGTTGAGCGGGTATGTCCGGCGGGAGGCCAGGCCGGCCACCTGGCGTGGGTCCATTCCCGGCTGCCAGACGACGACGGCGTGGCCCTCCACATCGATGCCGCGCCGTCCGGCTCGCCCGGTCAGCTGGGTGTACTCCCCCGGGGTGACGTCCACATGGGACTCCCCGTTGAACTTGTCGAGCTTCTCGAGCACGACGGTGCGTGCCGGCATGTTGATGCCCAGGGCCAGGGTCTCCGTGGCGAAGACCACTTTGAGCAGTCCGGCGGCGAAGAGCTCCTCCACGAGCTCCTTGAACGGCGGCAGCATGCCGGCGTGGTGGGCGGCGACGCCGTTGACCAGGGCCTCCCGGAAGCTGTCGTATCCCAGCACCGAGAGGTCCTCGGCAGGCAGCTCCCACCCCATCTGCTCCACCCGTGAGGCGATCTCGGCCGCCTCCTGCCGGGTGGTGAGCTGGATGCCCGCCTGCAGACACTGCTCGACGGCGGCTTCGCAGCCAGCCCGCGAGAAGATGAACGCGATGCAGGGCAGCAGACCGTCCCGGTCCAGCGCCCGGATCATGCGGGGCCGGTTGAGCCGGGCCCGGCCCCGGGAGGAGCCGGAGATCCCGGAGGCCTCGGCGGACATGTGCCGCGAGGAGCGCCGCTCCGAAGGACGGTGCCTGCGCTGGTCCTGTCGTCCCCGGCCCCGCGACCGGTGCCCGCCGGAGCGACGCGAGGGCGGAGCCTGCTGCCGCTGTGCCAGGCGCTGCAGCTCGGGGTTGACCAGCAGCTGGCCGCCTGCGGCGGCGTCGTGCTGGTCGTCGTCGGTGATGAACAGGTCGTGGAGCTCATGGTCCACCAGCATGTGCTGCCACAGCGGGACGGGCCGGTGCTCGGAGACCACCACGGCGGTCTCTCCCCGTACCGTGTCCAGCCAGGCCCCGAACTCCTCGGCGTTGGAGACGGTCGCGCTGAGGGCCACCACCTGCACGTGCTCGGGAAGGTGGATGATGACCTCCTCCCACACGGCACCGCGGAACCGGTCCGCCAAGTAGTGGACCTCGTCCATCACCACATGGGCCAGGTTCTGCAGGGCCTCCGAGTCGGCGTAGAGCATGTTGCGCAGCACCTCGGTGGTCATCACCACGATCTGCGCGTCGGAGTTGATGGAGGTGTCCCCGGTCAGGAGGCCGACCCGCTCGGTCCCGTGGTCCGCCACCAGGTCCTGGTACTTCTGGTTGGACAGCGCCTTGATGGGCGTGGTGTAGAACGTCTTGGTGCCCTGGGCCAGGCCCAGATGGACCGCGAACTCGCCGACGACGGTCTTGCCGGCCCCGGTGGGCGCGGCCACGAGGACCGCCTTGCCTGCTTCCAGGTGCCGACAGGCTTCGAGTTGGAACTCGTCGAGCTCGAAGCTCTGCGCCCGGCGGAAGGCGCCCAGCTCGGTCCTGGCTTCCGCTGATCGGCGTCGCGCCTCGGCGTACCGCTCGGCCGGTGAACTCATGGCCCCAGCCTATGGCATCGCCCCTGGTCCGCGGGCATGGTCGGCTCATGCGCCACGAGAGGAGCCACCCGCCCGGCGCCGTCCAGGGCGTGCGAGTAGGCTGTCCGACGTGCAAGTCCACGGCCGCCCCTCCCCCGATCCGGCAGGTTCGGCCCGTCTCGGCGCGCTCTTCCCGCTGCAGGCGGTCGTGCTCGGCGCACTGGTGCCGGCCTTCATCTTCAGCATCGGCATCGGGGCGATGCTGCCGGTCATCGCACCGCATGCGGTTCAGCAGGGCGCTCCGCTCGCGGTCGCGGGAGTCATCGCGGCGATGCTCCCGGTGGGGCAGATCCTCGCCGACATCCCCGCCGGAGC
This sequence comes from Nesterenkonia sp. K-15-9-6, assembly GCF_052656005.1. Classification (NCBI taxonomy): domain Bacteria; kingdom Bacillati; phylum Actinomycetota; class Actinomycetes; order Micrococcales; family Micrococcaceae; genus Nesterenkonia; species Nesterenkonia sp. K-15-9-6. The sequence goes on from NZ_JBQYEY010000001.1 coordinate 177,063, forward strand.
CCTGGCCGCCCGCATCGGGGACCGTCGAGCGATGCTGGCGGCCGGCGGCCTGGCCGGTCTGGGACTGCTCGCCGCGGCCGCGGCCCCCACGCTGGTGACGCTGGGGCTGGCGGTGCTGCTGGTGGGTGCCGCGAATGCGGTGTTCCACCTGGCGCGGCATTCCTACCTCACGGAGATCACCCCGGCTCTGCATCGCGCCCGAGTCCTGTCCACCCTGGGCGGGGTGCATCGCATCGGGCAGTTCGTCGGGCCGTTCCTGGGGGCGGTCGTCCTCCATGCCGGGGACCTGCGGCTGGTCTTCGTGCTGGCGGCTGGGACGGCGGCCGCGGCCACCGTCACGGTGGCACTGGCTCGACCGGACCCGTCAGCCGAGACTCTGGATGCGCCGGTCGCCGGAGACTCCCGACGCCGTCCCCGGCTGGCCGCCGTGCTCGGTCAGCACCGCAGGCTCCTGCTCACCCTGGGGGCACCTGTGCTGCTGGTGGGCGCGATCCGCGGGGCCCGGCAGCAGGTGATTCCGCTCTGGGGCGAGCACATCGGCCTGGATCCCGCGACCATCTCGATCATCTTCGGGATCGCCGGCGGCATCGACATGCTGCTGTTCTACCCGGCGGGGAAGATCATGGACCGGTTCGGCCGTCTGTGGATCGGGGTCCCGGCCATGATCACCCTCGGCGTGGCCATGGCGCTGGTCCCGTTGACGCACAGCACGATCCAGATGGTCTGGGTGGCCGTGGCACTCGGTCTCGGCAACGGTCTGGGGTCCGGGATCATGATGACCGTCGCCTCCGACGTCGCGCCGTCGCAGGGGCGGCCCCAGTTCCTGGGGGCCTGGCGGCTCCTGCAGGACCTGGGCATCGCCGCGGGCCCGCTGATCGTGGCCTCCGGAGCGGTTCTGGGCTCGTTGGCGGCGGGCATCTGGGTGGCGGCCGCGATGGGCCCCTGCGCCGCCGGCGCCCTGCAGCGTTGGCTGCCGCAGTGGTCAGTGCATGCGAACCGGACCACTCGGCGGCGGGCAGGGCTGTCGGCGGATCAGCGGTGATGCTCCGGGGGCACTCCGGGTGAGAGCTCAGTGCGGGGCGCTGACCGATTCGATCCGGGGTGCGGAGGTGGAGGAGCGCACCACCAGGTCATAGGGGAGGTCGGCGTCGGCGTCGTCGGTGGGCAGCGCCTCGGTGCCCTCGATCAGCTCCAGGATCTCCCGTGCCGCACGGCCTCCCTGGCCCAGCGGATGCTGATCCACCGTGGTGAGTCCGAAGAGGGGGCCCAGGTCATGGCCGTCGATGCCGATCACCGAGACGTCTCCGGGGACCTCCAGGCCCAGGTCGCGGGCCGCCAGCAGTGCTCCGATGGCCATCTCGTCGGAGAAGGCCACCACCGCGGTGGGGGCAGATGCTGAGCGGCCCAGCACGGACTTCGCCGCTCGATGACCGCCTTCCACCGTGAAGTCCGCAGTCACGCACAGCTGCGGATCCGCTGAGAGTCCAGCCTCTGCCAGTGCATCACGGAATCCGTTCTCGCGCCGAGCCGGCACATGGAAGTCGCGGTTGAAGCTGGCCTCTGCTCCGATGCGGCCGATCCTCCGGTGGCCCAGACGCAGCAGGTGCTCCACGGCGAGGTGGGCGACGCCGTGGTCGTCGATGGCCCGGCCGGGCAGGCGGGGGTTCGATCCGCCCAGCGTCAGCACAGGAATGCCGAGACCCGTGAGCTGGTCGATCTCGTCGGCGTCGAGCTCCATGGCCACCACGATGAGGCCGTCCACGCGTCGCCGGCGGAGGAACGAGGAGAAGATCTCCTGTCGGACCTGGGCGTCGTCGGTGACGTTGTAGAGCGTGAGATCGTAGCCGCGACGGCTGAGCTCCTCGGAGATCCCGGTGAGCACCGTGGAGAAGAACCAGCGGTGCAGATCCGGCAGCATGACCCCGATGTTGCGGGTCCGCCCGGAGGCCAGGCTGGAGGCAGCCGAGGACACCACGTAACCGAGCTCACCGGCCACCTGGAAGACTTTCTGGCGCGTGGCCGGTGAGACATGGCCTCGTCCGCTGAGCGCGCGAGAGACGGTCGCGGACGACACTCCCGCCGCGCGGGCGACGTCATCGATGCTGACCACGGTGGCGATTCCTCAGATCAGGGGGACGTTCTCCGGCGAGACCAACCATACAACGGCGTCCTGCGGCAGCAGGGGCGCTCGGTCCTCCCGGTCCGGAGCGCCGGACTCGGCGACCAGCTCGGTGCTGGACGCCAGGACGTGGCGCCCGGGCGGCAGCGGGATCGGCGTGGCGCCGAAGTTCGCGAGCACGACGACGTCCTGGTTGCTCAGCGCCAGGACATCTTCGCTCTGCCCCTCAGCGACCCCGGGCAGCTCGCCCGGATCGAGCCAGCGCAGCGTCCCCTCCCCCAGGCCGTGGGCGCGACGGACCTCCAGCAGGCGCCGATACAGCGACAGCGTCGAGCCGGCGTCGTCGCGCTGACAGTCGCGGGCGAACGTCCCCCAGCCCTCCGGCTGAGGCAGCCAGGAACGGCCCGAGGAGCTGAAGCCCGCCGCCGGCGCATCCGACTCCCAGGGAATCGGCACGCGGCATCCGTCCCGGCCGTACCGTTCGCCGCGGGTGCGGAACCATGTGGGATCCTGCCGGGCCTCGTCAGGGATGTCGAGCACCTCCGGCAGGCCCAGCTCCTCACCCTGGTACAGGTAGGCCGAGCCGGGCAGCGCCAGCATGAGCGCCGTGGCGGCGCGCGCCCGGCGGAGGGCATGCTGCGGCTCGGGCAGTCCGGGGAAGTCCGGACCGATGCCCGTGCCCTGCGGGTTCTCCGCCGTGAGTCCCAGACGGGTGGCGTGCCGGACGACGTCGTGATTGGACAGCACCCACGTGCTGGGCGCACCCACCGCGCCGAAGGCACGCAGCGAGTCGTCGATGATCCTGCGCAGGGCCGCCGGCTCCCAGGGAGTCTCGAGGTAGTGGAAGTTGAAGGTCTGGTGCATCTCGTCGGGGCGGACCCATAGGGCCGTCTTCTCGATGGTGGAGACCCACGCCTCACCGCACAGGGCGCGGTCGCCGTCATACTCGGCCAGCAGTCGGTGCCAGTCTCGGTAGATCTCGTGGACGCCAGGCTGCTCCCAATACGGCGCGGGGGCGCTGTCGCCGCCCATGGAGGCCGCCTCCGGATTGGGGCTCCAGTCCGGGAAGGAGGGGTCCTTGACCATGCCGTGGGCGACATCCACGCGGAAGCCGTCGACGCCGCGGTCGAGCCAGAAGCGCAGGATCCGGCGGAACTCCTCCCGGACCTCCTCATTCTCCCAGTTGAAGTCCGGCTGGCTCGAGTCGAACAGATGCAGGTACCACTGGCCGGGGCTGCCGTCCTCCTCGGTGACGCGCGTCCACGCCGGTCCGCCGAAGATCGAGTCCCAGTTGGTGGGCGGCTGGTCACCGCCGGGACCGCGTCCGTCCCGGAAGATGTAGCGGGCCCGCTCGGCTGATCCCGGTGCTGCCCGGAGCGCCTCCTGGAACCAGGGGTGCTGGTCCGAGGAGTGGTTGGGGACCAGGTCCACGATGATCCGGATCTCGCGGGCATGGGCGGCGGCGAGCATCTCGTCGAAGTCCGCCAGCGTGCCGAAGAGCGGATCGACGTCGCAGTAGTCGGCCACGTCGTAGCCGGCGTCCTTCTGGGGCGAGACCATGAACGGGCTGAGCCAGAGCGCGTCGACGCCGAGGTCGGCCAAGTCGTCCAGCCGCCGAGTGATGCCGCGCAGATCCCCCACTCCGTCGCCGGAGGCGTCCGCGAAGGACCGCGGGTAGATCTGGTAGATGACGGCGGTCCTCCACCACTCGGGGGCGGTGAGAGTCTGCGTGGTGTGGCGTGCGTCATGGCGGGTCTGCATGCTGACACTGTACTGGCAAGCGTTTGCATTTCGCATCCCCCCATCTCGTCAGGGCACAGGGCGTCATACGATCGCCGCCGATCAGGCTTGCGCTGGAAGGTGACCTGCTTCATACTGGAAGCGCTTGCAGTGAGATGGCTCACGAGCTGTCTCCTTTCACCGCACCTGTCATGCCACATCGAGGATCAGAGGACACACCATGAGGGCGAACTTCACCCGAGCCCGCGGCGCCAGCGCCGCGCTGGCCGCCGGCGCGCTGCTGCTCACCGCCTGCGGCGCTGACGAGCCCACCACCGACGGAGACGGCGAGAACGAGGCGTTGGAGGCCACGGGAAGCCTCACCGTCTGGGTCGACGCCGACCGGGCCGAGGTGCTCGGCGACGCGGCCGCGGACTTCACCGAGGACACCGGCATCGATGTCGAACTGGTCCAGCAGGACTTCGGCGATATCCAGGACCAGTTCGTCTCCCAGGTCCCCACCGGTGAGGGCCCGGACATCGCCGTCGGCGCCCACGACTGGCTGGGCACGTTGGTGACCAACGGCGTCGTGGCCCCCATCGAACTGGGCGACGCGGCCGCCGACTACCAGGACGTCGCGCTCGAGGCCTGGACCTACGAGGGCAACGTCTACGGCCTGCCCTACTCGATCGAGAACATCGCGATGCTGCGCAACGCCGAGCTCGCCCCCGAGGCGCCGGAGACCTACGACGAGATGATCGCCATGGGTCAGGACGCCGACGTCGACTACCCCTTCCTGGTGGGACTGGACCCCACGGAGGCCGACCCCTACCACCTGTACCCGTTCCAGATGTCCTTCGGGGCGCCGGTGTTCGGCGCTGACGCGGACGGCGCCTATGACGCCGAGGACCTGCAGATCGGCAACGACGGCGGCCTCGAGTTCGCCGACTGGCTCGCCGAGCAGGGCGCTGAGGGTCTCCTCAACACCAACATCGACGGCGACCTCGCCCGCGAGAACTTCATCGACGGCAACACTCCGTTCCTGCTGACCGGACCCTGGAACGCTCCGGCCGCCCTGGAGGCCGGCATCGATCTGGAGGTCGACGCGATCCCGGCCCCTGGTGACGACGACGCGAAGCCCTTCGCCGGCGTGCAGGGCTTCTTCCTCTCCGCACAGAGCGAGAACGTGGTCGCCGCCACCACGTTCCTCACCGACTACATCGGTTCGGCCGAGGTGCAGACCGCGCTCTATGAGGTCGGCGGCCGTGCCCCCGCCCTCACGGAGTCCTTCGACGCCGCCCTGGCCGACGACGAGATCGTCGCCGGGTTCGGCGAGGTCGGCGCCGAGGCCGTCCCGATGCCCAGCATCCCCGAGATGGGTGCCGTCTGGGAGTTCTGGGGCACCACCCAGGCTGCGATCATCAACGGCGACGGCGACCCCGCTGAGCTCTGGGAGGACATGGCCGAGGACATCGCCGGAGCCATCGACTGATCCCTGATGACCACCACCACTCCTGCCCCCGGTCAGACCCCGCCGTCGCTCCCGACGCGCGGGGTCTCACCCGGCGGCTCCACTCAACGGAGGCGGAGTCGGCGTGCCCAGCGCATCGCCGACACCGCCTCCGCCGGGTGGAAGCTGCTGGTCTTCAAGATCCTCGTCCTCGGCGTGCTCAACGCCGTCGGCCTCTATGCGGCCCTCGTGCTCTTCGCCGGAGGCCGCCCCGTCATCGCGGGCCTCGTCGTCCTCGCCGGGATCCTCATCTCCTGGGTGTACTTCCGTCGCGGCGGCCTGCCGGTCAAGTACCTGCTCCCCGGCGTGGCGTTCCTGCTGATCTTCCAGATCTTCATGGTGCTCTACTCCGGGTACGTGGCCTTCACCAACTATGGGACCGGCCACAACAGCACCAAGGACGACGCGGTGCACGCGATCATGCTGCAGAACCAGGAGCGCGTCCCAGACTCCCCCACCTACCAGCTGGCGGTGGCCGAACGCTTCGGCGAGCTCTCCTTCGTGGTCACCGACCCGGCCGGCGACGTGTTCATCGGTGCTGAGGAGCAGCCGCTGGAGGCCGTCGACGGCGCCGTGCTCGACGCCGGCGTGGTGGTCGACGTCCCCGGTCATGACGTCCTGGACTTCGCCGAGGTGCTTCAGCGCCAGGGCGAGATCACGCAGCTGGCGGTCCCGTTCAGCCAGGACCCCAACGACGGTGTGCTGCGCACCCAGGACGCCCGGTCCGCCTACCTCTACACCTCTCGGTACGTCTATGACGCCGAGGCCGACACCATGACGAACTCCGAGACCGGGACCGTCTACTCCGACGTCGGCGACGGCGCCTTCACCGCGTCCACCGGCGAGCAGCTCATGCCGGGCTGGAGGATCCACGTCGGCATGGACAACTTCGTGCGCGCCGCCACCGAACCGGCCATCCGCGGCCCGCTGATCTCGGTGACCATCTGGACCTTCGCCTTCGCGTTCCTGTCCGTGGCGACGACCTTCGTGCTCGGCCTGTTCCTGGCGATCGTCTTCAACGACCCGCGGATGCGCAGTCGCAGGTACTACCGGCTGATCATGATCCTTCCCTACGCCTTCCCCGGATTCCTCTCGGCGCTGGTGTGGGCCGGAATGCTCAACCAGGAGTTCGGCTTCGTCAACAACGTGCTCTTCGGCGGCGCCCAGATCCCCTGGCTGACGGATGCCCTGCTGGCGAAGGTCTCCATCCTGCTGGTGAACCTGTGGCTGGGCTTCCCCTACATGTTCCTGGTGTGCACCGGAGCGCTGCAGGCGATACCCGACGACCTCACCGAGGCGGCGCAGATGGACGGGGCCCGTCCGTTCCAGGCGTTCCGGCTGATCAAGCTCCCGCTGCTGCTGGTGTCCCTGGCACCCCTGCTGATCTCCGCCTTCGCGTTCAACTTCAACAACCTCACCCTGGTGTACATGCTCACCGGCGGTGGCCCGCGGAACATCGACGCGGACATCAACGTCGGCGCCACCGACATCCTGATCACCCTGGTGTACAAGGTGGCCTTCGTCGGGGCCGATCGGGACTACGGTCTGGCCAGCGCCTTCGCGATCCTGATATTCCTGCTGGTGGGGACCGTCTCGGTCATCGCCTTCCGGCAGACCAAATCGCTCGAGGAGCTGAACTGACATGTCCGTGCAGACCTCTCCCGCACCGGCGGCCCCGTCCGTCGAGGAGCCTCGGACCGTCCGGCTCCGGCGTCCGTTCCGCGTCTGGATGCGCCAGACCGGATGGCGGCACGGCGTGGGCGCCGCCATCGTCGTGTTCTCCGTGTTCCCGCTGGTCTACGTGTTCTCCGCCTCGCTGAATCCCGGGGGCACGCTGATCACCGCGAACACTCTGTTCGGCAACATGAGCCTGGAGAGCTACATCGAGCTGTTCAACCGTCCGCAGCAGCCGTACGCGGCCTGGTTCGGCAATACGCTGTTCATCGGACTGGTCTCCTCAGCGGGCAGCGTGCTGCTCGGCGCCCTGGCCGCCTACGCGTTCTCCCGGATGCGGTTCACCGGACGGCGCGTCGGGCTCATCACGCTGCTGCTGGTCCAGATGTTCCCGCAGCTGCTGGCCATGGTGGCGATCTTCCTGCTCATGCTCTCGATCGGTGAGGTGTTCCCGGCGATCGGGGTCAACAGCCAGCTCGGGCTGATCATGGTGTACCTGGGTGGAGCGCTCGGAGTGAACACGTACCTGATGTACGGGTTCTTCAACACGATCCCCCAGTCCATCGATGAGGCGGCGCGCATCGACGGGGCCGGTCACGCCCGGATCTTCTTCACGATCATCCTGCCGCTGGTCTCCCCCATCCTGGCTGTGGTGGCGCTGCTGTCGTTCATCGCCACCACCAACGACTTCGTCGTGGCCTCGGTGCTGCTCATCGATCCGGAGAAGCAGACCCTGGCTGTGGGCCTCTACCAGTTCATCTCTCAGGAGACCTCGCAGAACTGGTCGATCTTCGCCGCCGGCGCCGTGCTGGCCGCGATCATCCCGGTGGTGCTGTTCCTGGCCCTGCAGAAGTACATCATCGGCGGCCTGACCGCCGGCAGTGTGAAGTGAGGACTCGTGACCGTCTCCCCCGTGCAGCGTCCCCTCCCCCACCATGACGGGTCCCCGCTCCACGTCTCCGAGGACGCCCCGGCGCTCGGGGACGTGGTGCGGCTGCGCCTGCGCGTGCCCACGACGTGGGATCCGCTGGTCTCTGTGACCGTGCGATCCAACCCAGACCGCGAGCCGGTCTGGGACGAGGCCGTCCTCCTCGGGGAGGCCGGAGGCTGGCAGTGGTGGGAGGCGACGGTCACCGTCCACAATCCCCGCCACGGGTACCGGTGGCTGCTGCGGCAGCACGATGGAGCCGTCCGCTGGCTCAACCAGGCCGGTCTGCACGCCGGAGAGGTGCGCGACGTCGACGACTTCGTCCTGCTGGCCACCCCTCCGGCGCCGAGCTGGCTCGCGGAGTCGGTGATGTACCAGATCTTCCCCGATCGCTTCGCCCGGTCCGCGGCTGCGGACGGACGTCCCACCCCGGACTGGGCGATCCCCGCCGCCTGGGAGGACCCCGTGGATCCGGTCATGCCCGCCCGGACCCAGCAGCTCTACGGCGGCGACCTGGACGGGGTCGTAGAGAAGCTCGACCACCTGGCGTACCTCGGCGTGGATCTGCTGTACCTGACCCCGATCTTCCCCGCGGCCTCCAACCACCGGTACGACGCCGCCAGCTTCGACCACGTGGACCCGCTGCTCGGCGGCGACGACGCCTATGTGCGGCTCGTGCAGGCCGCCCACGCCCGCGGAATGCGGGTGATCGGCGATCTCACCACGAACCACTCCGGAGAGCGGCATGAATGGTTCCAGACGGCGCTGGCCGATCCCGAGTCTCCGGAACGGACGTACTACTACTTCACCGAAGATGAGGAGAACGGGCGGTCCGTCAGCGCCGAGGACCCGGGCTATGAGGCGTGGCTGGGCGTCCCCTCGCTGCCGAAGTTCGACTGGTCCTCCCAGGAGCTGCGGAATCGGTTCATCCAGGGGCGCGACTCCGTGGTCGCACGTTGGCTGCTCCCGCCCTTCGAGGCCGACGGGTGGCGCATCGACGTCGCCAACATGACCGGACGCCTGCGCGACGTGGATCTGAATGCCCAGGTGCGGCAGATCATGCGCCGCACCATGGAGGAGATCGACCCCGACACGGTCCTGCTCGCGGAGTCCACCAACGACGCCACCGAGGACCTGCAGGGGGACGCCTGGCACGGGGCCATGACCTATCCGGCCTTCACCCGGCCGCTGTGGTCCTGGCTGAGTGAGCCCACCGGGGAGCCCTGGACGACCGCCCAGGACGAGCAGGTCGTGGAGCCCTGGTTCTTCGGTCAGCCGCTGGGCGGCATCCCGAGGGCCACGGCGGCGGAGTTCGCCGAGGCGGTCACCCGGTTCACTGCGGGGATCCCCTGGCGCATCCGGCTGGGGAACATGCAGCCGCTGAACACCCATGACACCGCCCGGTTCGCCACCCACGCCGCCGACGGCGCCATGCCGCTGGCCCTGGGCCTGGCGATGACGCTGCCCGGCGTCCCCGTGCTCTTCGCCGGGGACGAGTTCGGTCTCACCGGGGCCGACGGGGAGACCAGCCGCACGCCGATGCCCTGGGGAGCCGAGGCGGACCCCCCGGTCGCCGAGCGGCTGTCCCTGTGCCGACGGCTCGTCCGGCTGCGCCGCGGGCATCAGGTGCTCGCCCGCGGCGGGATGCGGTGGCTCCACACCGACGATGACGCCGTCGTCTTCCTGCGCGAGTCGGCCTCCGAGACCCTGCTCGTCGTGGCGACCATGGGCGACCGCATCTGGGAGTCCTCCCGGGAGGCGGTCCCGGGACTGGTCGCCGAGGAGGGTCTGGGCACCGACGACGTCTCACGCGTGTTCGGAGAGGCTCAGCTGAGACTCGGCGCTGACAGGGTGCGGGTCTCCGCCCCGGCCCGCACGTTCACCGTGTGGCGGCTTCCCGGAGTGCCTGTGCCCGGAGAGGCTGCCGTCATGAGCTCCGCTGATGCTCAGGAGAAGTCCAGGTTCCGTTCATAGTGTGGCAGGGCTCACCGGGGCTGAAGGCACCGGGGGCGGCCCTGCACCGCACCCAAGGAGAACGACCCTGTCGATGCAGTTGGACATCCTGGGCCCGATCCGGGTCTGCCACGAGGATCGGAGTCCGGTGGTCCTCACCGGCCTCCAGGGGTTGCTGCTGGCCATGCTGGTGGCGGCCCGCGGACGCCCTGTCCCCACGGACCGACTCCTCGACGCGATGTGGGGAGACAACCCCTGCCCCCGGGCGGCCCACCGCCTCCAGACCCATGTGCACCGGCTGCGCCGCACACTCGGGGGCCCCGACGTGCTGCAGGCGGTGGGCGGCGGCTATGTGCTGCAGGTGCCGCCGGGCGCCACGGATGTGGAGCGGTTCGAGAACCTGATCGATGAAGCCGCCGTGACGGCCGATGCGGACCCGCGCCGCGCGCAGGAGCTGCTGGGTCAGGCCTGCGGACTGTGGCGGGGACGACCCTTCGACGGGCAGACCGGCGCCGGGCTCAGCATCGAGGCGCAGCGACTCGACGGACTGCGGCTGACCGCGCGGGAGAGGCTGAACGCGGCGCGCCTGGCCTGCCGAGAGCCGGAGGCGGTGATCGAGGAGGTCCCTTCGCTCATCGCCGAGCATCCCCTGCGGGAACGGCTCTACGAGCTGCTGATGGCCGCTCATGCCCTGCAGGGCCGGCCCACTGAGGCCCTCGAGGTGCACCGGCAGGCCCGCCATCGGCTGGCCGAGGAGCTCGGACTCGACGTCGGCCCTGGTCTGCGTCGGCTCCAAGAGCAGGTGCTCCGTGGAGGGGCGCCGGCGCCGGAGACCTTCCTCACTCCCCGTCGGTCTCCTGCCCCGGCCGCCGGTGCCCCCGCAGCTGGCGTCTCTGCAGCTGGTGGCTCTGTGACCGATGTCTCTGTGACCGGCAGCGCCTCAGGTCGCGCGGCCACGTCCGGCGCGGTCCCTCCCCCGGCACAGCTGCCGGCGCCACCCCGCGGCTTCCACGGTCGGGAGGAGCTGCTCGCCCGGTTGGACGAACTGCTGGGCGCCGCGCCCGCAGGGGCGTCGGAGGCCGCTCCGGGCGACGCAGCCGGGTCCCGGATCGTGGCACTCACGGGAGGCGGCGGCACCGGCAAGACCGCACTGGCTCTGCACTGGGCCCACGGGGCTGTCACCGACTTCCCCGACGGGTGCCTCTACGCCGATCTGCGGGGCTTCGGTCCGGAGGCTCCCCTGGACCCTTCTCGCATGCTCGCATGGTTCCTCATCGCGCTGGGTGTGGACGCCGCCGGTGTTCCGGCCTCTCGCGCAGAGAGATCCTCACTCCTGCGCTCACTGACGAGCTCCCGTCGCATGCTCATCGTGCTCGACAACGCCCGCGATGCCGACCAGGTCCGTCCTCTGCTGCCCGGGTCGCCTCGCTCCGCGGTGCTGGTCACCAGCCGAGCCGACCTTCGACCTCTGGTGCTCCACGACGGCGCCCATCAGCTGACGGTCCCTCTGATGTCCCCGGCGGAGTCCCGCGCGCTGCTGGGCGGGACCCGTGGCCCCCGTCCCTCCGAGGAGCTGCGGGACTCCCTGGCGGAGGCCTGCTCCCATCTGCCGCTGGCCCTGCGGATCATGGATGAGCGGCTGCGACTGGAGACCGTCGAGACGGCCCCCGCCCTCCTGCGGGACCTCCAGGATGAGAGGCTGAGGCTCGACCTGCTGGACTCCGGGGATGAGGCGACCTCGGTGCGCACGGTCTTCTCCTGGTCCTGTCAGCGACTCTCCACCTCCTCGGCCCGTCTGTTCCGACTGCTGGGGACGGCCCCCGCCCGGTGGCTGGACGTCCCGGCCGTCGCGGCGCTGGCCGGACTGGGACCGGCCGAGGCGCGCCGTGGGATCGAGGAGCTCGACAGGGCCTGGTTGCTGGAGAGTCTGGAGACGGACCATGTCCGACAGCATGATCTGCTGCGTGACTATGCCGCCGAACTGGCGGAGGAGCAGGAGAGTCCTGAGGAGATCCGGGCGTCGTTCGATCGGCTCTGCTCCCATCTTCTGACCGTCACGGCCGCCGCCGTGCGGTCGGTGACGCGACCGCAGGCCTCAGAATCTGCTGAAGCTGTGGAGCCTGCTGAACCCGGCGCGTCTGGTGCGCCGGCCGCCTCAAGCAGGCCGGCGGAGCGGTTCGACGACCCTCAGGCGGCGGAGGACTGGCTCGCGCGGACCATCGACACCCTCGCCCTCGTCGCAGATCGGGCTGCCGACACCGGGCCCCGCTGGTTTCCGACCGAGCTGGCACGTCTGCTGGATCGTCACCTGGATGATCGACGTCAGCTGGACTGCGCCCACCGCCTCCACCGGACTTCGGCCACTGCGGCGCGACGCATCGGCGAGCTCGAGGCCGAGGCCCATGCCGAGCTCGGGCTCGCCGTGGTCGCGCTCCGGCGGAGTCGGCGGAGCGAGGCTGAACCGCATCTGGAGCGGGCGATGGCGCTGTTGGAGGAGGTCCACGACCCGGTGTGGCCGGAGACCGGGCCGTCGAGCTGAGCGGCGACCCTCGGTGCCTGTCAGAGGGCTCTCGTACCCTCCCTTTGTATTCGAAGATGTGTTCGAACTACGATGGAGGGGACGTACGGCGGCGCCTCTGCCCTGACCGCCGCCCGCGTCTCTTCCCATCGTCAGCGAACACTGCACCTGTGCGCCTCCGGGCGCTGGATCAAGGGAGTAGAGCTGATGAGCCCCACCTCGACCACCCCCGCCCTGCCCGGCGTCGTCCGCCTCCTGGCCCCGGAGGAGGGCCGGCGTCTCGCCGCAGCTCGGCATCGGGCGGCGGAACGCCTGGACTCTTCAGACGCCGCAGGACACCGGTCCCCTGCTGACGTCGACGGCATGCGCCCCCCTGCCTCGGCCGCGCAGCATCTGAGCACCCAGCGTCTGAGCACCCAGCGTCTGAGCACCCAGCGTCTGAGCACCCAGCATCTGAGCACCCAGCTGACGGTGGAATGTGACGACGCTGAGATCCCCCGACGACTCTGTTGGCGAGACCGCTGGCATGTCGTGGTGGAGGATCCGGTCCGCTGGTTCGAGCGGCGCCGCTGGTGGTTGGAGGACTCCCGCGCGGAGCGCGGGCGCGGACCGGGCGTGGTCGACCATGAGATCTGGCGCCTCCAGATCCGCCTGGAGGCGGCCCCCCGTGCCATGCCGCGCACTGTCGACCTGAGTCGGCACACCGGGTCGGGACGATGGCGGCTGCTGAGGGTCCACGATGTGGCGGCCTGAGCCGTCCGTCCCGGCCGCCGGATCCCGGAGATTCCACTGATGGGCGGCTTCGTGCATCTCGACGTGGCCACCGCCTACAGCGCCCACCACGGTGCCAGCTGGCCGGAGGACCTGGTGGCGGCCGCGGCGGCCGACGGCGCCGGAGCCGCCACCTGCGTGGATCGGGACGGTCTCTACGGGGCGGTCAAGCATGTCATCGCCTGTCAGGGCCATGGCGTCGCTCCGATCCTCGGGGTGAACCTTCCGGTCGCCGAGGAGCGTCCCGACGGCGGCCTGGAGGAGCGTGGACGGGTGGTCCTGCTCGCCCACGGCTCAGCGGCAGGCTACTCCGCCCTGTGCCGGGCGGTCTCCGCCGCTCATCTGCAGGACCGCGGGGCGGGGCCTCGGCTCCCCCTGGCCCGTCTGGTGGAGCTCGCCTGCCCGGAGGGGCCCCGGGCGATCGCCGGGCAGGCTGAGCCGGCCCTGTTCGTGCTGCTGGGCCCGGAGAGCGACGTGGGCGTGGCGGCGGCCTCTCGTCGCTATGCCCAGGCGCGGCGTCTGCTGCGCGGCTGGGTCTCCACGCTGGGTGCGGGGACGCTGCGGGTCGAAGTGGTCTCTCATCTGGCGCCTCCCGGAGAGCCGCTCTCCACCGCCCATGCTGCGCGGATGCTCGCCGTCGCGGAGGACTGTGCGGTGGCTCCCGTGCTGACCAACATGGTGCGCTTCCTGCATGAGGACGATGCCACGACCGCCGACGTCCTCGACGCCGTCCGGGTGCTCTCCAGCCTGCAGGTCACGGAGACCCTGCAGCCCAACGGGCAGGGCTGGCTCAAACCTGCCTCCATGATGGAGCGGATCGCTGAGGAGATCTGCACGTCCAGCACGGCCGCCCGCATCGGGGCCGTGGAGCTGCTGGAGCGCACTCGGGCGCTGGCGCAGCGCTGCCTGCTGGACCCGGAGGCCCATATGAGCTTCGGGGCCCCGAAGGTGCCTGAGGCGCGAGTCATCGGGCTGGGGGTCTCAGGACGGTGCACAGACCCCCAGCGGGAGCTCGCCCAGCGGTGCGAAGCGGGACTGACCGCCCGCTATCCCCGGCAGTCCCCCGCCGAGGCGGCGGCGCTGCGCGACCGCCTCGAGCATGAGCTGAGGATCATCGAGGACCTCGGCTTCGCCAGCTACTTCCTCACCGTCGCCGAGGTGGTGGACATGGTCGAGCAGATGGGGGTGCGGGTCTCCGCCCGCGGCTCCGGGGCATCCTCACTGGTGAACCATCTGCTGCGGATCAGCGCCGTGGACCCGATCGAGCATGAGCTGGTCTTCGAGCGCTTCCTCTCCCGAAGGCGCTCGACCCTTCCGGACATCGACATCGACGTCGAGTCCGCCCGACGCCATGAGGTCTATCACCGCATCGTGGAACGCTTCGGAGCGGAGCGCACCACGTTGATGAGCATGCAGAACAGCTACCGGATCCGCGGGGCGGTGCGCGACGCCGGCCTCGCCCTGGGGCTTCCCGAGGAGGAGATCGCGCAGATCGCCGAGACGATGTGGCGCTTCCCGGCACGTCAGTTCCGTGAGGCGCTGGCGGAGAAGCCGGAGCTGCGTGCCCTGGCCGCCCGCCTGGACTCCGAACGGGAGCAGGGCCGGCAGCAGCTGGACCTCCTGGTGGACCTCACCGAGCGGCTGGACCGTCTGCCGCGCCACATCTCCACCCATCCGTGCGGGATCATCCTGGGTGATCAGCGGCTGCTGGACCTCACTCCGGTCCAGCCCTCGGGGGTGGACGGTCTGCCGATGAGCCAGTTCGACAAGCACGACATGGACCCCATGGGCTTCCTGAAGCTGGATGTGTTGGGCGTACGTATGCAGTCCACCATCGCCCATGCCCTGCAGGAGATCCGCCGCACCACCGGGGAACGGATCGACCTGGAGTCGGTGGACCGCGATGATCCGGACACCTACCGACTCATCCAGTCCACCCACACCCTGGGCTGCTTCCAGATCGAATCCCCCGGGCAGCGGGAGCTGGTCGGCAAGCTGGTCCCGGAGCGGCTGTCCGACCTGGTGGTGGACATCTCGCTGTTCCGGCCGGGCCCGATGGGCTCGGGCATGGTGACCCCGTACCTGGAGCGACGGCACGGCTTTGAGCAGGTGCGGTTCCCTCACCCGGACCTGGCGCCGGTGCTGTCCGAGACCCATGGGGTGGTGATCTTCCATGAGCAGGTGCTGCGGATCCTGGACCGGATGACCGGCTGCGGGCTCGACCGCGCCGACGAGTTCCGGCGTGCCCTGGGCGGGCCGGAGGAGGATGCCGTAGAGACGTTCTTCCGCAGCCGGTCGGCACGACGGGGGTACTCCCCCGAGGTTGTCGATGAGGTGTGGGAGATCCTGGCAGGCTTCGGCTCCTTCGGATTCTGCAAGGCCCACGGGGCGGCGTTCGCCGTGCCCACTTTCGAGTCGGCCTGGCTGAAGACCCATCACCCGGCGGCCTTCCTGGCCGGGCTCTTCGAGCATGATCCGGGGATGTACCCGCTGCGGCTGCTGGTGGCTGAGGCCCGCCGCCTGGGTGTGCCGCTGCTGGGCATGGACGTCAACCGCTCCACCGAGCACTACGTGCTCGAGCCGACTCCGTCGCGGAGCCCCCGCGGGGAGCACACCCTGGGCATCCGCATGGCGCTGACCAGTCTCTCGGGCATCAGCGAGGCGGAGGTCCAGCGGATCGTGGAGGCCCAGCCCTTCGACTCCCTGGCGGACCTGCGGGACCGGGCCCGTCCGAAGCGCCCCACGTTGCGCGCGCTCGCCCAGGTGGGCGCGCTGGACTCTCTGATGCCCGGCGGTCGACGGCGCCGGGGCGATCTCGTCGCCTCCGTGGTCGAGCGCACCCGCACGGCGTCCTCCCCGAGGCGGCGCGAAGTGGTGGGGCAGCTGCCCCTGCCGATGGCCGACGTCGAGGTCTCCGCCCTGCCGCAGAAGCATCCGGAGCCGAGCCGGGAGGAGCTGATCAGCGATGAACTCCTGCTGACCAGCATCGACGTCACCGGTCATGTGATGGAGACCCATCGGCACACGATGGACCGTTTCGGTGTGACCCGGGCGGAGGACCTGCTGACGCTGCGCAGCGGCTCCACCGTCCGGGTGGCCGGCATCCGGGTGGCCACCCAGACGCCTCCGATGGCCAGCGGACGGCGGGTGGTGTTCATCAGCCTCGACGACGGCACCGGCTGTGCCGACGTCGCCTTCTTCGACGAGGCGCAGGGCAATGCCGGGGAGATCCTGTTCACCGCCCAGCTGATGCTGGTGGAGGGCACGATCCGCCGCACCGGGCCCCGGGCGGTGAACATCCAGGCCCACGAGGCGTGGGATCTGCGCCGCGAGGACCACGTGGAGCAGCTGTCCCGACGTCGCGCGCCGCAGGCCGCCCGCTCGACTCAGCCGGTCCGGACCGGCTCCAGATCCTCGGCCTCCTCATCGGTGAAGAGGCGGGAACGGATCATGAACCGATGACCGGTGGGCCCCTCGATGGAGAATCCTGCACCGCGGCCTGCGGTGACGTCGATCGTGATGTGGGTGTGCGACCAGTACTCGAACTGCGCCCGGGAGATCCACACCGGGACGGGTTCGCCCGTGCCGGCGTCGAGCTCTCCGAGCAGGACGTCCGACGATCCGGTCAGGAACGTCCCCTGCGTGTAACACATGGGGGCGGAGCCGTCGCAACAGCCACCGGACTGGTGGAACATCAGCGGCCTGCCGTGCTCCTGCCTCAGCCGTCGCAGCAACGCAGCGGCATCCTCGGTCACGCTGACCCGTGGGTACGCCATGGCCTTCATTCCCTTCTGGGCTCCGGCGGCGGCTCCCCCGTCCTGCAGGAGCCGCCACCGAGCGACGTCGCCCGGCGGCTCAGAAGAGCCCTGCCGCGCCTTCCGAGTAGCTGACCAACAGGTTCTTGGTCTGCTGATAGTGGGCGAGCATCATCGCATGGTTCTCGCGGCCGATGCCGGACTGCTTGTACCCGCCGAAGGCGGCGTGGGCCGGGTACTGGTGGTAGCAGTTCGTCCAGACGCGGCCGGCCTGGATCTCTCGGCCGGCCCGGTACGCGGTGTTCGCCTCGCGGGACCACACGCCGGCGCCGAGGCCGTAGAGGGTGTCGTTGGCGATCTCCATGGCGTCCTGGTAGCCGGAGAAGCCGGTCACCGAGACCACCGGGCCGAAGATCTCCTCCTGGAAGATCCGCATCGAGTTCTCGCCCCGGAAGATCGTCGGCTGCACGTAGTACCCCTCGGAGAGGTCTCCGCCCAGGTCCACCCGTTCGCCGCCGAGGAGCACCTCGGCGCCCTCCTGCTTGCCGATGTCGATGTAGGACAGGATCTTCTCCAGCTGGTCGTTCGAAGCCTGAGCCCCGATCATCGTGGAGGTGTCCAGGGGGTTTCCCTGGGTGACCTTCCGGGTCCGGGCGATCGCGTCGTCCAGGAAGCCCTCGATGATGGAATCGTCGATCAGCGCACGCGACGGGCAGGTGCAGACCTCCCCCTGGTTCAGGGCGAACATCGTGAAGCCCTCGAGCGCCTTGTCGTAGAACGCGTCCCTCTCCCGGGCGACGTCGTCGAAGAAGATGTTGGGGCTCTTGCCGCCGAGCTCCAGGGTCACCGGGATCAGGTTCTGCGTGGCGTACTGCATGATGAGCCGGCCGGTGGTGGTCTCCCCGGTGAAGGCGATCTTCCGGATCCGGGGGCTGGAGGCCAGGGGCGCCCCAGCCTCCGCGCCGAAGCCGTTGACCACATTGACCACGCCCTCCGGGAGCAGATCGGCGATGAGCTCCATCAGCACCAGGATGGAGGTCGGAGTCTGCTCGGCGGGCTTGAGCACGACCGCGTTGCCGGCGGCCAGGGCCGGGGCGAGCTTCCAGGTGGCCATCAACAGCGGGAAGTTCCAGGGGATGATCTGTCCGACGACCCCGAGCGGCTCGTGGAAGTGGTAGGCGACCGTGTCGCCGTCGAGCTCGGAGATGCCGCCCTCCTGTGCCCGGATCGCTGAGGCGAAGTAGCGGAAGTGGTCGACCACCAGCGGCAGGTCGGCCGCCAGGCACTCCCGCACAGGTTTGCCGTTGTCCCAGGTCTCGGCGACGGCCAGCATCTCCAGGTTCTCCTCGATGCGGTCGGCGACCCGGTTCAGGATCACGGCGCGCTCCGCCGCAGCAGTGCGGCCCCAGGCGGGTGCGGCCCGATGGGCGGCGTCGAGGGCCAGCTCGATGTCCTCGGCGTCGGACTGCGCGATCTCGGTGAAGGTCCGTCCGGTCACCGGTGAGGGGTTCTCGAAGTATCGGCCCTTCACGGGGGCGGTCCACGCTCCACCGATCCAGTTGTCGTAGCGGGCTTTGAAGGTCACCAGGCTCTCAGGGCTGCCGGGCTGCGCGTAGACGGTCATCGGGACTCCTTCGTCGTGATGGTCAGTGACGTCGCTCACGACTGTGACCGTAGCTCCGCCGACGTTGCACCTTCGTTGCATGCCCGTCGAGTCATCACAGGGCGGGCCCTCAGCTCCGGCAGATGACGGCACCGCTGTGATGCTCGTCTCCTCTGCGTGGTCTATCCTGACCGCATCACGTGCACCATCGGAGCCGTCGTCGGATCGGTGTGCGACGGCCCTGCCGGCTGACGAGCATCTCGCGCAGGCCCCATCGGCGGCCCGAACCTCACCAGCCCATGTCCCACCACCACAGGAGGTCTCATGGGGCGAGAGCCCGTCCCCGATGAGCCGCAGACCTGGTCTGTCCTGCCGCCGGTGCTGCGCGAGTCCTGGCTGCGTTCGGCGAGCTACCTCGACGACCCCGTGAGAGCCCAGGCGCCGATCGACCTGGACGAGGGCGACCTGAACACGCTGCGTCGCGAGCATCCGCTCTCCGCCGCCATGCCGCTGCTGGACAGGCTGCTGGTCCAGCCCGCGAAGGACGCGGGTCTGGTCGTCGCCATCGGCGACGCCCAGGGGCGCCTCCTCTGGGTGGACGGGTCGCGCCAGGCGATGCGCCGGGCCGAGACCAGTGCCTTCCAGGCGGGCGCCAACTGGTCGGAGCGCGCCGTCGGCACCTCGGCTCCCGGCACTGCGCTGGCCACCGGACGGGCTGTCCAGGTGAGTCAGGAGGAGCACTTCGTCCCTGCAGCCCACCAGTTCTCCTGCTCAGCCGCGCCGATCCGCTGTCCGCAGACCGGGGAGCTGCTCGGCGTGGTGGACATCACCGGGGGCCCGGCAGCGGTGGAGACGCACGCGCTGCCGCTGGTGCTCGCCGCCATCACCGCGGCCCAGGGTGAGCTGCGCTCACGTCCCCGATTCGCCCCACAGCTCAGATTCTCCGTGCTGGGCTCAGAGTCCGGCACGGTCACGGCTGGAGCGTCGAACTGGCGATTGAGTCTGCGCCACGCAGAGCTGCTGACCCTGCTGGCCTGGGAGGAGTCATCGCCCTCCGGAGGCGGCGCCAGCGCTGCCCGTCTGGCCGAGGATATCTTCGGTGAGACGGGGCATGAGGTCGCCCTGCGCGCGGAGGTGACCCGGCTGAGGCGACTCCTTGTCGGCCTGCCGGGACACGCGGACCCGCCCAGGCTGAACTCTCGGCCGTACCGCCTGGATCCGCCGCCGTGGCTGGACGCCGTCGGTGTCGTCCATGCCCTCGCCGCCGGTGATCGCACCGCGGCGTTGGACCTGTACTCCGGGGAGCTGCTGCCTCGGTCCGAGGCACCGGGGATCGTCAGGATCCGTTGGGAGCTCTCCGCGATGCTCCGAGAGTCCATCCTGCAGGACGGCTCCCCGTGGGAGATCTGTCGATATCTGCAGCTGCCGGAGGCGCGCGGTGACGGCGAGGTCCTCCGGGAGGCACTGCGCGTGTTGCCTCCGGACTCGCCGCAGCGAGCCCTGCTGATCGCCCGCTCGAACCTCTGAACGGCAGTGCTCGGCTCTGTGGAGCAGTGGGCTGGTGCAACCTCACTGCAACGAGAATGTGACTAGCGTCACGGTCGTCATCGTTCATCGAACAGACGAGGAGCACGATCATGAGCACCATGACAGCAGCAGTCGTCGAGGAGTTCGGCGCAGAACTCACCGTCCGAGAGCACGAGCTGCCCGATCCCGGCCCGGGGCAGGCCCTGGTGCGGCTGCTCGCCTCAGGCGTCTGTCACACTGACCTGCACGCCGCCGAGGGTGATTGGCCGATCAAGCCGACGCCTCCGTTCATCCCCGGACACGAAGGCGTGGGCGTGGTGGAGAAGGTCGGGTCGGACGTCACGGACGTCGAGGTCGGGCAGACTGTGGGCAATGCCTGGCTGTGGAGCGCCTGCGGGTCCTGCGAGCACTGCCGCACCGGGTGGGAGACGCTCTGTGAGGAGCAGATCAACGGTGGATACTCCGTCGACGGATCCTTCGGGGAGTACATGATCGTCGACGCCCGCTTCGCCGCGGCGATTCCCGAGGGCGCGGATCCGTTCGAGGTCGCACCCGTGCTCTGTGCCGGCGTGACGGTCTACAAGGGACTGAAGATGACCGGAGTCCGGCCCGGCCAGTGGGTGGTGATCTCCGGGATCGGCGGCCTCGGGCACCTGGCGGTGCAGTATGCCGTGGCCATGGGGATGCGGGTCGTCGCCGTGGACATCGCCGACGACAAGCTGGCCCTGGCTTCCCGCCACGGGGCGGAGATCACCCTCAACGCGATGGGCTCCGATCCTGCCGAGGAGATCCATCGCCGCACCGGGGGCTCCCACGGAGTCCTGGTGACAGCGGTGCATCCGGATGCCTTCGGGCAGGCGATCTCGATGACGCGCCGCGGCGGAACCATCGTCTTCAACGGACTGCCGCCCGGGGAGTTCCCCGCGCCGATCTTCGACATCGTCCTCAAAGGGCTGACCATCAGAGGATCGATCGTCGGCACCCGCCAGGACATGGTCGAAGCTCTGGAGATCTATTCCCGCGGCAAGATCCACCCGACGGTCTCCACTCGGCCTCTGAGCGACATCAACGCGGTGTTCGACGAGATGCACCACGGCACGATCGACGGCCGGGTGGTCATCGACTTCGCTCAGCGGGGCTGACTTCTCTCAGCCGGACTGACCCGCTCAGCGGGACTCAGCCAGGCGAGGGGCCCCCAGGAGAGACGCCAGCGCGGCGACGGCGGCGAGGACCGCCGTCGCCGCCACCTGCGTCCACGGTTCGTGGATGAGCACGGCAAGGGCCCCCAGCATCGCTGCCGCGGTGAGGACACCGCGAATGCTCCCGAGCAGCAGCAGCACCCCGGTGAGGTCCCCCACGGGAGTGGGGACGGGCGGGATCCCCAGTAGGGGTGCGTCGCGGGAAGTCACCTCCTGCAGCAGGCGACAGCTGAACATCACGACGACGGCGGCCACCGCCCAGCAGGCTCCCTGCGCTGCGGATTCGAGGGAGGACCAGCCTCCTGCGCCGATGCCTCCCTCGTGCTCAGGCCACCAGAGACCGGCGTCGAGCAGCAGACACAGGGCCAGCATCGCTGCGGTGCCAGAGACGACATCCTCACCGCCGTATCCGGTCGTCGGGCCGACGAGTCCTGCGACCATGCCGGCGGCCATCAGCAGCACGACGCTGCGCAGCGCCTGACCAGGATGCCGGAGGGAGGCTGCCGCATCCTGTCGCCACCCGACCGACACAGCGCTGAGCCGGCGATGCGTGGCCTTCTGCACTGAATGCCCCAGCCTCATGGGTGGGTGTCTCCGGGGAGGGGAACGCGTCGCCTCCGCGGCGCGGCGCAGATCTCCGCCTCCGGCCAGGAGCAACGCAGACTCGACGCGCTGCGCCTGAACCATGATCCTGGTGGTCGGCACCGAATTGAGGCCTGAGGGCAGTGCCCGATACATCACCCAGGCACATGCCGTCAGCGCCCCAGCCGCCGCCAGCAGCATCCAGTCAGCAGGCGTGGGCACCTGCCCTGTCGCCAGCAGCCCGTACCAGCCTCCGGTCGTGAGCAGAATGGTCGGGGACCACAGGGTCGCCGAACCCGAGAGCACCAGGATCAGGGCGACGATACCGGACGCGGCACCCGGGCCCACGCGCTGCCCGACAGCCCATGCCAAGCTCGCCTGCCCGCCGAGGACCACACTGGCCAGAACCACCAGCAGGGTCGGGCCCCCGGCGGCACCCTGTTCCAAGGATCCGCGGGAGGCGCTCAGGATGAGGCTGGCTGAGGTGATGCCGACGAGCAGCGTGCCCAGCGTCATGTTCCTGAGGGCGGCGCGCCCCAGCACCTGAGCGCGCGGTATTCCGGTGGCCATCAGGACGTGCGCGCTGAAGGGCGACATCAAGGCGGGGCCGCAGCGGATCCCGGCCCAGAGTCCGAGCGCCTGCACCGCGGAGGCGCCCAGGGCGACTCGATCAGCCCCGGCCCTGACGGACACCGTGAAGCGGCTCCGCCAGCAGCTCTCCGAGGACCCAGAAGGCGGGGAGGACTCCGAAGACCACCAGGATCCCCCCGACGTACAGCGCCGGTCCTGTCCCGCCGTCACGGAGGAGGCCTCGCAGGACCAGTCGGGTGCGGCGCAGGCGGAGTCGATGCATCGCCTTCTCGTCCCTCTGCATCTCCCTGACGTTCATGGAGTCCGGTCTGCGGCCGCGAGGCAGATCCGGCGGTCGGCCTGCTCCAGGAGTCTGTGATCATGTGTCGCGACCACCACCGTGGTCCCAGCCTGCGCCCGGTGCTTCAGCAGGGCTCCGAGCTGAGTGATCCGCTCCTCGTCCAGATGGCGCTCCGGCTCATCGAGGAGCAGCAGGCTGGATGGGCGATGACAGGTGAGAGCGAGCATGACGAGCTGCAGCTCCCCGGCGGAGAGTTCATGGATGAAGCGCCCGGAGAGATGAGCGGCGTCCAGAGCGATCAGCTGGTCATCTGCTCCGGCCCACGGGTCCCGATCTGCCCACCAGGACGCACCCACCACGGCCAGCTGTTCCCGGACGGTGAGGTCCCGGGCCAGCGGAGGCGTATCGATGAAGGAGGCCACGGCTTCGCGGAATCGCCCACTGGCCTCATCGGGAGGTCGCCCGTCAACGAGGCAGAGGCCGGAGCTGAGGGGACGTCGGCCCGCGATCACCGAAAGGAGGGTGGACTTTCCTGAGCCGTTGGGGCCGCTCACTGCGCTGAGCAGGCCTGCAGGCAGGTCCGCGTCAAGGGGTGCCAGCATCGTCACCCCACCGGCGGAGACGGCGGCACGTCGGCAGAGGACATCCATCGAGGTCAGGGTACCAGCGCGCGTCAGCGAGTGACGTCGAGGCGATCCGGGACCGCCGAGGGCGTGCTCACATCTCCCGGGAGGAGAGCACGCAGAACTCGTTGCCCTCGGGGTCGGCCAGCACGGTCCAGGTGGCGTCGTCGCCCGCGCCCACGTCGACGGGACGAGCGCCCATGTCGATCAGGCGCCCGATCTCGGCGTCGCGGTCATCACTGGTGTGTGGAGCGAAGTCCCAGTGCAGCCGGTTCTTGGTGGTCTTGGCATGTTCCACCGGGACGAACACCATGCCAGGCGGGACGTGATGGAACTCGAGGATCCTCACGAACTCGCGCGCCCAGGGCGGCAGCACGACCGCTTCTTCGTCCGTGGCGATCGCGACGTCCCAGCCGAGCGCCTCAGCCCACCACCGAGCGAGCGCGTGGTGGTCCTGGGCCTCGACCACGGTGGAGTACCAGCGCAGCGCCATCGTCGCCCCTCCTGCTCCTGCCGCTCCGATCGCCACCGACGGTTCATCCGTGGGCGGCCGGGAGCTCAGGTTAGCCCATGAGCGGGGCGCCGATGAAGGGATCGAGGGCCAGTCCGATGAAGAGCAGCGTCAGGTACATGATGGACAGGTGGAAGACCTTCATGGCCTTCTTGTCGGTCACGGCTTCACGCTGAGCCTGACGGTGGAGCACATGGCACTCGTAGAGGAACCAGCCGCCGGAGACCGCGGCGAAGGCCGTGTACGTGATCCCGGCCCATCCCATGGGCACCAGCAGCAGGGAGCACACCACAGTGGCCCAGGCGTAGAGGACCACCTGGACGGAGACCGTCTTGGCCGTGGCCACGGCACCCAGCATGGGCACGTCCGCTGTCTGGTAGTCCGTCCGGTACTTCATGGACAGCGGCCAATAGTGAGGCGGAGTCCACAGGAAGATGATGAAGAACAGCACCAGCGCGGGCCATTCGACGGTCTCCCGGACGGCCGCCCACGCGATCAGCACGGGGAAGCACCCGGCGAGGCCGCCCCAGATGATGTTCTGCTCGGTCCGCCGCTTGAGCACCATCGTATAGATGACTACGTAGAAGAACATCGCCGCGGCGCCCAGTCCGGCGGCCATCGGATTCGCACCGAACCACAGGACCACGAGCGCGAGGACTCCCAACAGCGAGGCGAACACGAAGGCCTCGCGCGGACTGAGCTCGCCCGTGACGAGCGGGCGCTTCTTCGTCCGGTTCATGAGCTTGTCCATGTCCCGGTCGATGTAGCAGTTGAACGCTCCCGCCGAGCCAGCGGCGAACGCGCCTCCGACCATAGTGGAGAGCACCAGCCAGAAGTCGGGGAACCCCCGCTGGGCGAAGAACATCGTCGGCAGCGTGGTCACGAGCAGCAGCTCGATCACCCGCGGCTTCGTCAGCGACCAGTAGGCCGCGGCCTTGCGTCGCCACTGCGGCCGCGTCTCACCGGCCGGACGGCCCGGCGTCGGCGAGGGGGCGGTCTCACGGGGCGCGCCGGACACGGCGGCGGAAGAGTTCTGGGTCACGTCTGGGGCTCACAATGGGTCAAGGTGCAGTCGCGGTCAGAGGACAGTCTATCGCCAGAACTCGGCTGGTCGCGCTGTCACGCGCCAGTGAGGCAGAGTGTTTCGACACGTTGTAGAAGAGATGCTCCACCCTCACCGGCGACGGCGACCTCAGGCGTCGATGCGCTCCCGGTCCAGCGCCTTGGATCCCTCGATGATGAAGTCCTTGCGAGGTGCGACCACGGAGCCCATGAGCAGGTCGAAGACCCTTTCAGCGGCCTCAGCATCGGCGACGCGGATACGCCGCAGGGACCGATGAGCGGGGTCCATGGTCGTCTCGGAGAGCTGGTCGGCATCCATCTCGCCGAGACCCTTGTACCGCTGGATCGGTTCCTTGTACCGGAGCCCTTCGTCCTCGAGCTGGGCGAGTAGCCGGTTCAGCTCCGTCTCCGAGTAGGTGTATCGGACCTCATTGGACCTGCGCCCCGCGTGGATGACCTCCACCCGGTGCAGCGGGGGCACGGCGGCGAACACCCGCCCTGCCTCGATCATGGGACGCATGTAGCGGAAGAACAGCGTCAGCAGCAGGGTGCGGATGTGCGCGCCGTCGACGTCGGCATCGGTCATCAGCACCACCTTGCCGTAGCGGGCAGCGTCCAGATCGAAGGTCCGGCCCGAGCCAGCACCGATGACCTGCAGCAGCGCCGCGCATTCGGTGTTGGAGAGCATGTCCGAGACCGAGGCCTTCTGGACGTTGAGGATCTTTCCTCGGATCGGCAGCAGCGCCTGATAGTCGGAGGAGCGCGCGAGCTTCGCGGTGCCGAGGGCGGAGTCTCCCTCCACGATGAACAGCTCGGTGTTCTCCACGCCCTTCGACCGGCATTCCACCAGCTTGGCCGGCATCGAGGAGTTCTCCAGGGCGTTCTTCCGGCGCTGGGTCTCCTTGTGCATCCGCGCGGAGATGCGCGACTTCATCTCCGAGACGACCTTCTCCAGCACGGCAGTGGACTGCTGCTTGTCACCCCGCTTCGTGGAGTTCAGCCGCTGTGCGAGCTGCTTCTCCACCACCTTGGAGACGATCTGGCGCGCCGCCGAGGTGCCGAGGATCTCCTTGGTCTGCCCCTCGAACTGCGGCTCGGCGATCCGCACGGTGACGACGGCGGTCAGTCCGGCCAGGACATCGTCCTTCTCGAGCTTGTCGTTCCCCGCCTTGAGGCGACGCGCGTTGGCCTCCACCGTCTTGCGGAAGGTCTTCAGCAGCGCCTGCTCGAAACCGGTCAGATGCGTCCCGCCCTTGGGGGTGGCGATGATGTTGACGAAGCTGCGCACCGTGGAGTCGTAGCCGATGCCCCAGCGCAGGGCGATGTCGACCTCGCAGTCCCGTTCCACGTCCTCCATGTGACTGCGGCCGTCCTCGCCGATCACCGGCACTCTCTCGGTGAAGCTGCCGTGGCCCTGGATCCGCCAGATGTCGGTCACTGCCGAGTCTGTGGAGAGGAAGTCCACGAACTCGCTGATGCCGCCGTCGTACTGGAAGACCTCTTCAGAAGGGGTCTCGCCGCGAAGGTCGCGCACCGTCAGCCGCAGACCGGGGATCAGGAAGGCGGTCTGTCGAGCGCGGTTGCTCAGCTCCTCATCGTCGAACCGCGCATCCGGGGTGAAGATGTGGCGATCGGCCCAATAGCGGATGGTCGTGCCGGTGGCTCCCCGCTTGGCCTTGCCGACGACCTCCACCGGGGACCCTTCTGCGGCAGGGCTGAACTCGGCATCCGGGTTCGCCGTCGATCCGGCGAATGTGCCGGGCTCGCCGCGCCGGAAGGACATCTGATGGACCTTGCCCCCGCGGGTGACTCGCGCATCGAGGCGCGCCGACAGCGCGTTGACCACCGAGGCCCCGACTCCGTGAAGGCCCCCGACGGCGTTGTAGGAGCCGCCTCCGAACTTTCCTCCGGCATGAAGCTTGGTGAAGACCACTTCGAGGCCCGAGAGGCCGGTGCGCGGCTCGACGTCGACAGGAATGCCTCGGCCGTCGTCGGTGACCTCCACGGAGTCGTCCGGATGGAGCGTGACGGTGATGGTGGAGGCGTACCCTGCCAGCGCCTCATCCACAGAGTTGTCGATGATCTCCCACAGACAGTGCATGAGGCCGCGCGAATCCGTGGAGCCGATGTACATGCCGGGGCGCTTGCGGACCGCCTCCAGGCCCTCGAGCACCGACAGGTGTCGAGCGTCGTACTCGGATCTCTTCGCCACGGATCTCCTCCTGGTGGACTCTGATGGGACGCCGTCAGGGCGTCCCGTTCGGGCACAGTCAAAGCCACCGTATCGGGCTTGAGCGTGCAACTTCGGCAGAACCGCCGCAGACCCTGGGATCCGCGGAAACACAGCGAATCACGCGTACGCGGTGAGCGAAAGATCGCCGAAACGGGCGCCGAGGGCGAATGAATCGGCCTTCGACGTGGTTGTATGGGTACCTACAATTCACGTGAGGAGGCGAAGAGCATGACCGGCACGACTGGGACACTCGAAGCACACACGAACACTCTGACTGCCCTCGACCGCTGTGACCGCTGTGGAGCACAGGCCTACGTGCGCGCGGTCCTGACCTCCGGCGCCGGTGATCTGCTCTTCTGCGTGCACCATGCTCGACAGGTTCAGGACAGCCTGCGGCCGAAGACCTCCGAGTGGGTCGACGAGTCGGAGCGACTCGCCCAGGCTCGATGAGACGCCGAGCGACGAGCTGACGGCAGGCGTCGCACGGCATCATCCGTGGACGCCATGAGTCGACTTCAGACGAAGGGCCCGGGGGATCTCCCTCCGGGCCCTTCGTCATGCTCGCGTCGGGCGGTGTCCGGTGTTGGGGTGGGCGACACATGCCCGCAACGTCACAGGGCTGGAAGACATGTGCTCGAACGACATATGGCCGGTGGGCGACGGAGCAGTCCGTCGTCCACCGGCCATATGCGTGACGTCGAGTCGAGCTCGACGCTGACGGGCCTGTCAAGCCGGAGGTCCGGGAGCCGTGGCTTCCCGGACCTCCACGGTCAGGCGGCGTCGCCGGTGCTCAGTCGAGGTAGTCGCGGAGCACCTGCGAACGACTCGGGTGGCGCAGCTTCGACATCGTCTTGGACTCGATCTGTCGGATGCGCTCCCGGGTGACGCCGTAGACCTTGCCGATCTCGTCTAAAGTCTTCGGCTGTCCGTCGGTGAGGCCGAACCGCATCGCGACGACCCCGGCCTCCCGCTCGGCGAGGGTGTCCAGCACCGAGTGGAGCTGCTCCTGCAGCAGGGTGAAGCTGACCGCGTCGGAGGGCACGACCGCTTCGGAGTCCTCGATGAGGTCGCCGAACTCCGAATCGCCGTCCTCACCCAGGGGCGTGTGCAGCGAGATGGGTTCGCGACCGTACTTCTGGACCTCGACGACCTTCTCCGGCGTCATGTCCAGCTCCTGGGCAAGCTCCTCGGGGGTCGGCTCCCGCCCGAGGTCCTGCAGCATCTGACGCTGCACCCGGGCGAGCTTGTTGATGACCTCCACCATGTGCACCGGAATCCGGATGGTGCGCGCCTGGTCCGCCATGGCGCGGGTGATGGCCTGACGGATCCACCACGTGGCGTAGGTGGAGAACTTGAAGCCCTTGGTGTAGTCGAACTTCTCCACAGCGCGGATGAGTCCGAGGTTCCCCTCCTGGATGAGGTCCAGGAACAGCATGCCGCGGCCCGTGTAACGCTTGGCCAGAGAGACGACGAGGCGCAGGTTGGCCTCGAGGAGGTGATTCTTGGCGCGCCGGCCGTCGGCGACGATGAGTTCCAGGTCTCGCCGCAGGCGGCGGTCGGAGATCTCCTCGGTGGCGAGCTTGTGCTCGGCGAAGAGGCCCGCCTCGATGCGCAGCGCGAGGTCGACCTCCTGCTCCGCGTTGAGCAGCGCGACCTTGCCGATCTGCTTGAGGTAGTCCTTGACCGGGTCCGCCGTGGCGCCGGCGGAGACCACCTGGACCGCGGGGGCGTCGTCGTCGTCCGCGTTGGAGATGACGAATCCGCGGCCCTTGGTCTCCTCCTCCTCGGCCTCTTCACCCTTGGCTGCCTTCTTGGCGTTCTCGACGATCGCCTCGGCGTTGTCGGAGTCGCCGGCCGCGGCCGCGACCTTCTTGGCGACCTCCTCCTCGTCTCCGTCCTCCAGGGCTTTGGCCACGGCCTGCTCGAGCACCGCTGTCGGAGCCTCCTGCTCCTGGGCGGCCTCGGCCAACACCTCGTCGACCGGGTCGGCCGCCTTCTTCCGGCCTCCGGTCTTCCTGCCGGAGCCCTTGGCGGTGGACTTCTTCGCGGCGGTGCTGGACGTTGAGGCGGCGGACCGCTTCGACGTGGAGCTGGACTTCTGGGCCGCGGCGCTTCCCCCTGGCGCTGAGGTGCGCGAGGACGAGCTACTGGTGGCAGCGGACGGCTGTTCCGCCTCTGCCGCGGCTGCGTTCTCTTCTGTGGACTGGGACGCAGTAGTGGGCACGATGACCTTCCGACTAGGACGTGTGAAGGCGGTGGCCGACCCGTGGTCAACACACCTATGACCCTGTCAAGTCCGTCGTCCGTCTCACACCTGCTGTCCGGGCGGCCGCCGAGGCACACCAGACGGTGTGCATACGACGCCGGTCTCCCGGTGCGTGATGAGCGACCTGACGATGGTTGCAGGGTCTCAGCAGTTCACAACATACCCCTTGCCAGGATCATTCCCGCGTGGAGGAAAAAGTTTGCCAGGAGTTCGTCGGGCCGTCCTGAGCCCGGGTTCCGTGATCGGCCACGCGAGGTCGCAGCACTGACGGCATGATCCTGGCATCCGGAGAAGTCCTGGAACCCGGAGAAGTCCTGGGATCCGGCGGCGATCCCGCCTCAGCGCCGGTCCGTCATGACCAGGAATGGGCCTTGACCATCGCCCAGGGACAGATGATCGGCTCCTTCTGGCCGACGGCGAGACGCCGGGCCAGCGGATGATCGGCGACCAGCCGCAGGGATCGGTCCAGGAAGGCGCCGCTGACCGTCCCCCTCCCCCGGGTCCACTCGATCCAGGCCATCATGGCCAGCGACGTCGACGTCGCCTGCACGCCCAAGAACGGCTGCAGCCGATGAAGGACCGAGGCGAGAGCGTCGATGGACGCCCATCGCGGGCGAGTGCCGGTGGCGCCGGCCAGTACCTGCTGATATCGCCGGAGATGGAGTCGCAGCAGGTTCTCGACCTCCGCCTCGTCTCCTTCGAACGGCTGGTCGGGCACGCGATCGCTCGCGGGCGCAGGCGCCACGAGCGCTTCGGGGCAGGGCGGTCCCCCGTGATCCATCAGGTGATCTGTCCACAGTCGAGCCAGGGACCTCCACATGCCGTGGGCGTCTTCGGGCTCCGGGCCGTTCCAGAGCCCCTCCCGCTCCGCGAGACCGAGTGCCTCGACAGCGACCGCCACAGATTCCGGTCCGTCAGCGGCAAGCGCCAGCACGGCCTCGGCGAGATCCGGCGACTCCAGAACGGCCACGAGCGGGGCCAGACGGTCGCAGAACCGTCCGGTCCAGGATGCGCCCGACGGAACGGCCCCCTCGGCCGCGCCGTCGTCTGTGAGGTGGGCCATGTCCGTCACTGCACCCTCGAGCGCCTGCTCCTGGATCACCTCGTCCCAGGTGAGGAGCGCCTGTGCGACGGCCGGCACGTCGGCGAGGCTCAGGCTCATGTCCATCGCCTCGAGGTCGACCTCGGCCACGTGGTCTCCCTCGGGAGGCGCTCCAGGCTCCAGGAAGTCCTCGACGAGCTGCGAGGGCTGACGCGGCACCCTGCCGCGCACGGCCATGTGGGCTGCGACGACGCTGCTCTCCGCCCGCTCGAGACGGATTCCGGGGAAGGGACAGCACCGCGGGTCGAGGCAGTCATAGTCCCGGATCCAGCCGCCGCCGATCCACCACGTCTGGACGATCTGTAGACAGTGGTCCTGGCGCAGAGCCGAGCAGAGGGAGGCATGCAGCGCGGCCCAGGGGCGCAGAGCCGGATCCTCCCAGGTGGGAGGCGCCGGCTCCTCATCCGTGAACAGGAAGATGACGGCGCCGTCGGGCGCCGGCGTCACCTCGGGGCCCAGCAGATGCCTGCCGACCCAGTGGGCGAGCCTGTCAGGGTGGTCCACACCGGCGCTGAGGTCGATCCGCAGATGGGCGCCGGTCCGTCCTGCGTGCAGTCCCATGACCACCAGGGAGTCCTCCGGCAGGAACCCTAAGGTGTGGTGGACCAGAGCGACGGCGTCCTCGGGGCCCGAGACGGTGATGACCTGCTGCTCTGCCCCATCCGTCGGAAGGGGGTGCGCGTCGGATGGTGTGTGATCGTCCTGGGGGATGCGTGGAGTGCTCATGGCCCCAGTCTCGAAGGACGTGCGCGTGCCGGACAGGCCCCCGCGGAGCTTGTGGACGGCCCCGCGTGTCGGGTTCGGACAGCGGGACCTGTGGAGGAGCGAACGCCATTGGGCCCGGCCCGGTGCACTCACTGCTGTGCACTCAGCCACGGGCGAATCAGAACAGCGTCGACGGAGGGTCGTCCTGCTGATCGTCCGACCGCTCGTCTGTCGCCTGAACATCTGGCTGGCCCTCTGACGGGCCCACTGACGGTTCGCCGGATTCAGCGGGTCGGACGGCGTCGACTCCTCGGTCAGCCGCCGGTGACTGCGTGCGCAGGAAGGCCTCCACCGCGGCTCCCAGCTCCTCCGCGTCCGGGACGACGTCGTCCTCCTTGACCAGCAACGACCGCTGCTCCGTGGTGGCGTGCTGGTCGAACGTGCTCTCCAGGCGCTCCACCAGCGTCTGGATGTCGCTGTTGGCACTCACCTGACGCGAGATGTCCTGATCCACCATGCGCGCGGACTCTCGGAGCTCGTCCGTGGGCAGCATCAGCTCCATGGCGGCTCCGACGTACTCCAGTGCGGAGACCGCGACCTGGGGATACCGTCCGCCGGCCAGATAATGGGGCACATGCAGCGTGTAGCCGACCGTGTCATGCTCGTCGGCCTCGAGTCGCATCTCGAGGAATTGGCTCAGACCGGCCTCGATCTGGGCCGTGGGGCTCCATGTCGAGATTCCGGCCACGAGGTCCTGGCGGCTGCCGTGCGCCGTGACGCCGAGGGGGCGGGTGTGCGGCACCGGAAGCCCCAGCGCGTCGACAAGGACCACGAGAGTGACGTCGAGGCGCTTCACCAGCGTCAGCACGGCGTCGGCCACCCCCTGCCACTGGAAGTCCGGCTCGTCTCCGGTCAGCAGGAGGAACGGTCGGCCGGAGGCATCGCGAACCTCATAGAGATCGAGCTCAGGACCTTCATAGTCGGCGAACCGGCTGTCCACGAAAGTCACCTTCGGGCGACGGGATCGGTAGTCGAAGAGCTCGTCGACGTCGAAGCTGGCCAGCAGCCGGTGCGGCAGCGCGCTGAGCAGCGCCTCCGCCAGTTGGCCGCTCAGGTCGCCGGCATCGGTATGACCGGCCAGAGAGACGAGCAGCCGAAGGCCGCCCGAGGGCCTGTCGCCCAGCGGGTCGCGCAGCACCAGGTCTCCGCCGACCGGACGGACCGTCGAGTCGGTCATGGGGACAGTGGGTCCGGTCCCGGCGAGACCGCTGTCCCCTTCTCCGTCAGGCTCGGCGGCGTCGGGGTCTGCTGGGTACACGTGGAGCAGGTCCAGGGGGTCCTTCATCGAGCTGAGACTCCTCTCCATGCCGTAGAACGTGCGTCACCGGGCTGGACGCGTCGGTCTGCGTGAGACGCGCGCCGTCAGGCGCTGCGGTGACCATAAAGGTAACGACCGCAACGGCTGGAGAAATTCCCGGCGCACCGCACAGAGCTTGACCGCACAGCGCCTGACCGCACAGCGCCTGGCCGCCGGCGGCATGCGCGGAGGTTTCACATCGATGGCCCCGGGCACGCGGCGCGCTGGTCAGGATCTCGGATAGGATCGAGTCCTGAGGCCGCCGAGGGCTTCCACACGCGGCAGCGCGTCGGCGGATGCACACACATTCGATGCGACGATCCCCGGACCGGGGATCAGACGGGATTGACGTGATCAACGACTTCCAGCCCACCCTCTCCGCTGTCAGCACGGCCGTCGAGAAGACCCCCACCGACGCTCTCGTGCTGGGTGTCGCGAAGGGCCCCGAGGGGCCCATCCTCCTGCCGAACCCGCTGGCCGACGAAGCCGCTCGCGGCGTCGCCGACTCGCTCCAGGCCCTGGGAGCCACGGGGGCGGCTGACCAGCTCCTGCGCCTGCCCGGCGTGGACGGCTTCCGCAGCGAGACCCTCGTGCTGGTCGGCGTCGGCGAGCTCACCGGGGAGCCCACCGGCGGCGTCTCCCTCGAATCCCTCCGCCGCGCCGCGGGCTCGGCGGTCCGCCAGCTCAGCTCGCTCGACTCGGTCGCCCTCGCCCTGCCGGCCTCGAGCCCTGAAGAGGTCGCCGCCGTCGCCGAGGGTGCCGCGATCGGCGCCTACTCCTTCACCGCGTTCCGCAGCTCCCAGGAGGCGCGCGAGAAGCGTCCGGTCGAGGAGATCCTCATCCTGACCGACCTCAAGGACCGGCACACCCGACCGGTCCTGGACCGGGCCGCCGTCGTCGGCGCTGCGGTGCGTGCCACCCGCGACCTGGTGAACACTCCCCCGAGCCACCTGTACCCGGAGACGTTCGCGGAGATCGCCGCGGACCTCGCGAGCCGCACCAAGGCACCGGCTCAGGGAGGTTCGACCTCGAAGGCTCCCAAGCTCTCGGTGAAGGTCTGGGACGTCAAGGACCTGGAGAAGGAGGGCTTCGGCGGTCTCCTCGGCGTCGGCGGAGGCTCCTCCCGCGGCCCCCGCATGGTCAGGATCGAGCACGCCCCTTCGAAGCCCGCAGCGCATATCGCGCTGGTCGGCAAGGGCATCACCTTCGACTCCGGCGGCCTCTCACTGAAGCCTGCCGCCTCGATGACCACGATGAAGCTGGACATGGGCGGCGCTGCAACGGTCCTCGCCGTGGTGCGCGCCGCGGCCGACCTCAACCTGCCGATCAAGGTGACCGGCTGGCTGTGTCTGGCCGAGAACATGCCCTCGGCCACGGCCCAGCGTCCTGAGGACGTCATCACGATCCGCGGCGGCAAGACGGTGGAGGTCCTCAACACCGACGCTGAGGGACGCCTCGTCATGGCCGACGGGCTCGTCGCCGCCTCGGAGGAGAACCCCGACGCACTGATCGACGTGGCCACGCTGACCGGTGCGCAGATGATCGCGCTGGGCCTGCGGACCACGGGCGTCATGGGAGAGGAGCAGCTCCGCTCTGCCCTCGTGGACGCCGCTGAAGACTCAGGGGAGAAGCTCTGGCCGATGCCGATCCCGGAGGAGGCACGCTCCGGCTTCGACTCGGAGGTCGCCGACCTGACGAACCTGGGCGACCGCAACGGCGGCATGCTGGGAGCCGCGGCGTTCCTGCGCGAGTTCGTGGGCGAGCGGGAGGGGGCCGACAGCGGCGCTCTCGACCCGGAGGCACGCAGGATCCCGTGGGCGCATCTCGACATCGCCGGCCCGGCGTTCAACGAGAAGTCGCCCTACGGCTACACCCCGAAGGCGGGGACCGGAGTGATGGTCCGCACGCTGGTCACCTACCTCGAAGGACTCTCACGCTGACCTGCGGACACCCCGTCGGCCCCGGAGCGCACGGATGGCGCTCCGGGGCCGACGCCGTCACAGTCCGGGTCCTCGGATGCGGCAGTGGAAGCCGTGCGCGCTCAAGCGATAGGCTGACACCCGTGCACACGGGCGGCGTCCCGGACGCTGGCACAGAGCTGTGCCCCGTCAGTCCTCTGACCGCCCGCCGACACCTTCACACCTTCACAGACTCACGCGACCCAAGGGAGCAACGACCGTGGCCGACCAGCCCCAGGCACAGGAATTCGACGTACTCGTCCTCGGCGGAGGCAGCGCCGGCTACGCCGCGGCGCTGCGCTCGGTGCAGCACGGACTCACGGTCGGCCTGATCGAGAGGTCGAAGCTCGGCGGCACCTGCCTGCACACCGGATGCATCCCCACCAAGGCTTACCTGCACGCCGCGGAGCTGGCCGATGAGGCCCGCTCGAGCGAGAAGTACGGCGTGAAGACGACCTTCGAAGGCATCGACATGGCCAAGGTCCGCGAGTACAAGGACGGCATCGTCGCCGGCAAGCACAAGGGCCTCTCCGGGCTGCTGAAGATGCGCAAGGTCACTGTCATCGAGGGCGAAGGACGACTGGTCTCGCAGAACGAGATCGAGGTCGACGGCACTCGGTACAGCGGCCGCAACATCGTGCTGGCCACCGGATCCACATCCAAGACTATGGGCCTGCCGATCGGTGAGCGCATCATCACCTCGACTGAGGCACTGGAGCTCGACCACACCCCCGCGTCGGCCATCGTGCTCGGCGGCGGCGTCATCGGCTGCGAGTTCGCCTCCGCCTGGACCTCCTACGGCACGGACGTGACGATCATCGAGGGGCTGCCGTCGCTCGTCCCCAACGAGGACCCGTCGATCATCAAGAACCTCGAGCGTTCCTTCAAGAAGCGCGGCATCACGTTCAACACCGGGACGTTCTTCAAGGACGTCGAGGACACCGGTGACGGCGTCAAGGTGACCCTCGAGGACGGCAAGACGTTCGAAGCCGAGATCTGCCTGGTCGCGGTCGGACGTGGGCCCGTCACCGAGGGCTTCGGCTTCGAGGATCAGGGCATCACCCTGGACCGCGGGTTCGTGATCACCGACGAGCGGCTCCACACCGGTGTGGGGAACATCTACGCCGTCGGCGACATCGTCCCGGGCCTGCAGCTGGCGCACCGGGGCTACCAGCAGGGCATCTTCGTGGCCGAGGAGATCGTCGGCAACAACCCTGTCGTGGTCGAGGACATCAACATCCCCAAGGTCACCTTCTGCGAGCCCGAGATCATGTCGGTCGGCTACACCCAGCCCAAGGCTGAAGAGGAGTTCGGCAAGGACAACGTCGAGATCACCGAGTACAACCTCGCCGGCAACGGCAAGTCCTCGATCCTCGGCACCGGCGGCATCATCAAGATGGTCGGCGTCAAGGGCGGTCCGATCGTGGGAGTCCACGGCATCGGCACCCGCATCGGCGAACAGATCGGGGAGGCGCAGCTGATCGTGAACTGGGAGGCCTACCCGGAGGACGTGGCCACGCTGGTGCACGCCCACCCCACACAGAATGAGGCGCTCGGAGAGGCCGCGATGGCGCTCTTCGGCCACCCGCTCCACGGCTGAGAGCCGCATCCAGACCACCCAGAGAATTCAACACACCTGTGAATTCGCACCGCACTGCCCGGTGCGACGCATTCAAGAGTAGGAGCCGGACATCATGTCTGAGACCGTGAACCTTCCAGCCCTCGGTGAATCAGTCACCGAAGGCACTGTCACCCGATGGCTCGTGGAAGTCGGGGAGGAGGTCGAGGTCGACCAGCCGATCGTGGAGGTCTCCACCGACAAGGTCGACACCGAGGTCCCCTCCCCCGCCGCCGGCGTGATCGAGGAGCTGCTCGTGGACGAGGACGAGACCGTCGAGGTCGGCGCTCCTCTGGTGAAGATCGGAGACGGCTCCGGGGCCGGCACGGACTCCGGTGACGACTCGAGCACCGAGGAGCAGGCCGAGGCGGAGGACTCCGCGGACGACCAGGCTCCCCAGGAGACGCAGCCCGCGGCCGAGGCCGAGGGCGCCGAGGAGACCCCGGAAGAGGCCCCTGCCGAGGACTCCGGCGCCGCCGGCGGCGCCGAGTCCCAGGAGGTGACGCTCCCCGCTCTGGGCGAGTCCGTGACCGAGGGCACGGTGACCCGCTGGCTCGTCGAGGTCGGGGACGACGTCGAGGTCGACCAGCCGCTGCTGGAGGTCTCCACCGACAAGGTCGACACTGAGGTCCCCTCCCCTGTCGCCGGAACCGTCCAGGAGATCAAGGTCTCCGAAGATGAGACTGTCGAGGTTGGGGCCGTCTTGGCCCTGGTGGGTTCGGGCTCCTCGTCGCCGTCGGGGGCTGCTGAGGAGGCCGCATCGTCTGAGGACTCCGCTGCACAGGAGCCCGAGGAGGCCACCGCGGAGCCGACCGACGAGACTCCGAAGCCGGCAGAGAAGGCTCCTGAGGAGCCCGCCGAGAAGTCTGCTGACGAGGAGCCCGCCCCCGCGGCTGCGGAGTCGACTCAGGAGGCAGTTGGAGGTGCCGAGGGCTATGTGACGCCTCTTGTGCGTCGGCTGGCCAAGAAGGAAGGCATCGATCTCTCGACCGTCAAGGGCACCGGCGTCGGTGGGCGCATCCGCAAGCAGGACGTCCTCGACGCCGTGGAGTCCAAGAAGGCCGCGACCGAGAAGTCTGCGCCGGCACAGGCGGGGGCTCAGGCGCCCACCGCGGCTCCGGCGTCCGCGCCCGCCGTGGAAGTGGACACCACGCTCCGAGGGACCACCGAGAAGGCCCCGCGCATCCGCCAGGTGATCGCTCAGCGGATGAACGAGTCTCTCGAGATCGGGGCTCAGCTGACCCAGGTCCACGAAGTCGACATGACGCGGATCGTCAACCTCCGCGCGAAGACCAAGGCTTCCTTCAAGCAGACCAACGGGGTCAACCTCACGTACCTGGCGTTCATCGCCGCCGCCGTCACCGAGGCCCTCAAGCAGCACCCCAAGCTCAACGCCGAGTACGACGAGAAGCAGCGGCAGATCACGTACCACGATGCCGAGCACCTCTCCTTTGCCGTCGACACCGAGAAGGGCCTGATGGTCCCGGTGATCTCGGATGCGGGCGACCTGAGCCTCGCCGGCATGGCCAAGAAGATCGCCGACGTGGCGGCCCGGACCCGCAGCAACAAGATCGCTCCGGACGAGCTCTCGGGCGGCACCTTCACCATCACCAACCTGGGCTCCTTCGGGGCGCTGTTCGACACGCCGATCATCAACCAGCCCCAGGTGGCCATCCTGGGCCCCGGTGCGATCGTCAAGCGTCCCATGGTGGTCACCGATGCCGACGGCAACGAGAGCATCGCGATCCGTCACATGATGTACCTGTCGCTCACCTACGACCACCGTCTGGTCGACGGCGCCGACGCCGGCCGTTTCCTGCAGACGCTCAAGGCCCGCCTCGAGGAGGGCGCCTTCGAGTCGCAGCTGGGACTCTGACCCTCATCGGCGTCGGTCGGCCGCTCTGACGGTCGCTCGATGCCCGCGAGGCCTCGACGCTCCCCGGGCGGGGTGATCCCCGTGATCATCCCGCCAGGGGAGCGTCGTCGTCTGGGCGGATGTCCTCCCCTCTGCCGGCATCGTCGTGCCGGCCGGACGTGTTCGGGAGGCCGACGTCCTGGACCGTATGCAGCCGCCATCCCGCCTCGGTGCGGTGCAGCACGAGCCGTACGGTCTGCTCCCGACCTGCTCCGTCGTCGAGGCCGTCGATCCGGATCTCAGCCGTGATGTGGGCAGTCTCCCCCTGCGCCGCCGATGCGCCCGGATCCGGCGCGTACTCCGCCTCGCCGACCGGGAGGATCTCCATCCTCGCGCTGTCATGGGCCTGCCCCCGGGAGTGCATCTGCTCCATGAGATGCTTCTCGGAGGCTTCAGCCGGTGAACCGGCGACCACGTAGCGCTGGACGTCAGGCTCCCCGGGGTTCTGCAGGGCAGACGTCCGCAGCATGGCCAGGCCGTCCAAGGCCATCAGCGGATCATCCTGCCGCAGCAGCCGCTCGGCCTCCGCGCCGGAGGGCTGCCCGCTCTCGGCCGCAGGGTCCGTTCTGCCGTCACCCGTTCTGCCGTCACCCGTTCTGCCGTCACTGGGCTCGCTGTCACCCGGTTCGCCGTCACCCGGCTCGCTGGTGTCATCCGGCGCACCGTCGTCGAGGCCTGCTCCGAAGACATCCTCGTCATCGGGTGACAGACCGTCCTGGCGCGGTTCGCTCAGCGCTGCGGCGCCCAGTCCCAGCAGCAG
Source organism: Nesterenkonia sp. K-15-9-6 (assembly GCF_052656005.1). Classification (NCBI taxonomy): domain Bacteria; kingdom Bacillati; phylum Actinomycetota; class Actinomycetes; order Micrococcales; family Micrococcaceae; genus Nesterenkonia; species Nesterenkonia sp. K-15-9-6. The sequence goes on from NZ_JBQYEY010000001.1 coordinate 215,902, forward strand.
GACCGCAGCGCTGACCCCTGCCACCAGACGTTGCCGACGTCGGCGCGTCACACCCCGTTCTCGGGCGCCCGGCCGGACCGTGGGAAGCTCGGGCAGCACATCGTCGTCGACATACGCCGCCAGGTCGAGCGGTTCCGGCGCGGCGCACCGATGCAGCTCCGCGGCGAAGGCCCGGGCAGCGGGCCGTTCGTCCGCAGCTTCGGACAGAGCCTCTTCCAGCAGCCGGATGAGACGACTCGGCGCCTCGGGACACAGCGTCCCCAAGGGAGGCCTCCTCCGTCCGACGGCCGGTGCCGAGCCGGTCAGCGCGCACCAGGCGACGGCCGCCAGCCCGTACACGTCAGCCTCCGGCGCGAGGCTTGCGTCCCATGCCCTCTGGCGGCGCCCGTGCTCAGCAGACCGCAGGGCGGACGTGCGTTCCGGGGCCGCGAATCCCTGTGTCGCGGCCGGGATCGGCGATGCGCCCAGCAGCTGCGCATCGCCGAGGTCTCCCAACGCAGGCCGTCCGTCCGGCGCAAGCAGCACGTTGCCCGGCGAGACGTCCCCGTGGGCGACCCCCGCGGCGTGGAGATGCGCCAGGGCTTGGGCCACGGGCGACAGGACCGTCACCGTCTCCCCGACGGAGAGCGTGCCGCGGGCGGCGAGGAGACGCCCCAGCGAACCCGCGGTGTATGCCTCGAGGATCAGGCCCGGCCCCGCCGAGGTGTCGGTCCAGCCGTACACGGTGACGAGATGCTCATGGTGCAGTCGACGCACGGCGTTCAGCTCGGCGGATCGCCAGGCGCCTGCTCCGCTCTCCAGGATCTGCCCCGCCCCGTGCGGCTCACTGCGGATCTTCACGGCCACTGTGCGGTCCGCAGGCGCCGCGCCGGCCCAGTGCGGACCGTCACCGGTCACCTCGGCCAGCCACACGGTGGAGGACCCTCCGAGGCCCAGCAGGCGCCGCAGACTCAGCCCCTCGGCCTCAGGGGGAGCTCCTCGCCGTGGGGCCGCCCGGGTGGGTGTCCGGGTGGGTGTCCTCCGGTGCCCCGCCGCAGCGTCGTCGTCACCGGCCATGTCCGGTCCGGATGTCGTGTTGCTGATCATGACGACCAGCCTGCCGCAGTCGAGGACAGCCTGCAGGCGTTTTCCACAGGCTCCCGTCCCACGGTGCGCTCCGTTCGGACTAGGGTGGAGCCATGGACCTCGCATTCCGGAGGCTCGGCTTCCACCCTGACGTGGTGGACTACGCCGAGGCCCTCGACATCCAGAGGCGGCTGCACGCGGAGGTGCTCGCCGACGAGTCACCCTCGACCGTGCTGCTGCTCGAGCACGAAGACGTCTACACGGCCGGCCGTCGCACCGAGCCGGAGGATCGCCCCCGAGACGGCACACCCGTGGTCGACGTCGACCGCGGAGGGAAGATCACCTGGCACGGCAGAGGACAGCTGGTCGGCTATCCGATCCTCAAGCTTGCCGAACGGGCGATGGTGAAGGGCTATGTGGCCGCCCTGGAGGAGATCATCATCCGGGTGCTGGACCAGGAGTTCGGTCTCCGATCGACCACGGTGGAGGGCCGATCCGGGGTCTGGATGACCGACGGCCCGCGGGACCGGAAGATCGCGGCGATCGGGCTGCGCGTGCACAGATCGGTGACGATGCACGGCTTCGCGCTGAACTGCTCGAACAGTCTCGCTCCGTTCGAGAACATCATCCCCTGCGGCATCGCCGACGCCGACACCACCACCATCAGCGCCGAGGTGGGCACCGAGGTCACACCGGCTGACATCGTCGATCCCATCGCCGCCCAGCTCGCCGCCGAGCTGCCGCGGTTCCTCAGCGTGACTGAGAACATCCCTGCTGCAGAAGGAGTCCTGTCGTGACCATCGCCCCCGAAGGCCGTCGCATGCTTCGTGTGGAGGCGCGAAACTCCGAGGTGCCGGTCGAGCGGAAGCCCGCCTGGATGCGGACCAAGGTCAAGATGGGTCCGGAGTTCGCGGAGATGAAGAAGCGGGTCGGCTCGAAGGGCCTCCACACGGTCTGCGAGGAGGCCGGCTGCCCGAACATCTTCGAATGCTGGGAGGACCGAGAGGCCACGTTCCTCATCGGTGGATCGGCCTGCACCCGCCGGTGCGACTTCTGCGAGATCGACACCGGGCGTCCGCAGCCTGTGGACGAAGGAGAGCCGCTCCAGGTGGCCGAGTCGGTCCGAGAGATGAATCTGCGCTACGCCACGGTGACCGGTGTGGCCCGTGACGACCTCCCGGACGAGGGTGTCTGGCTCTACGCGGAGACCATCCGCAAGATCCATGAGCTGAACCCGGGCACGGGAGTCGAGATCCTCATCCCCGACTTCTCCGGCAAGGAGGAGAACATCGCGGCGATCTGCGAGGCCGCACCAGAGGTGTTCGCGCACAACGTGGAGACCGTGCCGCGCATCTTCCGGCGCATCCGCCCCGCGTTCCGTTACGAACGCTCCCTGGACGTTCTCACCCAGGGGCGTGGCCACGGCATGATCACCAAGTCCAACCTCATCCTGGGCATGGGAGAGACCCGGGAGGAGATCACCGAAGCCCTCCAGGACCTCCACGACGCCGGCTGTGACCTGATCACCATCACCCAGTACCTGCGGCCCACACCCCGTCACCTGCCGGTGGACCGGTGGCTCAAGCCGCAGGAGTTCCTCGAGATCTCCGAGGAGGCCGAGGAGATCGGCTTCCTGGGCGTGATGTCCGGCCCACTGGTCCGCTCCTCCTACCGCGCCGGTTCCCTCTGGGCCAAGGCCATGCACAAGAAGGGTCGGGAGATCCCGCCCGAGTTGGCCCACATCCAGCCCTCGGGCACCACCCGACAGGAGGCCGCGACGTTGGTGGCCGCCGGGCACTGACCTGGCGGGTCCTGGGTTCAGTCCTGGGCTCAGTCCGGGTTCGGATGCTCGTGCCCCCCGTGGGTGGGCCCGTCGCCGGACGGACCTTCGCTCTCGATGGGGTACGGGCGCACCCCGGCCTGCCCACCTCCCGCAACACGGTAGACTGGACTCACTATGGCACCAGCTGACTCCCCCACTCCCCAGGTCTCGTCGAAGGCAGAGGCGAAGGCCGAGCTGAAGAAGCTCAAGGCCCAGCAGAAGGCCGAGAAGCAGGAACGCAAGGCACGGAAGAAGTCGAACAAGAAGGAAGGCTTCTTCGCCCGGATCAAGTCGGTCTTCGACATGACCCGGGCCCACGACCCCAACATCGGGTGGTGGATGGCGCTGGCATTCCTGGTCGCCTTCGCCGTCTCCGCCGTGGTGGTGGGACTGCTCCTCAACTGGGTGACCGGTGTGCTCTTCGGCCTGCCGATGGGTCTTCTGGCCGCCATGATCGTCATGAACCGCCGTGCGGAGAAGGCGGCGTTCGCGCGGATCGAAGGGCGCCCCGGAGCGGCGGCGGCCGCGCTCGGCACGCTGCGCCGCGGCTGGATCGTCGTCGAAGAGCCTGTCGCCATGGACCCCAAGACACAGGCGGCGATCTTCCGGGTCGTCGGACGTCCCGGTCTGGTGCTCGTCACGGACGGCCCGGCCGGCCCCGTGCGCAAGATGGTGCCCAAGACACGCAAGCGGTTCAGCCCCATCCTTCGTGACACCGGCGTGCCGATCCACGTGATCGAGACCGGCAACGGCGAAGGCCAGGTCCCCCTTCCCAAGCTGACCAAACACATCAAGAAGCTGGACAAGGCGTTGACCAAGCACGAGGTCAGCGCCCTGGAGCAGCGCCTGGCGGCCCTGCCGATCTCGCGCCCCCCGATTCCGAAGGGTGTGGACCCCTACCGACTCCGCCCCGACCGCAAGGCGATGCGCGGCTGATCCGCATCTGTCGACCATGAACGACCATGAGCTGGGGTCGGCCCGATCGTCATGTTCGGGCCGGCCCCAGCTCATGCTAGACTGGTCTGCTGTCTGGCAGGCGCCGTCAGCGCCCCGCTCCACGCGGGACGCACCTTGGAGATCCTCCACGTCGACTCCCTGAGCCCCGCGCCGCGTGCGCGAACCGCCGCAGGGAGTCTTCACGTGTGGACGGCGCCGCAGTGAGCGAGCACTCGGCGACTCGCGCTCTCCGGTCTGGGATCCCGGAGGCCAGGTCATCGTCCGTTCTTCGGGCCGTCGCATGCGACGGCCCGGGGTGCCCCGGACGGTGGATCAACAGAACCTGCCGACTGATACGAGAGAGAGGCACCTCCATGCCCACCACCCCCCTGCGCGGTCGTCGCACCGTGAAGGCGTCGCGCGCCCTCGGAATCGCGCTGACCCCCAAGGCCCAGAAGTACCTGGACCGTCGCCCCTACGGCCCCGGCCAGCACGGCCGCACCCGCCGCAAGACCGACTCCGACTACGCGGTGCGTCTGCGCGAGAAGCAGCGTCTGCGCGCCCAGTACGGCATCCGTGAGGCCCAGATGGTGCGGTACTTCGAAGAGGCCAAGCGCCGCGACGGCCTGACCGGTGAGAACCTCATCGAGCTGCTCGAGTCCCGGCTCGACGCCCTGGTGCTGCGTGCCGGCTTCGCCCGCACGATCGCCCAGGCGCGGCAGTTCGTGGTGCACCGCCACATCACCGTCAACGGCAAGCGCGTGGACCGTCCGTCCTTCCGCGTGAAGCCCGGCCAGGTCATCCAGGTGCACGAGCGCTCGGAGAAGTTCGAGCCGTTCCAGGTGGCCGCCTCCGGTGCTCACCAGGACGTGCTGCCCGCGGTCCCCGGCTACCTGACCGTGGAGATCGACAAGCTCCAGGCGACCCTGTCCCGCGCACCCAAGCGTGAGGAAGTCCCGGTCACCTGCGAAGAGCAGCTCGTCGTCGAGTACTACGCCCGCTGATCATCGGCGGACCCCTCAGGATGCCAGCATCCTGAACCGCAGAGCCCGTCGCGATTCCTCCTCTGGTGCGGAGTCGCGACGGGCTCTTCGTCTCTGGGTCGGCACGGCCGACCTGATTGCGCCCCCATACCCTCTAGACTTGTTCCGGCGTCCTGGACGCCGCGCCGACCGCAACGCCCGCAGGAGGACCGCAGATTCTCATGAAGACCGAGGACATCACCCGCACGTGGTACGACTACTTCGCCGCGAAGGGCCATGAGCGTGTCCCCTCGGCGTCGCTGATCTCACCGGACCCCTCCGTCCTGTTCACCATCGCCGGCATGGTGCCCTTCATCCCCTACTTCCTCGGCACCGAGAAGCCCCCCTATGACCGCGCTGTCTCCGTGCAGAAGTGCATCCGCACCGCCGACATCGAGGAGGTCGGCAAGACGGCCCGCCATGGGACCTTCTTCCAGATGTGCGGCAACTTCTCCTTCGGCGACTACTTCAAGGAGAAGGCCATCCCGATGGCCTGGGAGCTGCTGACCAGCCCTGTGGACGGCGACCCGGAGACGGGCGTGCGCGGGTTCGGCCTGGACCCGGATCGCCTGTGGATCACTGTCTACGAGAACGGCGACGAGCGCGACGACGAGGCCCGCCGCATCTGGGAGGAAGAGGTCGGAGTTCCGCACGAGCGAGTGATCGGCACGGGACCGGCCGACAACTACTGGAACACCGGTCAGCCCGGTCCGGGCGGCCCCTGCTCCGAGATCTACTACGACAGGGGCCCCGCCTATGGTGCCGACGGAGGCCCGGCCGTGGACGAGACCCGCTTCGTGGAGCTGTGGAACCTCGTCTTCATGCAGGATCGACTCTCCCAGGTCCACTCCAAGACCGAGTTCGAGATCGCCGGTCCGCTGCAGAACAGGAACATCGACACCGGTCTGGGCCTCGAGCGCCTCGCCATGGTGCTCCAGGGCGTGGAGAACATGTATGAGACCGACCAGGTGCGCCCTGTCCTCGACCGCGCGGCCGAGCTCGCTGGGGTGACCTACACCTCCACTGAGGATCCGGAGGACCCGAACCACGCCACTGACGTACGACTGCGCATGATCGCTGACCACGTGCGCAGCTCTCTGATGCTCATCTCTGACGGAGTGCGGCCGTCCAACGAAGGCGGCGGCTTCGTTCTGCGCCGTCTCATCCGCCGCGTCATCCTGGCCATGCGTCTGCTCGGTGTCGAGAGGCCGATCTTCGGAGAGCTCATCACCGTGTCCCGGGATGCGATGAAGGGCGTCTACCCCGATGTCGCGGAGAGGTTCGAGACGATCCATCAGGTCTCTGTGAAGGAGGAGCAGGCCTTCCTGCGCACCATCTCGGCCGGCACCGCCAAGCTGGACAGCGCCGTCAGCGCGGCCCGGTCGACGGGTGCGCCGCTGTCCGGCGCCGACGCCTTCGCCCTGCACGACACCTACGGCTTCCCGATCGACCTCACCCTGGAGATGGCTGCCGAAGCCGGTGTCGACGTCGATGAGGACCGCTTCCGGGACCTGATGACGGAGCAGCGGGAACGTGCTCGCGCCGACGCCAAGGGGAAGAAGTCCGGCCACGCTGACACCGAGGTCTACTCCCAGCTGCGCGGTGACAGCCCCACTCACTTCACCGGTTACACCGAGCACACCACAGAATCCACGATTCGAGGACTCGTCGTCGACGGAACCGCGGCCGACCGAGCCTCCGCGGGACAGGAGGTGGAGATCGTCCTCGATGCCACCCCGTTCTACGCGGAGGCCGGAGGTCAGGCCGCCGACACCGGCCGGATCACCGGCGACGGCTTCGAGCTCGAGGTCACCGACGTCCAGTCCCCCATCAGCGGTCTGTCTGTGCACCGCGCCCGTGTGGTGCACGGTGAGGTGCCGGCCGGTGCGGAGGCCCTGGGCACGATCGACCTGCGCCGCCGTCTGGACGCCCAGAAAGCACACTCAGCCACGCACATCATCCATGCGGCCCTGCACGACGTGCTCGGCCCGCAGGCGGTCCAGGCCGGCTCCTTCAACAAGGAGGGATACCTCCGCTTCGACTTCACCGCGGAGGACGCCATGAGCTCCTCCGCCCGCCAGGAGCTCGAGGAGATCGCCAACCTCGCCATCAGGGACAACCACCACGTGAGCACCCAGGTGATGTCCCTGGAGGACGCCCAGGCGATGGGTGCCATGATGCTCTTCGGCGAGAAGTACGGAGAGAAGGTGCGCGTGGTGGAGATGAACGGCGCCTGGTCCCGCGAGCTCTGCGGAGGGACCCACGTGGGCTCCACCGCGGAGATCGGGACGCTGGCACTGATGAGCGAAGCCTCAGTCGGATCCGGCAACCGTCGAGTGGAGGCCCTGGTGGGCATGGACGCCTTCCAGCACTTCGCCGCCGAGCGGACGCTGGTCAACCAGCTCACCGACATGTTGAAGGTCCCCGCCGATCAGGTGCCGGACCGCATCTCCAGCACGCTGCAGAAGCTCAAGGAGACCGAACGCGAGCTCGAGCGGATGCGGGCCGAGCAGCTGCGGGCTCAGTCCGCGGACCTCGTCACCCGGGCAGTCGACGCGGCCGGGGTCGACGTCCTCGCCCATGACGCCGGCCCGGTCGCCAGCAGTGACGATCTGCGCGGTCTCGCCCTCGACCTGCGGCAGCGCTTCGGCTCGCGCGCTGCCGTCGTGGCCCTCGCGGGGCAGGCGAAGGGTCGCCCGCTGATCGTGGTCGCCACCACCGAGGCCGCCCGGTCGGAGGGCGTCCAGGCCGGCGCGCTGGTGAAGGAGGCCTGCGCGGTGCTCGGCGGCGGTGGCGGCGGCAAGCCCGACGTCGCTCAGGGCGGCGGTCAGAATGCCGAGAAGATCGGCGAGGCCCTCGACGGCGTCGTCCGGTCCGTCCGCACCCGTGGCTGAGGCCTTCCCGGGGTCCGACTCCGCGCAGCGGGGCAGCGGGGAGACCGGACCCGGCGCCCGACCCCCACGGCCCGGGGTGCGTCTGGCAGTCGACGTCGGTGACGCCCGCGTCGGTCTGGCCGCCTCGGATCCTGACGCCCTCGTGGCCACCCCGGTCATGACGTTGCGTCGGGACCACCGACGCCGCTCGGACATCCGCATGCTGGTCAAGATCGCCCGTGACCGCGACGCCCGGGTGATCTATGTCGGTCTGCCCCTCTCGCTCTCCGGCGGGGAGACGGCCTCGACCCAGAAGGCCCGCGACTACGCCGCGGCGTTGGTGCGCCGCCTGGATCAGGCGGAGCTGCCGATCCCCGTGCACCTGATCGACGAGCGGCTCTCCACCGTCTCGGCGGCGGAGAAGATGCGGGCCTCCGGTGTGGAGGCCCGGCACCAGCGGGATCGGATCGACCAGGCGGCGGCCGTGGAGATCCTCACGCAGGCGCTGGATATCCGCCGAGCCCAAGGACGCGAACCGGGCGAAGCGGTGATCGCGGCGCCGCCGGCCGACCCCGTCTCCTGAGACGACGTGGCGGTCCTGCAGACCAGCCGATCCTCCACAGGGGCCCCGTTGTCCACAGGCATGCGGAACAGAGCCCCACCGTCTCGGGAGATGAGGCAGGCTGGTGGCATGGTCTTCCACGATGCCGGTCTCGCCGCACACTCAGCTGTTCCGGCAGCGCGCGCCCCGATCGCCACCGCCGCCTCGCCGCGCCCCCTTCAGGAGCTCTACCGGGCGGGTGCCCCGTTCAGCGGCGCCGAGCTGCAGGCCCTGTCTGCGGAAGGGGCGGTGCAGCACCTCATCTCCGATGTCTACGCGGTGGCCTGGTTGCGCCAGTCGCCGGCCGTGCGGGCACGGGCGGCGATGATGCTGCTCCCCTGCCGGGCACAGGGCCGCGCCGTGCTCTGCGGGGAGACCGCCGCCTGGGTGCATCTCGGGGGCGCAGCGGGATCTCGCCTCACTCTGATCTCTCAGAGCCTGCGCCGCCGAGGCGGGGACGCGGAGATGTGGCAGGTCCATCAGGTGGCGCTCTCCGACGAGGACGTGTCCGTGGTCTCGGGGGTCGGAGTGACCACACCGTTGCGCACGGCCGCAGACCTCTTCCTCGGGCTGGGCGCAGCAGACGGGCGGAGAGCGTTGGACGTGCTGGCCGCCGAATCGATCTACACCCGGCGGCCGGAGGTGGCGGCCGCGGCCGGGGTCCACGAGCCGGCCTGGCTGAGACGCTGGTGGCTGGTGGCAGATCTGCTGCACGCCCGGCGACGAGACGTCGATGCTGAGGCGCTCACCGAACGACTGCTGGCGCGGATGCGCGGCGGGCGGACCCACGAGCACCGTCTGGAGTTGATTCCCGACCTGGTGGCTCAGTGCGCGTCGCGACGCCGACCGACCGTGCGATAGACGTCGTAGACTCCGTCGATGCGTCGCACGGAGTTGAGCACATGGTTCAGGTACCGGGGGTCCCCCATCTCGAACGAGAAGCGAGAGATCGCCACCCGGTCTCGGGAGGTCTGGACACTGGCGGAGAGGATGTTGACCTGCGACTCGGCCAGCACCCGCGTGACGTCAGAGAGCAGGGACTTTCGGTCCAGCGCCTCCACCTGGATCTCCACCAGAAACACGGACGTCTTGGTGGGGGCCCATTCCACCTCCACCAGCCGCCCGGGCTGCTCCCGGAGCTGCTGGACGTTCCGGCAGTCGGCCCGGTGCACGGAGACCCCCTGCCCCCGGGTCACGAAGCCCTCGATCTCATCGGGCGGCACTGGCGTGCAGCAGCGTGCGAGCTTCGCCAGCACATTGCCTGCGCCCTTGACGATGACACCGGCGTCCGAGTACTGGCTCGCCGGGGTCACCGGGGAGGTGATGGGCGTGGTGTCGTGCTCCTCGGAGTCCTCCTCCTCCGGCTCGACGAGGGCGGTGAGGTGCTCGATGACGTTCTGCGTGGAGACATGGTTGTCCCCCACACCCGCATACAGGCCGGAGATGTCCGGATAGTGCAGCTGCTCGGCGACCTCGGCGAGGACGTCCGGATTCATGACCTTCTGCAGCTGGAGATTGGACTTTCGGATGGCCTTGGTGAGATCGTCCTTGCCGCGTTCGATGGACTCCTCGCGGCGCTCCTTGGAGAACCACTGGCGGATCTTGTTGCGCGCCCGCGCGCTCTTGACGAACTGCTGCCAGTCGCTGCTGGGACCTGCACCTTCGGCCTTCGAGGTGAAGATCTCCACCCAGTCGCCGTGCTGCAGCTCCGAGTTCAGCGGGACCAGCTTCCCGTTGACCCGGGCGCCGATGGTCTTGTGACCGACGTCCGTGTGGATGGCGTAGGCGAAGTCCACCGGAGTGGCGCCCGCGGGCAGGGCCATGACCTCGCCCTTCGGAGTGTAGACGAAGACCTCTTTGGCGTTGATCTCATAGCGCAGCGACTCGAGGAACTCGTCGGGGTCCTTGGTCTCCGACTGCCAGTCGACCAGGGAGCGCAGCCACCCGATGTCGGCCGTGGTCTGGCTCTGCTGGGTCGCCACGTCCGGAGTGCGGCCTCCGGCATCGCCGCCCTGTCCGGCCTCGGCCGCGGCGGATCTACCGGACTTCTGCTTGTACTTCCAGTGGGCCGCCACACCGTACTCGGCCCGTCGATGCATGTCATAGGTGCGGATCTGGATCTCCACCGGTTTGCCCTGTGGCCCGATCACCGTGGTGTGCAGCGACTGGTACATGTTGAACTTCGGCATCGCGATGTAGTCCTTGAACCGCCCCGGCAGGGGGTTCCAGCGCGCATGCAGCGCACCCAGGGCGCCGTAGCAGTCCCGGACGGAGTCCACCAGGACCCGTACGCCCATCAGGTCGTGGATGTCGTCGAAGTCCTTCCCGCGGACGATCATCTTCTGATAGATGGAGTAGTAGTGCTTCGGGCGGCCCGTGATGGTGGCGGCGATGCTGGCCTCGTTGAGGTCGTCGGCGATCGTCTCGCGCACCTCCGAGAGGAATTTCTCACGTTGCGGGGTCCGGTCCCCGACCAAACGCACGATCTCCTCATAGACCTTGGGGTAGAGCGCCGCGAAGGAGAGGTCCTCCAACTCCCACTTGATGGTGTTCATGCCGAGCCGGTGCGCCAGCGGCGAGAAGATCTCCAGGGTCTCCTTGGCCTTGCGGGCGCTGGACTCGGCCGGCACATAGCGCCACGTGCGGGCGTTGTGCAGGCGGTCGGCGAGCTTGATCATGAGCACCCGGATGTCCTTGGCCATCGCCAGGACCATCTTCCGGACCGTCTCTGCCTGGGCCGCGTCGCCGAACTTGAGCTTGTCCAGCTTGGTGACGCCGTCCACCAGCAGGGCGATCTCCTCGCCGAAGTCGGCGGTGAGCTGGTCGAGGCTGTAGTCGGTGTCCTCGACGGTGTCGTGGAGCAGCGCGGCCGCCAACGTGGAGCCGGTCAGCCCGAGCTCTGCCAGGATGGTCGCGACGGCGACGGGGTGCGTGATGTAGGGGTCGCCGCTCTTGCGCTTCTGGTCACGATGGTGGTGGTTCGCCACTTCGAAGGCGCGCTGGATCAGCGGGAGGTCCTGCTGCCCGCCATTGGCACGCATGGCGCGCAGCAGGGGCTCCAGAAGCGGCGAGGACCCGGAGTCGACGACGCCGACGGCGCGGGCGCGCCGGACGGCCGGTGCGGGCGGACTGGCCGCTGTCACCGACGTCGTGGCGTCGGTCTGGCCCCGGCGGGCGCCGTCGTCGTTCACCAACTTACGAACCTGCTCTCGGAGACGACATGATCAGGAGGTGTGTCGGCAATTGTACCCCTGGACGCCCCCTGCCATCGCAGCCCGTCATCGCCGTACGTCATCACCTGCTGAGGCGTCACCGTCGGGCTCCATGCCGGTGATGACGATCTCGAAGGCCTCCTCGTCGACCTCGACCTCCTCCGGCTCGGGCTCAGGCAGCGGCGGGAACGGCGTGGGGCGACCATGCTCGTCCAGTGCCGTGCCGGAGAGGGTCACCGACAACACGCCACGTTCCTCGCGGAGCCGGAGGACTTCCTCGGTGTGCGCGACGATGTCGGCGTCGTTCCGGCGCATCCGGGCATAGAGGGGTGCCTGGACGAAGATCGTGGCGAACGTGCCGACGATGACGCCCACGAAGAGCGCCAGTGAGATGTCTCGCAGCGTGCCCGCACCCAGCAGCCATGCACCGATGAAGAGGATCGAGCCGACGGGAAGGATGCCCACCACAGAGGTGTTGATGGAACGGACCAGGGTCTGGTTGACGGCCAGATTGACCCGCTCCGTGAAGGTCTGATCCTTCTGCTGCCGCAGGGGTTGGACGTTCTCCCGGATCTTGTCGAAGACCACCATGGTGTCGTAGAGCGCGTAGGACAGAATGGTGAGGAATCCGATGATCGCGCTGGGGGTCACTTCGAAGTTGGTCGCCGAGTAGATTCCGGCCGTGGTGATCACCACGAAGCCGAGGCCGAGGATGGCGGCCAACGACATCTTCCAGGTGCGGAAGTACAGGGCCATGTAGAGCGCGACGAGGATGATGAAGATCACCAGCCCCAGCATCATCTGCTCGGAGACCTGTTCGCCCCACGTGGGGCCGATGAACGTGGAGGTCACCTGGTCGGCACTGACGCCGTAGCCTTCCTGCAGGGCTTCGGCGACCTCGAGGGTCTCGTCATCGGTGAGCTCCTCGGTCTGCACCCTCACGGTGTTCGCCGCGATGTTCGTGACGGTGGCGTCCTGGCCGGAGACCTCGGCGACCGCGTCCTCGCCGACGGCGATGTCGGTCTCCTCGGTCTGGGAGATCGTGAACTGAGAGCCTCCCGTGAACTCGATGCCCAGGTTGAACCCGCCTCTGACGAACGGGATGGCGACCGAGACCAGCACCACGAGGGCGGCCAGGAGGAACCACAGGTTCGACTTCTGGATGAACGGGTAGGCCCGCTCACCCGTGTAGAGCTGGTTGCCGGCCTTGGCGAAACCTGCAGCCATCAGCGGTCCTCCTCGTCGGTCTCGGTGCGGGTGACGGTCTCAGGGTCCGTGACATCCCCCGGCTCGCCGTCCTGCGGGGGATCCTCGGCCGCCCGGGAGGTACGGCGCGCGTGGAGCGCGCGGGCCCGCCGTCGCTCGGCGATGGTCAGCCCCGGGGCTTCGGGGTCGGCCCCCGCTGGTGGCTGGGAGGCGCCCTGCTCCGGATGGTCGACGATGGCGTCGTCCTGCTCCGGATGGTCGACGATGGCGGCGTCCTGCCCCGGATCGACCCCGGTCCCCGGGCCCCCTTCGGTGTCGAGGGTCAGCGTGCTGGTCGCTGTGGCCTGGGAGACGCTGACCGCAGAGGTGCCTCCGGCGGATTCGTCCCCCGCGGCGTCCTGACCACGCGGCGTCGCCGCGGCACGGTCCGGTGAGACGGCACCGGTCGGTTCGGCCACTGCCGGAAGCACCGACCGGCGGGCGAAACGCCCGGCGCCCCGATAGAGCATGTCCACCCCCAGCTCCTTCTCGGAGAGCCCGGAGAACCGGCGCCCGGAGGCGAAGAACCTCCGGCGGGCGATGATCTGCATCACCGGGTGGGTGAACAGGAAGACCAGGATGACGTCCAGGATCGCGGTGAGGCCCAGGGTGAAGGCGAAGCCGCGGACGTTGCCCACCGCCACCATGTAGAGGACGACGGCGGCGATGACGTTGACAGCCTTGGAGGCCAGGATCGTCCGGCGGGCACGGGCCCAGCCGTTCTCCACCGCCCCGGCCAGGGATCTGCCTTCGCGCAGCTCGTCCTTGATGCGTTCGAAGTAGACGATGAACGAGTCGGCAGTCAGACCGATCGAGACGATCAGACCCGCGATGCCGGCCAGCGAGAGGCGATACCCGTCGGACCAGCCGAGCAGCGCGATCGTCCACCAGGTGAGCACTCCGACGACTCCCAGGGAGGCGATCGTGACCAGACCCAGCGCCCGGTACTGGAACAATGCGTACCCGGCGACCAGGATCAGACCGATGATGCCGGCGAGCAGGCCGTTGCGCAGCTGATCGGCGCCGAGCGTCGCCGAGATCTGTTCCTCGGACTGGATCTCGAAGCTGACCGGCAGAGAGCCGTACCGCAGCTGCTCGGACAGGTTGCGCGCCTCATCCTCGGTGAAGTTTCCGGTGATCTGGGCTCGGCCGTCAGTGATCGGCGAGTTCATCCTCGGAGCGGAGATGACGCGGCTGTCCAGCACGATCGCGAACTGGTTGCGGACGCCCTCGAGCCCGTAGAGACGGGTGGAGGAGTCGCGGAACTCGGCGGTGCCGTCGCTGTCGAGCACGATGTCGACGGCCCAGCGTCCGGTCTGGCCTCCCGTAGGCGTCTGCTCCATCCCGAAGCCGGCGTCGTGGATATGGGTGCCCGGGACCTCCACGGGGCCGAGCAGGTACTTCATCCCGGTCTCGGGGTCACAGGTCACCAGTGGCTGATCGGAGTCGGCGGCCTCCCGCTCCTCGATGCTGACCTCACGGCTGCAGGTGAAGTTCGCGAAGTCGGCGGCGACATCCTGGGTGATCCAGTTCAGGTCGGAGGGGTCCTGCGGCTCTGCGGTGGGCTCTGGGAAGTCCTCCGGCTGGGCCTCGGCCCCCTCGCCTCCGGCGTCCTCCTCACCGGCGACGTCCTCGTCCTCCGTGGCCTCCTCCTGGGCTTCGGCCGCCTCTTCGAGCTCCTCGGCCTCCTCCTCAGGCATGCCTTCTTCGATCAGCTGGTCGATGTAGTCAGGATCCATCTCGGCCTGCAGCACCGGGCGGAACTCCATGTCGGCGGAGGCCTGGATGAGCTCGCGGGTCTCGGCATCCGGGGTGCCCGGCATGCCGACGACCACGTTCTCCGCTCCCTGAGTGGCGATCTCAGCCTCAGCCACACCGGTGCCGTCCACGCGCTGGCGGATGATCTCCACGGCCTGCTCGAGCTGCTCGCTGTCGAGCTGGTCGTCACCGTCCACATGCGGGGACAGGACCATCTGAGTGCCGCCCGAGAGGTCGAGCGCCAGCAGCGGCGCCCACTGGGCCCGGTCCTGGGAGACCCCGTAGGTCAGCAGTCCGCCCATCCCGAGGATGAGCACCAACAGTCCGATCAGGGCCGCGCGGGCGCGGGCCACCGGTGTGCTTGTCGCCATCAGGCTCTGGTCAACCTTCCGCTCGTCGGGTGCGTCGAGGGGCGCTGCGCGGTCACGCCGTCCCACCCCGTCAACACCACAGCCCGCTCACCGGTGCGGTGGCGGGCTGTGAAAAGGGAACTGGTCAGCGTTCCTCTGACTCCGGAGACTCAGGGGACTCCGGAGCGGGGTCCTCCGGCGACGCCGCCGGAGTCACCACATGCTGGACGGCGGGGAGCTGGAAGTCCACGCGGTCTCCGCCGGAGAACTCCAGGGTCACCCGCTGCTTCTCCTCGTCGCGGGCGACGACGGTGCCGACGACTCCGCCGGCCGTCACGACCTCCGCGCCCGGCACAGCACCGCTGATCGCGGCGGACTGTGCATCACGCATCTTCTTCCCGCGGCGGAAGGTCATCAGCATGAAGAGCGCGAGGATCGCGATCATGATCAGAAGGAAGGGATCCATCAGAGATCACCTCCTGCCGCGGCGTGAGCCTGCTGCACTGCCATGACGTGTGGTTCGTTCACCTGTGGGCCAATCTGTTCGATCGATGGGCAGCTCCGCGAAGGCGCCGAGCCTGGTCAGCTCGACCGCCGCCGTGGAGTCGTTCAACGCGACAGACTATCAGCTGTCGCCGAGGTCCCAGCGCGGATCCCCCGAGGACACGGCCTCCCGTCCGCTGTCAGCGGACTCGGGCGGCTTCAGGCCCAGGTGGCGCCAGGCTCCCTCCGTGGCGATGCGGCCCCGCGGCGTACGGGCGAGCAGCCCCTCCCGCACCAGGTACGGTTCGGCGACGGTCTCGACCGTCTCCGTCTCCTCCCCGACGAGGATCGCCAGCGTGGACAGACCCACCGGACCGCCGCGGAACGTGGTGCACAGGGCATGGAGCACCGCGCGGTCCAGACGGTCCAGACCGCGCCGATCCACCTCGTAGGTGTCCAGGGCCTGACCGGCGGCCTCACGGTCCACCAGGGGCACCCCGTGCACCAGAGCCCAGTCGCGCACCCGTCGCAGCAGTCGGTTCGCGATGCGCGGGGTCCCGCGTGATCGTGTGGCGATCTCCGCGAACCCGGCGTCGTCGACCTGCATGTCCAGCATCCCGGCCGAGCGCCGGAGAACCCGCTCCAACTCGTCGGCCGAGTAGTACTCGAGATGCCCCGTGAATCCGAAGCGATCCCGCAACGGGCCCGGCAGCAGCCCCGCGCGCGTGGTGGCGCCCACCAGGGTGAACGGCGGCAGCTCCAGCGGTATCGACGTGGCGCCGGCTCCCTTGCCGACGATGATGTCGACCCGGAAGTCCTCCATGGCCATGTAGAGCATCTCTTCGGCCGGTCGCGACATCCTGTGGATCTCGTCGATGAAGAGCACCTCCCCGTCGGTGAGCGAGGACAGGATGGCCGCGAGGTCGCCGGCATGCTGGATCGCCGGGCCGGAGGTGATGCGCAGTGCGGCATTCATCTCGCCGGCGATGATCATCGCCAGCGTGGTCTTCCCGAGCCCCGGTGGGCCGGACAGCAGCACATGGTCGGCCGCCGCTCCCCGCAGCCGCGAAGACTCCAGCACGAGTGAGAGCTGCCCGCGCACCGTGGACTGACCGACGAAGTCCTGCAGGGTCTTCGGCCGCAGCGCGGCCTCGAGCGCCTTCTCCTCGGCCGCAGGCGCCGTCCCGACCAGCTCCCGGGGATCCTCCGTGCTCATCGGCCGCTCCCCCCGGCAGAACCGAGCATCCGCAGGGTGTGCCGCAGGACCACCGGCACCTCGGCCTGCGCCAGCTCCGGCTCATCACGCAGCACCTGCTCGACGGCGCTTCGGGCGTCCTTCTCGGTCCAGCCGAGCGAGCTCAGCGCCTCCTGGACCTGCCCCGTGACCTCATCGGCTCGGGACGGTGCGGGGGTCGCAGGCTCGTCCGCCGGTTCGACGACGAGCTTGCCGGCGAGCTCGAGCAGGATCCGCTGAGCGGTCTTCTTCCCGATGCCGGGAACCTTCGTGAAGGCGGCGGTGTCGGAATCGGCGATCGCCTGACGCACCGCGGCCGGACTGTGCACACTCAGCACGGCCAGGGCCAGCCGAGGGCCGACCCCGGAGATCCCCAGCAGAGTGGTGAAGATCTCCCGCTCGCCGCCGTCGGCGAAGCCGAAGAGCAGCGGGGCGTCGTCCTGGCGCGGCACGAACGAGGTCTGCAGCCGGGTCTCCTGGCCCAGCCGCAGCTCTCCCAACGTCTGCGCGGTGGCCGTGACCTCGAGGCCGAACCCGGCCACCTCAACGATCGCATGATCGAGCCCCACGTGGAGCACCTCGCCCCGGATCGAAGAGATCATCGCTCACCCGTCCTGTCCGCTGTTCTGTCCGCCGCCGCATCGACGTTCGTACACATCTTCGAACAGACTACCGCCCCCGTCGGACGCTGCCCGGGCCGACTCGCCCGGACGCTCCGCCCCCGGCGCGCCTCTCGGCCTCCTGCCAGGCACGCTGGGCCGGTGTCATCCCCGAGGTGCCAGCGTCTGCAGCCCGCTGCAGAGCCGTCCGCGCCCCCTGGTGGGTCCGGGTCCCGGCCGCCATGTCATGGCGCGTGCCGATGCCGGACCGCCAGGCATGGCAGATGGCCACCGCATAGGCGTCGGTCGCGTCGACGGGCTTCGGCAGGGCGGGGAGCCGCAGGATCCGCTGCACCATGCGAGCCACGGCGGCTTTGTCGGCGGAACCGTCGTCGGTCACCGCCGCTTTGACCTCCGAGGGTGTATGCCAGGCCACCGGGATGCCCCGTGCGGCGGCGGCGGCGATGACCACCCCCGAGGCCTGCGCCGTGCCGACCACGGTGGGAGCGTTGTTCTGGGCGAACACCCGCTCGATGGCCAGCACGTCCGGAGCATAGGTGTCCAGCAGGGCCTCGGCGGCACGCTGGATCGCCAAGATGCGCTCCGCCAGATCCTGGTCCGAGCGGGTTCCGGTGACCTCCACGTGCACGGACTCGCCGGTGCGGTCCCGGTGCATCTCCACCACGGCGAAGCCGCAACGGGTCAGCCCGGGATCGACGCCGAGGATCCGCTGGGCCACCCGTGAGGTCCCGGCCGTGCCCCTCACCGGCACCGCTGACGCCATGGCCCGGCGATCAGCTCTCGGCGTCGAGCGCGGCGAGCGTGTCCGCGCTGAGGTCCGCGTTGGTGTGGACGTTCTGGACGTCGTCGAGATCCTCGAGCGCATCATGCAGCTTGAGGAACTTCTTGGCGGCATCGAGGTCGAGGTCCACCTTCACGTCAGAGACGAACTCGACCTCGTCCGACTCCACGGCGAGTCCTGCGTCTTCGAGGGCCTTGACGACCTCCTGCAGATCCTGCGGCTCAGACTGCACCTCGAACGTCTCCTCGTGCTCGATGACCTCCTCGACGCCGGCCTCCAGGACTGCGGCGAGCACGTCATCCTCGGTGAGCCCCTCCTTCGGCACGCTGACCACGCCCTTGCGCTGGAACATGTACGCCACCGACCCGGGATCCGCCACGGTGCCGCCCGACCGGGTCACCGCCACACGCACTTCCGAGGCAGCACGGTTGCGGTTGTCCGTGAGGCACTCCACGAGCAGCGCCGAGCCCTGCGGGCCACGCACCTCGTACATGATCTCCTCATACTCCACCGCATCGCCCGTCAGACCTGCCCCGCGCTTGATCGCCCGGTCGATGTTGTCGTTGGGGACCGAGTTCTTCTTGGCCTTGGAGACGGCGAGATCCAGCGCCGGGTTGCCCGCCGGATCCGGCCCGCCGTTGCGCGCCGCGACCTCGATCTGCTTGATGTAGCGGGCGTTGATCTTGGCGCGCTTGGCGTCCACAGCAGCCTTGCGGTGCTTGGTGTTGGCCCATTTGGAGTGGCCGGCCATAGTTCTCCGATCTCGTCAGTCAGGGTTCCGGAATGCACGCCACCATGACGTGCGGCACGTAGTGTGGACACCAGCCTACCGTCGCCACGAGAGGAAGGCCGAAGCCTTGACGCACGCCTCCCAGGTCACCCATCCGGACACCGGCCAGGTCCGAGTCCGCTCCCGGCCCGACGGCGCCGGCTCCCCCCACGATCCCTTCGGCGACGGCTTCCTGCTGGACCACCAGCACCCGGATCTGCGTCGTGTCTCCCCCGGCGACTGGCTGCCGGCGCTGCGGGCGGGGGTGGCCGAGGAGAAGGCTGAGCTCGAGGAGATCGCCGCGCGGGGCGCTCCGGCCGACGTCGACGATCCCCTGCGAGCCGTCGGGCGGGCCGGTGGGAGACTGCGGCGCGTTCAGCGCGCGTTCTCCTGCGTGTTCTCCGCGGACGCCGGCCCGGACCTGCAGGACGTCCAGGCACACTGGGCCCCCGAGATGGCCGCCCACCGAGACTGGGTGCAGCTGCACCCCGGACTGCACCACCGACTGCGTGAGCTTGCCCAACGCATCGACGCCGGGGCGGTCTCCCCCACCGCGGAGCAGCGTCGGATGCTGCACCGTCTGCTCGCGGAGGCTGAGGCCGCCGGTGCGGGACTCTCCGGCACCGACCAGGAACGCCTGCGGGAGCTGAACCGGAAGATCGCCGCCGAGGAGACCGCCTATCAACGCCTGCAACGGGCTGAGGTCGCCGAGTCCGCCGTCTACGTCGCCTCCGCCGATGAGCTGGTGGGGCTCGACGACGCTGTGCTCTCCTCGGCACGAGAGGCCGCGCGCGCCGCCGGCCATGACGCCGGGCACCTGCTCCGGCTCGGGATGCCGGTGCAGCAGCCGGCGCTGGCGGTGCTGCGTGATCGTCAGACCCGGCGTCGTCTTCACCTCGCCTCCTTCGAACGCGGCGGCATGCCAGGCGACGACGGGCGCACCACACGGCAGATCGGCGCGGACATCGCTGTGCTGCGGGCGCGGCGGGCACGGCTGCTGGGTCATGACCATCACCTGGACGCGGTGCTGACGCTGCGCACCGCGTCGGACGTCTCCGCCGTCCAGGACATGCTGCGGCCGCTCATCGCCGGGGCACGGCGTCGGCTGGCCGAGGAGCTCGCGGTCGTGGAGGAGCATCTGCGCGCCGCCGGGGACGTCCACGACGAGCTGCGGCCCTGGGACCTCACCTATGGGATCGCCGCCGTAGAGCGGGCGGCCCGCGGTGCAGCCGAGGGACGCGACGACGCCCCGGGCCCGCCCGCGGACGCCTCCCTGCCTCTGGAGGAGGCGCTCGGACGGGTGTTCGCCGCCGCCCGCCGGGTCTACGGCCTGCAGGTCCACGAGCGGACGGACCTTCCGGGGTTCGTCGACGGGGCCCGCAGCTTCGAGGTCCGCGACGTCGACGGTGCCGTCCTGGGCCTGTTCCTGCTGGATCCGTTCGCTCGTCCCACCAAGGCCGGCGGCGCCTGGATGAACTCGTTCTCCGTGGCGTCCTCCTTGACCGGATCCCGTCCGGTGGTCATCAACTGCCTGAACCTGGCACGCCCAGCCGACGGCGAGGCGGCGCAGGTCACTCGTGCCGAGCAGAAGACCCTGTTCCACGAGTTCGGCCACGCGCTGCACGGGCTGCTCGCCGAGGCCGAGTTCGAGGCCCTCTCCGGCACTGCCGTGCCGCGCGATGCCGTGGAGTTCCCCTCTCAGGTCAACGAGGTCTTCGCCGACCTGTGGCGCCCGTCCCCGGCGTCAGGATCGCATCTCCACCCCGGGGCCGACCCCCACTGGGGCCGTGGAGCCTCGATGGTGGAGCATCTGGCCGCCGTCGTCCTGGACCTCGCCTGGCACACTCTCAGTCCCGAGCAGGCCGAGGAGGCGGCCAGGGATCCGGAGGGATTCGAAGACCAGGCGCTGGCCGCGTGGGGGCTGGACCATCCCCTGGTGCCGCCGCGCTACGGCACGGGCTGCTTCAAGCACATCTTCGCCGGATCCGGGTACGCGGCCGGCTACTACTCCTATCTCTGGGCGCAGGTCCTCGCCGCCGACGCCGCCGAGTGGTTCCGCACGGTCATGGACGACGAGAGTGCGCTGCGGAAGGCCGGAGATCGATTCCGCGCCGAGCTGCTGCGCCGCGGCGATACCCGAGAGCTGGAGGAGTCGTTCCGGCACGCGATCGGGCGGGAGCCCACGCTCGCCCCCTTGCTGCGCAGCCTCGGGATGACACCGCCCGCCTGACGTTCCCGACCCGGAGCCGGACCGACGGTGAGTCGAAGAGTCAGCGATTCTGCTGATCGGCCTGCCGTCGGACGGAGAGGATGCGCTGGACCACCGTGACGGCCGAGGCCGCCGCCAGCAGGGTCAGCACGACGAGCAGAACCGAGGAGTGCAGCCCCAGACCCGTGAAACCGGTGAACACCAGGGCCAGAACCATCCTCTCGGGACGTTCGGCGATGCCGACATCAGCGGTGTAGCCCATCGCCTCGGCTTTGGCGCGCACATATGGCACCAGGCCCCCCAGCAGCAGGCAGGCCGCGGCGGAGACACCGATCCAGGGCTGGTCGCCTCCGGTGAAGAACCAGATGAGCAGACCCAGGAAGACCGCTCCGTCCTGCACCCGGTCCAGGGTGGAGTCCAGGAACCCGCCCAGGGGCGAGGACCGGCTGGACATGCGAGCCATGAGTCCGTCGATCAGGTCCGAGAAGATGAACAGCGTGATGAACACGGTGCCCCAGAACAGCTCCCCCAGGGGGTAGAGGACCAGGGCGCCGACGGCCACCCCGACGGTGCCGATCACGGTGACCATGTTGGGCGTGAGCCCCACACGCATGAGCAGCTTCGCGACCGGGGTGAACAGGGCGCCGAAGAGGCCTCTCGCATACCTGTTGAGCATCAGGCGTCCTGCTCCTGTCCGGCCTCACCGGACGTCCCTTCCGTCTGTGCCTGATCTGCGGCGAAGGCCCGGGCGGCCTCGTCCCAGACGTCGTGGAGCATGCGGTGGGTCTCCCCCAGCGTCTGGGCCATGTTCTTGGTCTGGGCGATGATCGGCAGGAAGTTGCCGTCGCCGCCCCACCGGGGCACCACATGCTGATGCAGGTGCGCGGCGATCCCGGCTCCACCGTCCTTGCCCTGGTTGAGCCCCAGGTTGAACCCGCCGGGTGCCGCGACGGTCCGCAGCGCGACCATCGCCACCTGGGACAGTCGGGTGAACTCCTCGGACTCGGCGGCGCTGAGGTCCGTCAGGTCCGGCACATGCCGGTAGGGGCAGACCAGGAGGTGGCCGGGGTTGTAGGGGTACAGGTTGAGCAGCACGTAGCAGGTCGTGCCGCGGTGCACGATCAGGGAATCCTCGTCGGTGCGCCCCGGCGCGGTGCAGAAGGGGCAGTCGGATGTCCCCGAGACCTGGTCCTGCCCGCGGCGCATGTACGCGATGCGGTGCGGGTTCCAGAGGCGCTGGAACGCGTCCGGCACCCCGGCCAGGGAGAAGTCGTCCTCCGCCGGGTCGGGCGTGGTGTCGGCGTCGTGCTCCTGGTCCACCACGGGCCGCTCAGGCCTCACGGTCCTCGATGGCCTTCAGGATGCGCGCCACGGCCTCGTCGACCGGCACCTGGTTGTCCTGGCTGCCGTCACGGAAGCGGAAGGACACCGCGCCCGCGTCGGCGTCCTCACCACCGGCGATGAGCACGAACGGGATCTTGTCCTTGGAGGCGGTGCGGATCTTCTTCGGGAACCGATCGGTGCCGTCCTCCAGCTCGGCGCGCACGCCGGCGGCCCTGAGCCTGTCGATGACCTCGCCGAGGTAGTCGTTGAACGGCTCGGCCACGGGGATGCCTCGGACCTGGACCGGCGCCAGCCACGCGGGGAAGGCTCCGGCGTAGTGCTCCAGCAGAATGGCGAAGAACCGCTCGATCGATCCGAACAGGGCCCGGTGGATCATGATGGGGCGCTGTCGGGTGCCGTCCTCCGCGGCGTACTCCAGCCCGAAGCGTTCCGGAAGGTTCGGGTCCACCTGCACCGTGGACAGCTGCCACTTCCGCCCGATCGCGTCGGTGACCTTCAGGTCGATCTTCGGGCCGTAGAAGGCCGCCTCCCCCGGAATCTCGGTCAGCTTCAGACCCGAGGTCACCGCCACATTGCGCAGCGCCTGGGTGGCGTCCTCCCAGAACTGGTCGGAGCCGACCCACTTGTCCTTCTCGTCGTCCCGCATGGACAGCTCCAGCTCGAAGTCGTCCAGGCCGAAGTCACGCAGCAGCGAGACGACGAACTCGACCACCTTGGTGACCTCGTCCTCCAGCTGATCCTGCCGGACGAAGAGATGCGCGTCGTCCTGGGTGAACCCCCGCACGCGGGTCAGGCCATGCAGGGCCCCCGAACGCTCATTGCGATAGACGGTGCCGTTCTCCGCGAACCGCAGCGGCAGGTCCCGATAGCTGCGCCCCCGCTCCTTGTAGATGAGGATGTGCATGGGGCAGTTCATGGGCTTCAGGTAGTAGTCCTGGCCCTGCTTGGTGATGGTGCCCTCGTCGTCACGCTCCTCGTCCATGTGGATGGCGGGCCACATGTCGTCCTGGTAGTTGGCGAGGTGACCTGAGGTTGCGAAGAGATCGGCCTTGGAGATGTGAGGGGTGTAGACGTAGGTGTACCCGGACTCCAGGTGCCGCGCACGGGCGTGCTGCTCCATGATCCCGCGCACCAGCCCTCCCTTGGGATGCCAGACGGAGAGGCCGGAGCCGATCTCCTCGGGGAAGCTGAACAGGTCCAGCTCACGACCGAGCCGACGGTGGTCCCGACGTTCGGCCTCGGCGAGGCGCTCCTGATAGGCCTTGAGGTCGTCCTTCGTCGGCCAGGCGGTGCCGTAGAGGCGCTGCAGCTGAGGGTTGGTCTCCTTGCCCCGCCAGTACGCGCCCGCGGCACGCATGACGGCGTACCCGTTGGCGATGAGCTTCGTGCTGGGCAGGTGAGGCCCCCGGCACAGATCCGCCCAGACCTTCTCCCCCTTGCGGTTCACGTTGTGATAGATCGTGATGACGTCGCCGCCGACCTCGACGTCGGCCCCGTCCGCGGACCCGCCTCCGTCGCCGCCGAGCAGCTCCAGCTTGTAGGGCTCCTCAGCCATCTGCCGCTTCGCCTCGGCGAGGTCGACCACTTCGCGTTCGAAGGTCTGCCCCGACTTCACGATCTTCTGCATCGCCTTCTCGATCTTCTTCAGATCCTCCGGCGTGAACGGCTCCTCGACGTCGAAGTCGAAGTAGAAGCCGTCCGTGATGTAGGGACCGATGCCCAGCTTGGCCCCGGGGAAGAGCTGCTGGACGGCCTGGGCCATGACGTGGGCGGTCGAGTGCCGCAGGACGTCGAGCCCTTCCGGCTCGCTGATGTCCACCGGCTCGACCACGGCGCCGGCCGGGATCTCCCGCGACAGGTCCCAGACCTCTCCGTCGACACGCATCACCACAGTCGTCGCCTGGTCCGCGAAGAGGGTGATCCCGGTGGTGCCCGGCGCGATGCCGGTGGCCTCGCCGTCGATCGTGATGGTGATCTTCTCGGACACTGCGTTCTCGGACACGGGGAACGGTTCTCCTCACGGATCGGCCGACGTCGCCGGCCAGGGGCAGGACACAACAGACCCTTCGAGAGGGTCACCAGTGATTCTACGGGAATCGGCGACCGCCCACGCATTCGGCCCGGGCCTGCCGGAGCGCGCCGCCGCGCCTCGACTCCGCCCGCGCCCGCAGGCCGGTCACCGTTGGCAGCCAGGGCACCAATAGAGGGTGCGACCCTGGAGCTCTCGGGCGGCGATGGCCTCTCCGCACCGCAGGCAGGGGGTCCCGTGATGCCGGTAGACCCAGTGGCGACGTTCTGCCTCCGGATGCGAGGAGACCCGATAGTCATGCGTGGCCTCGGACGGCGGCGGATCCGGGGTCCGCACCGTGCGGATCACGCCCTCCCGGACTCCGTCCCGCAGCTGGTCGGTGAGTCGGCGCCACAGCGCGGCGGCCTGCTCCGCCGGGAGCTGTCGTGCGGGCATGTCCGGGTCGAGGCGCTCCAGGAAAAGCGACTCCGCCCGATAGATGTTCCCGACCCCGGCGATCACACTCTGGTCCATCAGCGCGGCGGCCAGCGGGGTCCGACGTCGAGCCAGGCGTCCGGCGAAGCTCTCGATCATGTCATCGAGGGTCGCCCCCTCCGGCTGACGCAGCGGATCGGGACCGAGCCGGGCGATCACCTCGCGGTGCTCCTCGGCGGTGAGGACCGCACACCTCGACGGTCCGCGGAGATCTGCCCATCCGTGAGGAGAGCGGATCCGGGCTCGGACCGCGCCCTCCGGAGCGGTGGGGACGATCCAGCCGTCGTCGTCGCGCCGAATGTCCCAGGCTTGCGCGGCGGCACGGGGTGCGCCCAGTGTGGCGGCGCCGTCGAAGGACTCGTCCCCCCGGAAGCTGAACGCCCCGTACAGGCCCAGGTGGACCTGCCAGACGTGGTGGCCGACGCGCACGAAGAGGTGCTTGCCCCAGGCCTCTGCCTGCTCCGGGGCACGTCCGTCCAGAAGGGCCGCGCCCGCGGCGAACCGGCCCTGCGGCGAGGTGACCTTCCACATCCTGCCCACGAACAGGTCGCCGATCTGCCGGGCGAGCCGGTGCAGCGTGTGTCCTTCAGGCATAGCTCGTCTCAGTCGTCGGTGCTCAGTCGACGATCTCGCCGGACTCCTCGTAGCGGGTGATCTTGCCGATCCGGCGCGCGTGACGCTCCTCGTCGGTCCACTGGGCGGTCAGGAACGCCTCGACGATCTCGGTGGCTTCCGCGACGCTGTGCTGGCGGCCGCCGAGCCCCACGACGTTGGCATCGTTGTGCTCGCGGGCCAGCCGGGCCGTGTCCAGGTTCCAGGCCAGCGCGGCCCGGATGCCACGGACCTTGTTGGCAGCGATCTGCTCCCCATTGCCGGAGCCGCCCAAGACGATGCCCAGAGAGTCCATGCCCTGGCGACGGTCCTCGGCCACAGCCTCGGCGGCGCGCAGGCAGAACGCCGGGTAGTCGTCGAGCGCGTCATACTCCTGCGGACCGTGGTCGATCATCTCGTAGCCCTGGGCGCTGAGGTGCTTCACGAGGTGGGCGGAGAGCTCCATGCCGGCGTGGTCGGTGGCGATGTGGACGCGCATGTCAGGCGGTGTTCCTCTCGAGGGACGTCAGGTGGCGGGCGACTCATCGACGCCACCTGGTGCTGTGGCGCCGATGACATCCTATGAGGAAATCGCGCTCGTCCTGGAACGCGTTGCGCCGCGAGGGGAGCCTGCCCGACGGACGGTATCGTGAGAGGCACAGGCACCACAGATGGGGAGAGCATGCAGATCGACCAGCACACCTTCCGGGTGGAGGTGGCCTGGAGTGACGACGGCGGAACGACCGGGCCCCGAGACTACCGACGCGAGCACACCGTCACAGCGGTGCTGAGCGAGCGGGAGTCCTCGCGCGGGCTGGAGTCCCCGCCTCCGCTGACGGGGTCCGCGGCCCGGGCCTTCCATGGCGACGCTGAACGGTGGAACCCGGAGCAGCTTCTGCTCGCCGCCCTGGCACAGTGCCATACCCTCTCCTATCTGCACGCGGCCGCCGCGGCGGGTGTGGTGGTGACCGCGATGACCGTGCACGGCACGGCCGAGCTTCGGGTCCACGGCGACGGTTCCGGGGAGATCACCGCGGCAGTCCTCCGCGCCGAGGTGACGCTGGCCGATGAGAGCCGGCGCGCACGGGCCGATCAGCTGCATGCCGAGGCCGCCGAGCGGTGCTTCATCGCCCGGAGCGTGAACTTCCCGGTCACCCATGAACCGGTGTCCCCGTTCCGGTCCACCGGCGCCTTCGACCGCGGCACCTCCCCCAGCAGATCCACTCCACCCGAGGCTTCCGCACCTCAGGGGTCCGCACGCGAGGGCTCGGAGGATCGGGCCCCTCGTCCCCAGTTCTCGCGCCGCCTCGGTGCTCCGATCGCCACAGTCCGTCCGGTGGGACGCCCCCCGTCGCAGGTGAGCGGCCTCCCGTCGACGGAACGGCCCACCACGGAGCCGCCCTCCGCCGAAGGAGAATCGTCCTCCGACCATGCGGCGACGGCGTCCTCCCGTCCCGCCAGTGCCGACATGGGATACCTGCCCGCACCCGGAGGACTGCCGATGGGTGACCCTGCACCGTCCCCGGATCAGAAGTCCTTCTTCGAGGAGGTGGGCGGCCACGAGACCTTCCAGCGGATCGTCGACGTCTTCTACGACCAGGTGGCCGAGGACCCCGATTTCCGCGCGATGTATCCCGAGGAGGACCTCGAGCCCGCCAAGCGCCGGCTGCTGATGTTCCTCGAGCAGTACTGGGGCGGGCCCCGGACCTACCAGGCCGAACGCGGCCATCCGCGACTGAGGATGCGCCACATGCCTTTCCGCGTCGATGCCCAGGCGCGAGACACCTGGCTGCGGTACATGCGACGAGCGGTGGAGGCCGCAGACCTGTCCCCGATGCATGAACAGATCCTCTGGGACTACCTGGAGCGGGCGGCCCACTCCATGGTCAACAGCTGAATCATGCCGCGGCGTGAACCGCGCCGCCGCTCAGATCCCGGTCCGGCGGCACAAGATATGACCACCGGCTGAGCTCAGGCGCAGCCAGCGACCCAGACCGTGCACGGCGGTGCGCCCGCCGGAGGCCTCCGGGCTCAGGAAGTTCAGCGCGTGAGAACCGAACGCCGCACCGGCCGGAACCGCCTGCGCCGCTGCCGAGGCCGCCGTCCCCTCGGACGCAGCGGGGCCGTCAGCGGGATCCGCAGGTGCCGACTCGGCCTGCACATCGTCCGTGGAGGCGCCCGCGGTGGACTCAGCCGCAGTCTCAGCGAGGCTGCGGCCCCAGACCCGCTCACGGACCTGCTCCACGACCGCCGCGCCGGCCGTCTCCGGCACGGTCCGGGCGATCTCCGCGATGCCGTGCTCGGCTGCGGCACGCACGACGTCGTCCTCCAGCTCCCCCAAGGGCTGCCATCCCGTGCGCGGGGGCGTCACGGCGGCCCACGGCACGCTCAGCCGGCTCGGCGGCAGCGGCAGCACGGTCTCCGCCGGGTTCATCCGGGCGAGACGCTCGGTGATCGCGCTCAGCTCCACGGTGACGTCGGCTCGGGACGACCGGGTCAGAGCCATGGTGCGCAGCCCCAGCACCGCAGGCAGTCGACCCACCAAGGAGCTGGGCGTCATCACCGGCACCCAGGCGGCCAGCACCGTGCCCACGGCCTGCAGCCGGACGCCCTGCTCCTGGATCCGGCGGGCACGCCGGATATAGGTGTGCAGGTCCTGCAGGGCCACGGCCTCCGCGAAGTGCAGCTCCCGCGGCTCCTCAGAGGCGCGCGCGGAGGAGGGGTCGGGCGAACGGGGTCCGGGGGTGCTCGTCATGGCGGCCATTCTTCCATCTGCCGCTTCGGGGACCGGTCCCCGTGGAGGTCTGTGACGGGGCATGTCCGCACGGGGCGCTCACCGTCACCGACACACCGCAGCGGCTCACGGGGCCGCCCCGCAGAGCCTGCCGCTGACCACGCGCTGCGCTCGGTAGAGTGGTGTTCAGTCCCGCCCCGTACCAGCCGGTACCATCCTGTGCCGCCCTCCCCACCAGCCCGCCCCCTCCGGAGGTCCCATGTCTGAGCGTCCGTACCGCGTCCCCACCCCCGCAGAAGCCGTGGACCGTCTGGTGGGCATGCTGGACCTCGAGGATCTCGTCCCGGCCGACGGCGAGCCCGGCGCAGAGGAGCGCTTCCTGGGACCGGTCTTCGACCAGGCCTTCTGGCGAGTCTTCGGGGGTCAGGTGCTCGCCCAGTCGGCGATCGCCGCGATGAGGACCGTGGATCCGGAGCGGGTCATCCACTCCGTCCACGGATACTTCCTCCGCCCCGGTGATGCCACCAAACCGATCGAGATCGGCGTCGAGCGGCTCCGCGACGGGGGCTCGTTCTCCGCCCGACGCAGCCAGGCCTATCAGGACGGGCGGCCGATCCTGTCGATGATCGCGTCCTTCCAGCGGCCGTCCCCGGGGCCGACGCATCAGCAGGACATGCCGCTGGACATCCCCGGACCGGAGGAGCTCGCCGCCCCGCATGAGCTCGTCGGGCACGTGAAGCACCCTGTCATGCAGGAGTGGGCCCACGGCAGGCCCTTCGAGATCCGTCATGTGGACCGCCCCATCTACTTGGAGGAGGACACGCTGCCCCGGGCCGCCAACGCGGTGTGGATGCGCACCCGCGGCCCGCTGCCGGACGATCCGAACGTCCACCGGGCGGCGATCCTCTATGCCTCCGACTACACGTTGTTGGAGCCGGTCCTGCGACGCCACGGGCTGTACTGGGCCAAGCCGGGGATGAAGGTGGCCTCCTTGGACCACGCGATGTGGTGGCACCGGGAGGCGCGCGCTGACGAGTGGCTCCTCTACATCCAGCGCAGCCCGAGCGCCCAGAGCTCGCGCGGACTGGGTGCGGGCGCCATCTACACCCGTGACGGAGCCCTGGTGGCCACCGTGGCTCAGGAGGGCATGGTGCGTCGTCCCCACGGACTGAAGCCGCGCATCCAGGAGCGCGTCCAGCAGTCGATGGTGCGCAGTTCACGCACCCAACGTCGTCTTGAGCGGCAGTATGGCAGCACATGGGCCTCCCGCTATTTCACCCGATGAGCTGTCTCGCCCGCTTCTCCGGCGCGTCGCCTGGCATGATGCGCCGCCTCATCCGGTGAAGGCCGAGGCGGGGCTCAGACTGCGGTAGAGGCGCAGGCTCGCCGTCGCCGTCGCCGCCCAGGAGTATTCTTCGGCTCGCACGGCCGCCGTCGTGCTGTACCGCTCCCAGGCGCGCCGGTGGAGGACCAGCCAGCGCATCTGTTCCGCCCATGCCGCGGGGTCCAGCGACCTGATGAGCCGGCCGCTCCGGCGGTGGGTGACCAGTTCGGAGAGCCCACCGACGTCATGAGCCAACACCGGGGTCCCACAGGCCATCGCCTCCAAGGCCACCAGCCCGAAGGACTCGCTGTAGGAGGGCATCAGCACAGCGTCGGAGTCGCGGAACAGGGATGCGAGCTCGGGGTGCGGCAGCGGGTCTGTGGTGCGCACCAGATCCGCCACTCCGTGGTGGGCGGCCAGTCGCCCGATGTCCAGGGCATCGTCGCCGCTTTGGCGACCCGCCACTGTGAGCTCCACCGGAGTGTCAGGCATCACCCTGCGGAACAGTCCCAGCGCCTCCACGGCGACCTGCGGGCCCTTATGGGGCTGCAGGCGTCCGGCGAAGGTCAGCCGCAGAGGTCGGCCCTCCAGGCTGAGGCGGGGGTCCTCGCCTTCGGGCGGGTGGAAGACGCTGAGGTCGACGCCGGGGCGCACCGAGGTCACGTCTTCCGCCTCCACGCCGAAGAGCCGCACCAGGTCGTCACGTTCGCGGGCGGTGTTCGCCGTCAGGGCGTCCGCTGAGCGTGCGATGGCCGCCTCGGCCGCGTCGCGACGGTGGTCCTCCGTCGCCGCCGGATCGCACTCCTGCTTCACCGCGCCGATCGTGTGCATGGTATGGACCAGCGGCACCTGCAGTCTGCGCGCCATCAGGGTGCCGGCCAGGCCGGAGATCCAGTAATGGGAGTGCACCGTGGTCACCTCGGTGCCGTCGACGGCGGCCAGGCTTCGCAGCGCGCGCCTGGCGAGGGACTCGACATCGTCGACGAGGCGATTCTTGCCGCCCGGTCCTCCCGCGCGCAGCTGGTGGACCCGCCTCCCGTCGTCGAGCAGGCGCACGTGGTCGTCGTCGTCACCGGTGGTGACCAGGTCGACGCAGACCCCGGCGGCCCTCAAGGCCCGGGACAGCGAGTTCACGTAGACGTTGAGTCCGCCGGCATCGCCCGCGCCGGCCTGGGCCAGCGGAGAGGTGTGCAGACTCACCATCACGATGCGGAGCGGCGAGGGCCCTCCGCAGGGGAGCGTGGTGGTGGCGGTGGCCAAGATGCTGGTCCTCCGTGGGCGGCTGATGCGGTGCAGGTGACCGGAGCTCCGGTCAGCCGTCCGACTCTGGTCACGACGGCTCTCTCCATTGTGCCTGAGCCGCGGCCTTCCGCGCGCCCTGCGTCGCGCCAGTATCCGGAGACGGACCGCTCTCGGCCATCCGGACGGCAGGCTCGGAGCGCCGTGGCCCATCCTCCAGTTCAGCGCCGGAGATAGTCCGCACATCCGGCCGCAGCGTCCTCCCCCACCTCGCGGGTGAAGACCCACAGGCCCTCATCGTCCTCGATCACAGGCTCGAAGCCGAGTCGGTCCGCCCGGGCGAAGGCCTCCTGAGGAGTCAGCGGGTCACTGCCGCCCAGCTCGTCGACACGGTCATCGATGATGAGCCACATCAGGCGATCGTCGTCCGTGGTGCCGTTGAGCCCGACCCTCGTCCGGTCCACCAGATGGGGCACCGCGGTGTCCGCTGCCTCGACACAGACACCGTCGGGGATCCGATCCACCGCACGGAGGTGGGCCTCGGCCCGGTCCGTCATGGTCCAGTTGTCCCCGGTGAGCGTCCGCTGGAAGGGGAACACCTGGGGGAAGAGCAACGTGCCCACCAGGGTCACCGCCAGCACCGTCGACGGCAGGGCGACCGCGATCCGCCGTCCGGCGCGCGGACCGGTGCGGCCTGCGATCCGCCGGACGACGTCCAGGGCGGCGAGCAGGAACACCGGGGCGAGGATCGCGTCGTACTGGTAGACAGGGGCCCAGACGTTGAGCCTGTCGTTGAACAGGCGTGACAGGAGGATGGGGGCCCCGATGATCACATACGGGGAGACGAAGGGCAGGAGCCAGAGCGGGAGGAAGTGGAGCAGCCACAGGCCCACCTTCAGGGGGTGGTCGAACAGGACTGCGACGGCGTGCCAGGGCTGGGTGAGCATGAACACCACCGCGGCCCCCGCCGAGGCGCCCAGAGCGGTGTACTCCCAATATCCGAACTCCCCCGCCGGAGAGAAGTGCGGGATGACGACCTCCGTGGCGAACCAGAATCCCAGTACGCCCAGGGCGGCGGTGACGGCCGCCGGGAGCCACAGACGACGGATCGCCAGCACGAGTGCGACCGCCAGCAGGGTCACGCCCAGATCCTCGCGGACCAGCAGCAGCGCGGCCGAGAGCCCGACCGCCAGCCATGGGCGGTGGCGTTCCATGGCCCAGATCACCCACGCGATGAGCGGCACACCGAACGCGATCTCGTGGAAGTCCCAGTTGACCATCGCCTGGAACGGCCAGAAGAGCAGCACCGCGGCCGCGCTGAGGATGGCCGGACCGTGACTGAACCAGGATCTGACCACCAGGTACACCGGGACCGCGGTGGAGACCAACAGCGCCGTCATGGCGACGTTCAGCATGCGGGGGTCGCCCCAGATCCAGTACAGCGGGGCCAGGGAGGCGATGATCGGGTGGAAATGATCCCCGAGCAGGTGGAAGTCTTCGCCCTTGATCGGCACGATCGGCGCCTCGAACAGCGCATACTGACGCACCGCCTGGTCGAAGATGCCCAGGTCATAGCCCTTGGCCTCGAAGTTGCGGAACCGCAGCAGCGAATGTGCCAGGTACAGCAAAGAGGCCGCCGTCATCACGGCGGCCAGCTGCCATCTCTGTGAACGCGTCAAGCGCCCCGGGAGGGATTCGAACCCCCGACCGGCGGATTAGAAGGCCGCTGCTCTATCCCCTGAGCTACCGAGGCTGGCACTGGTCGGTCACCACGGCACGTCCACGCGCGGTCGGTGCGGCGGTTCCCCTCCAGTCCGATGGACCAGTCTACCGACTTCTCTCCTCCACAGGCGACCTGCCCCTGCGCTCGACACGCCGGGGTCTCCACAGGGCTCTTCGGTTCCCTCGCGGAGGCCGCCGCTCTCCGCGCAGACTGGCGTGACCGGGCACGACGACCCGGACACGGGTCCGTCACCGCGGACAGCCCGCCCCGCCAGCGGGGACCCCAGACGATCGGCCCGCAGGGTCAGCACACCATTCCAGGAGGACACCATGACCGAGACCATCACCGTCCGAGGCTTCATCGGCAACGACATCCGACACATCACCACGGACAAGGGCCTGCCGATCTCCACTTTCCGACTGGCCTCCACTCCTCGACGCTACGACCGGGAGCGCGGCGAATGGGTGGACGGCGAGACCAACTGGTACACCGTCACCAGCTTCCGAGCCCTGGCCCAGAACGTCCACTCCACCCTGGCCAAGGGCGACCCGGTGCTCGTCACGGGGAGGTTGAAGGTGCGGCAGTGGTCCAACGACACCGGTCAGCGAGGCACCTCGGTGGAGATCGACGCCGACGGCGTGGGACACGACCTGACCTTCGGGACCAGCTCCTTCACCCGACTGGGAGGACAACAGGCGGACTCCTCCGCCGGCTGGGGCGCTGCCAGCGGCCCGACCTCTCCGGCCGACCCGGAGCAGGACCTCCGAGCCCTGTCGGCCGCGGCGGAGGAGGTGGAGGGCAGTCCCTCCGCATGGGACGGCCACGACTCCGAGGAGGAGCCTGTCGCCGCCCCGTTCTGAGCCGACTCCCCGAAGCATTGGGCGAACAGGCCCCCGGCCGACTAGCCTGGAGGGCATGGCAGAGTTCATTTACACCATGGTCAAGGCCCGCAAGAAAGTGGGCGACAAGGTCATCCTCGACGACGTCACGATGTCGTTCTACCCCGGCGCGAAGATCGGCGTCGTGGGCCCCAACGGGGCGGGGAAGTCGACGATCCTGAAGATCATGGCGGGCCTCGACCAGCCCTCCAACGGTGAGGCCCGACTCTCTCCGGGCTACTCGGTGGGGATCCTGATGCAGGAGCCCCCGCTGAACGAGGAGAAGACCGTGCTCGGCAACGTCCAGGAGGGCGTGGGCGAGATCTACGGGAAGCTTCAGCGGTACAACGAGATCTCCGACGAGATGGCGAATCCGGACGCCGACTTCGACTCGCTCATGGAGGAGATGGGCAAGCTCCAGGAGCAGATCGATGCGGCCAACGCCTGGGACCTGGACTCCCAGCTGGAGCAGGCCATGGACGCCCTGCGCTGCCCGCCCGGTGACGAACCGGTCACCCACCTCTCCGGTGGTGAGCGTCGTCGTGTGGCCCTGTGCAAGCTCCTGCTGTCCAAGCCGGACCTTCTGCTGCTGGACGAGCCCACCAACCACCTCGACGCCGAGTCCGTCCTGTGGCTGGAGCAGCACCTCGCCGACTACGAGGGCGCGGTGCTCGCCGTGACGCACGACCGGTACTTCCTGGACCACGTCGCCGAATGGATCTGCGAGGTCGACCGCGGTCGGCTCTACCCCTATGAGGGCAACTACTCCACGTACTTGGAGAAGAAGCGCGCCCGCATGGAGATCCAGGGCAAGAAGGACGCCAAGCTGGCCAAGCGACTCTCCGAGGAGCTCGACTGGGTCCGCTCCAACGCGAAGGGCCGTCAGACGAAGTCGAAGGCTCGTCTGGCGCGCTATGAGGAGATGGCCGCCGAGGCGGAGCGCACGAAGAAGCTCGACCTGGAGGAGATCCAGATCCCGCCCGGGCCGCGCCTGGGCACCCAGGTCATCGAAGCGGAGGGTCTGCAGAAGGCCTTCGGGGACCGCCAGCTCATCGACGGGCTGTCCTTCTCACTGCCGCGCAACGGGATCGTCGGGGTCATCGGCCCGAACGGTGTGGGCAAGACGACGCTGTTCAAGTCTGTCGTGGGCCTCGAGGACCTCGACGGCGGTGAGCTGACCGTCGGCGAGTCCGTGAAGATCTCTTACGTGGATCAGTCTCGCGCCGGCATCGACCCGGACAAGTCGCTCTGGGAGGTCGTCTCGGACGGCCTGGACTACATCAAGGTGGGCAACGTCGAGATGCCGTCGCGCGCCTATGTCTCGGCGTTCGGATTCAAGGGGCCGGACCAGCAGAAGAAGGCCGGCGTGCTCTCGGGTGGTGAGCGCAACCGACTGAACCTGGCGCTGACCCTCAAGCAGGGCGGCAACCTGCTGCTGCTGGACGAGCCCACCAACGATCTCGACGTGGAGACGCTGGGCTCGCTGGAGAACGCCCTGCTGAACTTCCCGGGATGCGCCGTGGTGATCTCCCACGACCGCTGGTTCTTGGACCGGGTGGCGACTCACATCCTGGCATGGGAGGGCACCGAGGAGAATCCCGCCCAGTGGTACTGGTTCGAAGGGAACTTCGAGTCCTACGAGCAGAACAAGGTGGACCGTCTCGGTCCGGACGCGGCCCGCCCGCACCGGGTGACCCACCGGAAGCTGACCCGCGGCTGAGCGCCGACTCAGCTGCGGCAGAGCACGGCCCGCGGCAGAGGCCCCGGCGGCAGGATCCAGGTCCGGATCCCGCCGCCGGGGCCTCTGTCATACGGATGCCCTCCGACGTTCGGCGCCGCGCTGCAGGGGCGCTGCAGGGGCGGTGCGGAACGGCGCGCGTCGCCGCGGAGCCGCGTTCAGGCCGGCGTGGCGGCCAGCTCCTCGACGCGGGGGTACTTCACCGGGGCGGCATCGGTCATCTGCTCGAGGGTGCGGATGACCTGAGCGGAGTAGCCGAACTCGTTGTCGTACCAGACGTAGAGGATCGCCTGGCGACCGTTGACGATGGTGGCCAGGCCGTCCACGATGCCGGCCGCACGGGTTCCGACGAAGTCGGTCGACACGACTTCGGCGGAGTCGATGTAGTCCACCTGCTTGTGCAGCGGCCCTTCCAGGGATTCCCGGCGCAGGAACCGGTTGAGCTCCTCCTTGGTGGTCTCCCGCTCCAGCTCCAGGTTGAGGATGGCCATGGACACGTCCGGGGTGGGCACGCGGATCGCGTTGCCGGAGAGTCTTCCGGAGAGCTCAGGAAGCGCCTTGGCGACCGCTTTGGCCGCGCCGGTCTCGGTCAGGACCATGTTGAGCGCTGCGGACCGACCGCGCCGTTCTCCCTTGTGGAAGTTGTCGATGAGGTTCTGGTCGTTGGTGTAGGAGTGGACCGTCTCGACGTGTCCATGGTCGATGCCATAGGCCTCGTGCATGAGCTTCGCCACCGGGGTGATGGCGTTGGTCGTGCAGGACGCGGCGGAGAGGATGCGGTCCTCTTCGGCGATGTCACCGTGGTTGACGCCGAAGACGATGTTCTTGATGTCCCCCTTGCCAGGAGCGGTCAGCAGGACGCGGGAGACCCCTTCGGCCTGCAGGTGCTGGCTGAGCCCCTCCTCGTCACGCCAGCGGCCGGTGTTGTCCACCAC
Source organism: Nesterenkonia sp. K-15-9-6 (assembly GCF_052656005.1). NCBI lineage: Bacteria > Bacillati > Actinomycetota > Actinomycetes > Micrococcales > Micrococcaceae > Nesterenkonia > Nesterenkonia sp. K-15-9-6. The sequence goes on from NZ_JBQYEY010000001.1 coordinate 251,891, forward strand.
CACGGCGTCCTGGATGCCATGGGCTGTGTAGTCCACGGCAGCCGGGTCGTTTGCGTAGATCACCTGGATGTAAGTGCCGTTGGCGATGATCGCCTGGTTCTCCTCGTCGAGACGGATGGAGCCGGCGAAGGGTCCGTGCACGGAATCCCGGCGCAGCAGGGAGGCACGCTTCGCGAGGTCGTTCTCCGAGCCGCGGCGGACCACGATCGCCCGAAGCCGCAGCCCGGAGGCGGAGGACGCGCGGCTGACGAGGATGCGGGCCAGCAGGCGCCCGATGCGACCGAAGCCGTAGAGCACGACGTCTCGCGGCTCGGAGCCGCCCTCGCCGCCGCGCCCCACCACCTCGGCCAGCTCCCGGCGCAGGAACTCGGTGAGGTCGGCGGAGCCCGAGGCCTTGAAGCGGGCGTTGAGCCGGGCGATGTCCACGCTGGCGGCCCCGAGGTCCAGGGTCGTCAGGGCCTCCACCAGCGGGAGAGTCTCGGAGATCGGGAGCTCAGTCTCGTCCACCTGGCGGGCGAAACGGTGGGCTTTGAGGATGTCGATGGCGGACTGGTTGACGAGCTTCCGTCCGTGGATTCCGGTCACCACGTTGTTCTCGCGGTAGAGCCGTCCGATCAGCGGGATCATGGCCTCGGCCATCGATTCCCGGTCGATCCACTGCTGGAGATGTTCGTCAGCGGGGTTCGGCACAGTCTGGTTCCTTCCGTGAAGACGTCATTGTCCTGGGCGGAGGCCTCGCGTCGGCGGTGTCGTCGCCGGGCGGGTGGTCGAAGCGTTCCTGGTTCCAGTCTAGAGCGTCGTCACGGCGACGAATGCCGCAGGGTCCGCCGCAGCGGCCGGATGTGATGCAGCACACTCCCGCCAGCCGGGATCGGCGGGCGGGACGTGGTGGGACGGGCCGGCCTGTACGCCGGATTCTGTGCCGCACCATGGTGCGGCGGCCATCATCCATCTGGGCACCGTGTCGCCACGGGCCTCGAGCGATCAACCCGGATGCTCGGGCGGGCCACCCTGATGACGCATCCTGTTCGACCTTGCACCGGATGGGGTTTGCCGAGCCGCGGCAGTCACCTGCCGCGCTGGTGGTCTCTTACACCGCCGTTTCACCCTTGCCCGCATCGCACGCCTCAGGCGGCTCAGCGGGCGGTCTGTTCTCTGTGGCACTGGCCTGCGGGTCTCCCCGAGTGGGCGTTACCCACCATCCTGCCCTGTGGTGTCCGGACGTTCCTCGACGTCGCAGTTATCCGCCGCACACCCTGGTGCTGGCGGGGCCTTGCGGCGCCGCGATGGCCCGGCCGACCCGTCCCGGAGGTCCATCGTACGCCAGTCTGGCGGCCCGCTCGCACCGCGGCCCCGCGGAGGTGACCGACCTCTCTTCCCGGAGATCGTCCCTCCGGTCCTGGCATCGGCGGCCTTCTCGACGTCGCACTCCGCCCCGGGGCGGCCGCCCGGTGCCGGCCAGCCGGAATCCTTCAGGGCCGAGCGCTCTGCCCCGTGACCCGGAGCCGAGTCGGCGACACGACCTCGGTGACCACCAGCTGGTCACCGTGGGAGACGTCATGCTCCGCCACCGCGGAGATCTTCAGGGGCTGCCCGCGGTGCGAGACCAGGAACTCGAAGGGGTCCCCGGCCGGGGCGCCCGTCAGGGCGCGGCCCGTGCGGCCCACCACATCCTCGAGACGCTCCTGCGGGACTTCGCCACTCCTGACCACCTTCATCGTGGCGCCCGTGATGCCGAGGACGACGACGGCGCTGAGTCCGGCCACGATCAGCGCTCCCGCCAAACCGAGGTCGAGAGCTCCCCGTCCGATCCATCCGCCGTAGCCGGCGCCGGCGACTGCGGCGCAGACTGAGGTGGAGGAGATCAGCCCGTCGGCGCCGAGATCAGGTATGACGGAGTCGAGCAGCCCGTCCAGGATGAAGGTCAGCGCCGTGAGCACGGTGAAGACCAGCGCCAGGACGACGAACCCGATCATCGTCGTGGACCCTCCGTCAGTCGCGGTCGTCGACGGAGAGGTCGTCGACGGAGGAGACGTCGCCGTCGGCGGTCTGAGGGTCTGACGCCGACCCCTGAGGGCCGACGACGCCGGCATCGACCGTTTCTGAGGAGCTCGAGCCCGAGGTGAAGTCACGCAGCAGCGCCCGCACATCGATGCCGAATGCGGAACTCGCCAGCTCCACGGCCTGATTGACGTTGTCCACGCCGTTCTTGACGACCTTGTTCGCGCCGGCCGAGTCGATCACGGTCAGGGAGTCGATGTTGTTCATGGGGGCTGCGGCCTCCCGGGCGATCTCCGGCAGCGCCTCGATGATCCGATCCATGATGGCCGCCTGCCCGAAGCTGCGGTAGGCCTCGGCCTTCTCACGCAGCGCAGAGGCCTCCGCCTCGCCCTTCTCGCGGATGGCCGCAGCCTCTGCCTCACCTTCGAGCCGGATGGCGCGGGCTTCCTTCTCGCGGCGCTCCAAGTCGGCCTGGGCGGCGAGGCGGACCCGCTCGGCCTGAGCCTGCGCCTCGGCGACTTCGGCGACGCGCCGGGCCTCGGCCTCCTGCTCGGCCCGGTAGCGGTCGGCGTCGGCCTGCTTGTGGACCTCGGCCACGAGCTCCTGCTCACGAAGCTCGGCCCGGCGCTCCGCCGTCTCACGCTGCTGGTCCACCACCGCGCGCTGAGCCTCCGCCTCGGCGCGCGGGCCGGCCGCAGCCGCCTTGGCCTTGGCCTGGTCGGTCTCCTCGCGAATGGTGGCGTCCCGCAGATCGAGCTCACGCTGTGATTCGAGGATCTCCTGCTCGGCGGCGATGCGGGCACGTTCCGACTCCCGCCGCGCGTTCTCCTCGGCGATGTCCGCGTCGCGCTTGACCTTGGCGGCCTCCGGACGGCCGAGGTCGACCAGGTAGTCGTTGTCGTCCCGGATTCCTTGGATCTGGAAGGCATCCAGCAGCAGGCCCTGATTGGTCAACGTGGACTCGGACTCGTCCAAGGCGCGGGAGGCGAAGGCCTCACGCTCCCGATTGACCTGCTCCACCGTCATCGTGCCGAGGATGGAGCGCAGCGACGCCTCCAGGACGTCCTTGGTGAAACGCTCGATCTCCTGCTGCTGCCCCAGGAACCGCTGGGCGGCGGCGCGGATCGAGTCCTCCTTGCCGTCGACCTTCACCAGTGCCACGGCCTCCACATGGAGGTTGATGCCGTTCTGGGTGATCGCCGACGTCTCCAGGAGCACCTTCCGGGACTCCAGGGAGATGGAATCGGCCTTCTGGACGAAGGGCAGGACGAAGACCCCACCGCCCTGGACGATCTTCTGACTGGCGGGAAGTTCGGAGTCCGGGCTCCGCTTGGACCCTGAACCGGAGACGATGATCGCCTCATTGGGCTTCGCGACGCGATAGCGGGCCACGACCGCCGCCGCCGCGATCACGACGACGAGAATCAGGCCGATGATGGGGACGAGCAGACTCGCCCCGAGGAATGTCTCGAGCATCAGGTCAGTACCTCTCCAGCTGGAAGTCCGTCAGACGTGCCTCGGTGCAGGTCGGGAGGACGGGAGGCCGCGCGCACCGTCCGCCACCGCGGCGACCAGCCGTCTCCGCAGGTCAGAATCACCCAGATCCCTCACGCCTGTGTCCAGCGAGCGTATCAGTGAGCTCCAGCACACTGAAGCGCTGTGACGGCGCCGTCAGACGCACCTTTTATTGCGAACGTCTCGCATTTATCGTAGGGTCGTCGCCTGTGTTTCCCTTCACCGCTGTGCTCGGCCAGGACGAGCTGAAGAACTGTCTGATGCTGTGCGCCGTCGACCCGGAGATCTCCGGCGTGCTGGCTCTCGGCGACCGCGGCACCGCCAAGACCACCACCATCCGAGCGCTGGGTCACCTGCTCTCGGCCCATGGAGTCGAGATGCCCGTGGCGGAACTCCCCCTGGGGGCCGCTGAGGATCGGGTCGTGGGCAGTCTGGACGTGGACAGGGCCCTTCGCGGAGAGATGGTCTTCGCCCCCGGGATCCTGGCCGAGGCGCACGGCGGCATCCTCTACATCGACGAGGTCAATCTGCTCGATGACTTCCTGGTGGACCTGCTCCTCGACGTCTCCGCGTCAGGGGTGAACCGCGTGGAGCGGGACGGTCTCAGCCACGTCCATCCCGCGCGATTCGTGCTGGTGGGCAGCGGAAACCCTGAAGAGGGCGAGCTGCGCCCCCAGCTGCAGGACAGATTCGGCCTCGCCACCGAGGTCCGCACCATCCGCGACCTGCGTCTGCGTCGAGAGATCGTCCAGCGTCGGCTGGAGCACGACGCCGACCCGGCGAGGTTCGCCGCGCTGCACCAGGACCGCGAGGCCCGGCTCGCCGAACGCATCCTCCGTGCGCGGGAGAGGCTCAGGCACGTCGAGGTCCCGGAGCGCGTGCTCGACCGTGTCGTCGACGTCTGCGTGGAGTCCGGCGCCGTGGGCCATCGCGCCGACCTCGTCCTGGCCAGGACCGCACGGGCGCTGGCAGCGATGGCCGGCCGTGACGCGGCGACGGAGACGGACGTCGCGCAGGCCGCCGCCCCCGCGCTGCAGCACCGTACGCCGGCCCGACCGGGTGAGAGCGCCACCGTCCAGGCGGCCCGGGTCAAGCTCACCGCGGCCCGCGTGCTGGGACTGCGCGCGGCATGAGCTCCCGCCGCCGGCTCGCCGAGGACCTGGCCGACACCAGGTCGAACGCGCCTGACGGTCCTTGGGAGCCGGTGATGGAGGCCTGGACGGCTGGGGCTGAATGTGGCCTCCTGTGCACCGGCGACCCGGTGCTGGCCCAGACCGCCTTTCGGCGGCTGCAGGACCACGCCGACGTCGTAGTGGGCCACCCGGACCGGTGGGAGTCCGACCAGCTGGCCATGATCGACCGCTCCAGGGTCCTGGCGCTGGCGGAGACGATGGGCGAGGTCCCGGCTCCGCTGCTGCGACGGTGCACGGCGATCCTGCGGTTCGACCCGCCGGGGACGCGCTCTGCCCGGACGTCCCCGGACCAGCCCGAGCTGACGGGGACCGCGCTCGAGGGCGAGGACCTCCTCACCGCCGTCGTGATGATGCTCGACCGAGCCGGGTGCCAGGACCATGGCCTCGACGTGGCCGCCTCCCGGTTGGCCATCTCGCTGAGCGTCAGGATCGGCAGCGGACGTGCGGCGGACCTCGTGGCGCGCACCGTCGCGGTTCCTCGCGCCGCCTGCACCTCCGCGACGGAGGATCCGGGGATTCCGCCCCTCCAGGAACCGACCGGAGCTGACGATCCCTCTGACACAGAGCCACCATCTGGCCCGGACTCCCCCTCAGTCTCCGCAGTGTCCGGTCCCGCCCCGGACTCCCCCTCAGTCTCCGCAGTGTCCGGTCCCGCCCCGGACGATCCGAGCGATGGGCCAGATGCCGACGACGGGCCCGCTCAGGACGGACCGACCCCAGAGGACCGGACGGACACCGGCTCTCCCCCCGATGCGCCGACGCCCGAGACGACAGCCGGGGAGTCCTCGGATGCGCGGGAGGTCGGCTCGGAGGACGAACCTCAGGCTGGGGACCACGCCCCGGCCTGTCACGACGGCCCCCTCGAGGGGATCGACGGCGCACAGCACGACGCCAGGGCGGAGAGCACCACAGCAGAGGGGCCCACCGCCCGGGAGACCACCGCCCAGGAGACCACTGCCCAGAAAGGCGGCCCGCCCGGAGGTGCTGCGAGCCTGGACGACCCCGGCGCGCTCGAGCTCGCCCTGCCTGACGCGCCCGAGGGGCAGCTCGACTGCCCCACCGGGATCCACGCCACGCTGCGAGCACCGCTCAGCCAGCGCAGAGCCCTGGCCCGTCGGCACCTGGACGGCCGCGACGGTTCCCGGAGCCGGTCCCAGCACCGGGGGGCCGCCTTCCGGGAGGTGGCCGTCGAGCGTGCCGGCGGCATCATCGCAGCTGCGCCCACTCTCCGCCGGGCCGCCCGCCGTCGGGGTCTCGGCCGCCGGAGCGAAGGGGACATGCCAGGCCGCCGGCCGCTGGAGTCGAGCTCCAGGCAGGATCCTGCCGAATCCCAGGCTCAGACGCCCACCGCTTCCGCCGCCGACGTCGTGGTCCGACGTGAGGATCTGCGCGGAGTGCTGCGTCGACGCCGCGGAGGGACACACAGCGTGATCGTCATCGACGGCTCTTCCTCCCTGCGCAGCTCCGGCCTCTCGCAGGCCTCACGCACGCTGTCCGATCTGGTGAGCAGCACCGCGTCACGGCGCGGGACGGTTTCGGTGGTCCTGGCGGCCGGATCCGTGCCACGGCTGCTCGTGGGACGCACCACCAGTGCCGCCCGAGCCCGACTGTCCCTGGACCGGGTCCCCGCCGGAGGCGGCACTCCCCTGGTGCCGGCGCTGGACCTCGCCGCCGAGCTCCTCGAGGCCGAGGAGCCCCAGCATCGGCGGGTGCTGTTGGTGACCGACGGTCTGCCGACCGTCGGCCGCGGCGGGAGGCACCTGCCTCCCCGGACAGCCCAGGAGGAGCTGCGGCTCCGCATCGGTGAGCTGGTCGTCGACGGCACGGACGTGGCCGTCATCCCGGTGGGGGCGAGGTCGACCAGCACACGTCAGGCGATGGACTCCCTGCGACGCGCCGGTGCGCGGGTGCTCTGAGGTCAGGCCAGAGCCCAGCACGGCGCCATGGGCCGGTCCGCGGCACCGAGCAGACCGCTGGTAGCCTGCTCCGGTGCTGATCTTTCTCCCTCCCTCCGAAGGCAAGACCGCTCCGGACCCTGACGGTACGGCGCGGCTGGACCTGGACTCGCTGATCCTGCCGGAGCTCGCCGAGCAGCGGCGCACCGCCGTTGACGCCCTCATCCGGGTGAGCCGACAGTCCGACGCGCAGGAGATCCTCAAGGTCGGCGCGAAAGTCATGGGCGAGGTGGAGCGCAACCAGCAGCTCTGGGAGGCACCCGCCGCACCGGCCCATGACGTCTACACGGGGGTGCTCTTCGAGGCGCTCGGAGCGCCTGATCTGTCGGCCACTGCGCTGGGGCGCGCGGCGGAGAAGGTGCTGGTCTTCTCGGGCCTCTTCGGAGCCACGTCGTTCACGGACCGGATCCCGGCCTACCGGCTGTCCATGGGTGTGGACCTCTCCCCCGCCGCCGGAGACGGACCGGGCCGACTCGGCGGGTACTGGCGAGGTGCCCTGGCGGAACCGCTGCGTGAACGGGTCGGCGACCAGCTGGTGCTGGACTGTCGCTCCTCCGGCTATGCGGCGGCCTACCGTCCGCACCCGGAGCAGACTCTGGTGGTCAACAGCTTCACCGAGCGTGAGGGCACGCGGAAGGTCGTGACCCATTTCGCCAAGCACGCCCGAGGAGAGCTCACCGGCATGGTGCTGCGCGCCGAGCAGATGCCCGAGACCGTGGATCAGGTGGCCGAGCTGGCGGCCGAACGCTGGGACGTCGAAGTCCGCCCGGCGGCTGGTCGCACGCCCCACCAGCTGGATCTCATCGCCGCAGGCTGAGCCTGCGCGCGGCCCGAGCCTCCGGCGCTCGAGTCCGGCCCTCGGAAGCGGGGCAGAGGACCCGCCCCCTGAGGATCCCGCCCTGCTCAGGCGCCGGGCCGCACGCGGCTTTTCGCCGGATCCCAGTCCTGGCCGGCGGCGGCGGCGTCCATGGCCTCATTGCTCAGCGCGTCGGCGTCGCCGTTCTGGGCACGCGGGATCCAGGTGAAGGTCACGTTCATCAGCGGCAGGATCTGGGAGGCCTCCTGGGCCAGCCGCTTCATGTCGGCGTGCTTGATCTTCCATCGACCGCTCATCTGCTCGACCACGAGCTTGGAGTCCATGCGCACCTCGACGGCGGCCTCGGGGTCGATCTCCCGCACCAGCTTCAGGCCGTCGATCAGTCCGGTGTACTCAGCCACGTTGTTGGACGCCTTCCCGATGGGCGTGGCCTTGGTGGCGAGGATGCGGCCGGCCTCGTCGCGGACGAGGGCTCCTGCACCGGCGATGCCCGGGTTGCCGCGGCTGCCGCCGTCGGCCTCGATGATCAGAGTGGTCACGTCTCTCCTGTCAGGTCCTGCAACGGGTCGATGGCGTCGCCGGGCGCATCCTCACCGAGAGGAGGACGCTCTCCGCCGGTTCACCGGCCAGGAGTGATGACGAAGTCCCAGGGGTCGGTGTTGATGCCGCTGACGGCGACCTCCACATCGTAGCCGCGATCCGCCAGGGCACGGTCCAAGGCCTGGGCCGCGGCGGGCAGCCACAGCCATTCGCTGGCGAAGTGGGAGACGTCGATCAGGTAAGGGCGTCCGTCGCGCACCGCCTCCCGCGCCTCGGATGCCGGATGGTGTCGAAGGTCACCGGTGATGTACACATCGGCGTCTGCCTCACGGGCGGCACGCAGCAGACCGTCGCCGGCGCCGCCGCACAGTGCCACACGCCGGATGAAGGCATCCCGATCCCCGGCCACCCGCACCCCTCCGGCGACGGCAGGCAGGATCGAGAAGACCGTGGCGGCGAAGTCGCCCAGCGTAGTGCCCTGGGGAAGGGAGCCGATCCTGCCCAGCCCTTCCTCCGCGAGCCCGTCTTCGGCGGCCTGCAAGGGCTTCGCATCCTCGAGGCCGAGGATCTCCGCCAGCACGTCGTTGACCCCTCCGACCGCCGAGTCGCCGTTGGTGTGGGCGGTCAGCAGGGCACATCCGGACTCGATGAGCCGGTGCACGATCTCGCCTTTGAACGACCCCGCCTCGACGCTCTGCACCGGCCGCAGCAGCAGCGGATGATGGGTGATCAGCAGGTCCGCCTCGGCCGAGCACGCCTCCTCCACCACCGTGCGCACGGGATCGACGGCGAAATGGATCAGCTCCACGGGCCGATCCCGCCGGCCCGTCACGAGCCCGACGGCGTCCCAACTCTCCGCCAGCGAGGACGGCCACAGCTCCTCGATGATCTCGAGCACGTCCTGCAGCAGCGGCACACGGCGGCCTGCGGCCACAGGAGGCGCGGGGGCGACACCGGACGGAGCCGGTGAGGAGTGGGTTCCAGGGCCGGAATGGTCTGCCATGCCACCAGTTCTACCCTCTCCGCGGGGATATCACCAGGGACGCACCGGGCGATGAAAGCGGTCGGCGCCGCGCCCCGGAATGGCCGAAGGGCTCGGGGAGTTGTCTCAGGCATGAGCCCAGCCAGCAGGACGAACACCCCGGGGGCCGGCGAGCGGCCCCCAGGCCAGCACGATGCCAGCCCGCACGGTCCACGCAGGTCCCGCACGGTGGTGCTGGCGGCCGGCTGCTTCTGGTGCTTGGACTCCCTGGCCCGTCGCCTCGCCGGCGTCACCGCCGTGCGCAGCGTCTACACCGGGGGCACCGGACCGGCCGAGTACATCGCCGTCTGCAGCGGGACCACCGGTCATGCCGAGGCCGTCGAGATCACCTATGAGCCCGACACCCTGCCCACGGAGGTCCTCCTGGACGTCTTCTTCAGCTGCCACGACCCGACCTCCCTCAACCGCCAGGGGTACGACGTCGGCACGCAGTACCGGTCGGCGATGTTCTACGCCGACCGCACCGAGCGCGAAGAGTTCGCAGAGGCCGTGGCCCGCGTCCAGGCAGCCTACGACCGTCCGATCGTCACCACGCTGGAGCCCCTCGGGAGGGTCTTCGAGGCCGAGCCGGAGCACCAGGGCTTCCATCTGCGCCGCCCCGACGTGGGCTACTGCCGCGTGATCATCGACCCCAAGGTCTCGGCGCTGCGCCAGCGTTACGCCCCGTGGCTCCGTGACGGAGCCCTCGTCTGATCAGCAGATAGAGTCAGGATCGGGGCTGTCGTCGTCCCGCCGACGGCGTGCCGCCCTCCTGCGCGTCCGATCCCACCACCCTCACGGAAGAGGTTTCACCACCATGGCCAAGATCCTGGACAACATCACCCAGGCCGTCGGCGGCACTCCGCTGGTGCGGCTCAATCGGCTCGACGCCGACCTGCCCGGCAATGTGGCGGTCAAGCTGGAGTTCTACTCGCCGGCGCATTCCGTCAAGGATCGCATCGGCACGGCCATCGTCGACGCCGCGGAGGCCGCCGGCGTCCTGAAGCCGGGTGGGACGATCGTGGAGGGCACCTCCGGCAACACCGGGATCGCCCTGGCCATGGTCGGCGCGGCGCGGGGCTACCGGGTGGTGCTCACGATGCCGGAGACCATGTCGACTGAGCGCCGGGTCATGCTGCGGGCCTTCGGCGCCGAGATCGTGCTGACCCCCGGCGCCGACGGGATGCGCGGCGCCGTGGAGAAGGCCAAAGCCATCGTCGAGGAGACCGAGAACTCCATCTGGGCCCGTCAGTTCGCCAATGAGGCCAACCCGCAGGTCCACTACAGCACCACCGGTCAGGAGATCTGGGAGGACACCGACGGCGCCGTCGACGTCCTCGTCTCCGGCATCGGCACCGGCGGGACCATCACCGGCGCGGGACGCCGGCTCCGCGAGCACAAGCCGGACCTCCACATCGTCGCCGTCGAGCCTGAGGACTCCCCGATCCTCTCCGGCGGGACCCCAGGGCCGCATAAGATCCAGGGCATCGGTCCGAACTTCGTCCCTGACATCCTCGACCGCGAGATCTACGACGAGGTCATCACCGCCAACCTCGACAAGGCCCTGGAGACTGCGCGCCAGCTGGGCACGCAGGAGGGGATCCTCGGGGGCATCTCCACCGGGGCCAACGTGGCCGCCGCCCTGGACGTGGCGGCTCGCGAGGAGTTCCGGGACAAGCTCATCGTCACCGTCGCCTGTGACTTCGGCGAACGTTACATCTCCACGCTCCTCTACGAGGACATCCGCGGCTGACCCATCGGCCGACGTCTGACCTGAGCCTGTCCCGCCTGAGCCCGCCCTGACCTGGGACTGCTCCACGTTCCGCGGCCAGGCCGACTGGCCGCGGACGGCACCGCGCCGATACCCTGCTGTGACCCGCCGTCGACGTCGAAAGGCACCGATCCACCTTGGGAATCATCAAGCGTCTGCGTGAGGACATCCGTTCCGCGCGCGAGCACGATCCGGCCGCCCGCAGCGACGTGGAGGTGGCTTTGGTCTACTCCGGTCTGCATGCCATCTGGTCCCACCGGGTGGCCCACCGGATGTGGCAGCACCGGCCCCTGAAGACCCCCGCCCGGGCTCTCTCCCAGGTGACCCGCAGCCTGACCGGCATCGAGATCCACCCCGGGGCCCAGATCGGTCGTCGGTTCTTCATCGACCACGGCATGGGCGTGGTGATCGGCGAGACGACCGAGATCGGCGATGACTGCATGCTCTATCAGGGCGTCACCCTCGGCGGCCGCTCGCTCGAGGCGGTGAAACGGCACCCGACCCTGCAGGACGGCGTGGTCGTCGGCGCCGGCGCCAAGGTGCTCGGGCCCGTGGAGATCGGCAGCGGCTCCGCCATAGGAGCCAACGCCGTGGTCGTGAAGTCGGCGCCGGAGAACTCCATCCTCACCGGCATCCCGGCGAAGGACCGGAAGCGCCGTGACGAGGAGCGGCAGCCCGCCGTCGACCCCGCGGAGTATGCGCTCGACCCGGCACTGTTCATCTGAGTCGCGGCGCTCCTCTCCTGAGGCGCTGACCACCTCCTGACCACCTCAGGAGCCGACACGACGGAGGCGGCGGCCCCGGTCCTCACCGGGTCCGCCGCCTCCGCGCCGTCTGCAGGGTGGTCTCACACCTCGTCGACCGGGATCACACCGCCCCAGTCCGTGAAGTAGTACTCGACCGGCGCGTGGGGGATCTCCTCCCAGGTCTGCGGGTCCAGGTCGACGGTGTCGCCGGTGGCCAGGCCTGCGAGCCAGGACTCCACACCCAGGATGTTCTGCTGGATGAAACGGCCCCGTCCCCGTTGTCCGAGGTCGCCGTCGCGAGTGTTGCCGGAGGTCTCGAAGAAGATCGCCGCGTTCGCGTGTCCGGCAGAGTTGAGCCCCTGCCAGTCCAGTCCCAGCATCATGGCGGAGACCACGCCCCCGCGGATGTCGATCACCTGACCGCCGCCGACGTCGTACCGATCGGTGGAGATGTGGCCGCGGTGACGCGTGTCCAGCCAGACCTGGGAGGCCATCTGACGGGTGAGCACATCGAACTCGCCGTCACGGATGTCCGGCAGCGTGGGGCCGCCCGGTGCCAAAGAGATGCCCAGCGAGAAGGTGATCGGCTCTCCCGTCTCCGGATCGCGCTTCCGCCCCTGATGGTGGATGTCCAGCGCGTAGCTGGGCCGGACCCTGGTCCAGTACTCGTACCAGGCCCGGGATTCGCGCGCCAGGAACCCCTCCAGCGTCCAGTCGCGGTTCAGATCCACCGTGAGCTCTCTGCCGTCGTCGTCGGTGCGTGGAGCGTCCGTCTCCGTGTCCCAGAGCGTGGTGGTCCGGGTGTTCATCTCCGAACCGTCAGGGTTGTACATCGGGATGATGTGCAGGGTGAACTCGTCCCGCAGCAGCTCAGCAGTCTGCTGGCCGCTGCTGCCCAGCTCCTTGAGCACGGCCAGGGTGGCCTCGACGCCGTAGGGCTCGTCCCCGTGGATCCGGCCCTGGATCCAGACGTGCCGGTCCCCGTGCCCCACCTGGGCGACGTAGAGGTCACGACCCTGCTCCGAGTGGGTCTCTGCGGTCCCCACCTCGGCGAGCGTGGTGACGGTGACCCGCCCCCGGGAGGTGTGTTCGATCTTCCGCAGCTCGCGGATCATGTCGTCGTAGCTGCGGATCGCCTGTGTCGGTGTCTCCGCCTGTGAGGAGTCCCCGGGATATGCTGCGGCGGCCTGCAGGCCGATCGGCAGCAGAGCGAGGGCACCGAGGCTTGCCAAGGCCGCCCGGCGCGAGACCCGGGAGTCGCCGAGACGGGCGGACGGGTTGGATCCTGGCGTCTGACCTGGGTCAGTTGGATGCGCGAACGATGAAGTGTGAGTCATATCACGTCATCCTAGAGCATCGCTCCGTCTGCCCGGGGCCCTGCACTCCGGCTCCGGCGTCGCCGAAAAGTGCATCCCACGCCGAAGGCCCGGTCTGCGACGCCCGCCATCATGGGCGCGCCGCAGACCGGGCCTCCGTCACGTCTGACTCTGTGGGACCAGCCTCGGGCAGAAGACCTGCGACGTCGTCGGCAGGGACTGCACCGCCGGCGTCGCCGCCTGGGCCGACTCAGGCCTCGATCTCGGTCCGATCGCCGGACCAGAGGGTGTGGAAGGTCCCGTCCTTGTCCACACGCTCATAGGTGTGCGCGCCGAAGTAGTCGCGCAGCCCCTGCGTCAGAGCGGCCGGGAGACGATCGCGGCGCAGGCTGTCGTAGTACGCCAGCGAGGAGGCGAAGACCGGAGCGGGCACGCCGTGCTGCGCGGCTGCGGCGACCACACGACGCCAGGCCGGAAGGCACTCGTTGATGGCCTCGGTGAACTCCTCGGCCAGCAGGAGGTTCTTGGGGCGATCCTCGGCGTCTGCGTCGTAGGCCTTCATGATGGTGTCCAGCAGGTCGGCCCGGATGATGCAGCCGGCGCGCCAGAGGGAGGCGATGGACTTCAGGTCGAGGTCCCATCCGTACTCCTGACCGGCGGCGACCAGCATGTCGAGACCCTGGGCATAGGCCACCAGCTTGGAGGCGTAGAGGGCCTTGCGCACGTCCTCGACGAAGTCGGAGCCGAACTCTGCCGCCGGGGCATTCTCATCGATGCCCGAGCTGAAGGCCGCGTTGGTCTCGGCCCGCAGATCACGCTGCGAGGAGATGGAGCGGGCGAACACCGACTCCGCGATCGCGGTCACCGGGGACCCGACCTCCAGCCCGGAGATGGCCGTCCAGCGGCCGGTGCCCTTCTGGCCCGCAGAGTCCACGACGACGTCGACCAGCGGACGGCCGGTCAGTTCGTCCTCCTGCTCCAGGACCTCCGAGGTGATCTCGATCAGATACGACGCCAGGTCCGTCGTGTTCCATTCCCGGAACACCTTGGCCTGTGCGGCGGGCTCGAGGCCTGCGAGGCTGCGCATCAGGTCGTAGGCCTCGCCGATGACCTGCATGTCGGCGTACTCGATGCCGTTGTGCACCATCTTCACGTAGTGGCCCGCGCCGTCGGTGCCGACCCAGGCGCAGCAGGGCTCATCGTGGTACTGGGCGGCGATCTTCTCCAGCATCGGGCCCAGCGTCTCATAGGACTCCTGGGATCCGCCGGGCATGATCGAGGGGCCGTTGAGCGCACCCTCCTCACCGCCGGAGACACCGACGCCGACGAAGTGCAGTCCCTTGGCCCGCAGCGCCTCCTCACGGCGACGCGTGTCCGGGTAGTGGGAGTTGCCGGCGTCGATGATGATGTCGCCCTCGTCCAGAAGAGGCACCAGATCCTCGATGACCGCGTCGACCGGAGCTCCGGCCTTGACCATGATGAGCACCCGCCGCGGGCGCTCCAGCGACTCGACGAGCTCGGCGAGGGTCTCGGTGCGGACGAAGCTGCCCTCGTCCCCGTGAGCCTCAAGCAGGGCATCGGTGCGGGCCACCGACCGGTTGTGCAGGGACACGGTGTAGCCGTTGCGGGCCAGGTTCCGTGCCAGGTTGGCCCCCATCACGGCCAGTCCGGTCACGCCGATATCGGCACTCATGCAGTCTCCTTATCGAGGTCTGGTGATCGATCGAGTGCATCCTAATCCCGTGACGTTTCCGGGATGGCGCAGTCTCCTCATGCCGCCTCCACCCTGTGGTGAGGCCGCGGAAGGTGCTCAGATGACACGATGCTCGCCGTCGACGGTCGACGACGACCGAGGAGGCGAGCGTGTCCACTCTATCGCCTCAAGCCCCCGAATGTGATGACCATTGCGTCCGGCGGCTGCGCAGGAGGTCTCGGAGAGACCGCCCGTGGGGTCCTGACGGGCCCTCAGTCGCCCACGGCGTCGCGGCCGCGGCGGACGATCAACGGATCGGGCTCCCCGACCACCTCGTGGTCCTTGCCCTCGTACTCGAACTGGCTGAGGAAGTAGCGCATGGCGTTGAGCCGTGCCCGCTTCTTGTCGTTGGACTTGATGGTGATCCAGGGCGCGTGGTCCGTGTCCGTCCGGCGGAACATCTCCTCCTTGGCGTCGGTGTAGGCCTCCCACCGGTCCAGCGACTCCAGGTCCATCGGGGAGAGCTTCCACTGCCGCACGGGGTCGATCTGACGGATCGCGAACCGGGTGCGCTGCTCCTTCTGGGTCACGGAGAACCAGAACTTCGTCAGGTGGATCCCTGCGTCGACGAGCATCTGCTCGAACTGCGGCGCCTGCCGCATGAAGACCTCGTACTCGTCGTCGGAGCAGAATCCCATGACCCGTTCGACTCCGGCTCGGTTGTACCAGGAGCGGTCGAACAGGACCATCTCGCCGGCAGTGGGCAGATGGTCGACGTAGCGCTGAAAGTACCACTGTCCGCGCTCCCGGTCGGACGGCTTGTTCAGGGCCACCACCCGCGCGGTCCGGGGGTTGAGGTGCTCGGTGAAGCGCTTGATGGTGCCGCCCTTGCCGGCCGCGTCCCGTCCTTCGAAGACCAGCACGTGCTTGAGCCCGTAGTCCTCGGCCCAGTACTGGAACTTCAGCAGCTCCACCTGCAGGTGGTACTTCTCCAGCTCATAGATGTCGCGCTCGAGCCGCTGCTCGTAGGGGTAGTTCTCCTGCCAGGTCTCGACCGCGTTGCCCTGCGGGTCGATGAGGTCGGGATCCGGAGTGTGACCGTCCTGGACGGTGTAGCCGCCTTCACGGAGCCGGTCGATGAACTCGCGCAGGTTCTCCCGGGGGGCCTGGTTCAGATCTCCCACGATGTCCTGCACCTGGTCTCTGATCATGCTGACGCTCCCCTTCTCTGATCCGACGGCATCCAGCCAACCAGACGCCGATGAACGCCCCGTTAACTGCCCGCGGGTGTGGCCGGATGCGGCGACGGATCCTGGGACCGGGGCTCGGCGGACGGCCGATGGTGAGGATCGAGTCTACGCCTCTCGACTGCGCAACACATCCGGTGCCGCGCCGACGGCACGGCTCACGGACCGGCTTCGGGTGGTGCTGCCGCTGGTGCCGCCAGTGGTGCTGCCGAATGGGCAGGAGGCTGAGCGGCACACCCCTCAGAGCGCCTGCTCCCCCATCTGCCCCGAGCGGGCCAGCGCCGTGAGACGCGACACGGCGCGGTGGTACTTCTTCATGTATCCCCCGGACATCATCTCCTCGGTGAAGAGCTGGTCGAAGGGCACGCCCGAGGCGATGATCTTCACATCCTGGTCGTAGAGGCGGTCCGCCAGCACCACGAAGCGCAGCGCCAGCGACTGAGCGTCGATGGTGGTGACGTCCTTGAGCACCAGGACCTCCACTCCGCTGATGAGCTGGCGGTAGCGGCTCGGATGGACCTGGGTGAGATGCGCGGTCAGCGCGTCGAAGTCGTCGACGACGATCTCCGCCTCACGGTGATGTGCGTGGGCGAACTCCTCGAGCTGCTCGGTCGCGAGCGGGGGCGGGGCCTCCGGCAGGCCTCGATGCCGGAAGTCCTCCCCGTCGACGCGCACCACGGAGAACTGATCGGCCAGGACCTGGATCTCCCGTTGGAAGTCGGACGCGGCGAAGCGCCCCTCCCCGAGCGAGCCCGGCAGCGTGTTCGAGGTCGCGGCGAGCTTGACGCCGGCATCGGTCAGCTCGCGCATCAGTCGGGACATCAGCACCGTGTCTCCGGGGTCGTCGAGCTCGAACTCGTCGATGCAGACCAAGCTGTAGTCGGAGAGCACGTCCACCGTGCGGCGGAAGGACAGGGCACCGACGAGATTGGTGTATTCCACGAAGGTCCCGAAGGCGCGCTGTCCCGGTGAGGCGTGGTAGAGAGATGCGAGCAGATGCGTCTTGCCGACCCCGAAGCCGCCGTCGAGATAGATCCCCCCGGCGCGCTTCGTGGCGGCCGCCCGCGAGGATCTGCCGCCGAAGAGCCGAGACAGCAGGCCCCCGGAGCCCCGCGAGGACCCGACCGTGCCGGCGAAATCCCGCAGCGCCTCCACCGCCTCGGCCTGGGAGGGGTGTCCAGGGTCCGGGATGTAGGAGTCGAAGGAGACTTCGGAGAATCGGAAGGAGGGCTGCAGCCCCTCCAGGAGCTCCCCGACGCCGACCTGAGGGCTCCGGCGGCTCAGCGGTGTGGCATCAGGTGTGGCATCAGTCGGCATGAGGGCCATGCTACCCACTGGCGTGCTCCCCCGGCGCATGACGGTTCATGACGTGCGATGGGAACAGAACCGGTGCCTCGATACGCTGAACACAGGTGAAGCGACGATCGTCAGCGACCCGAGAGAGAGGCTCTGCAGATGAGCGAGAAGGACTTCAGCCAGTACGCCC
Source organism: Nesterenkonia sp. K-15-9-6 (assembly GCF_052656005.1). Lineage (NCBI taxonomy): Bacteria > Bacillati > Actinomycetota > Actinomycetes > Micrococcales > Micrococcaceae > Nesterenkonia > Nesterenkonia sp. K-15-9-6. The sequence goes on from NZ_JBQYEY010000001.1 coordinate 269,192, forward strand.
ACCCCGAGAAGCTCGTGTCCACGGACTGGGTGGCCGAGCACAAGGACGACGACGGCATCGTCCTCGTCGAGTCGAACGAGGACGTCCTGCTCTACGAGACGGGGCACATCCCCGGTGCCGTCAAGATCGACTGGCACACCGAGCTCAACGACCCGATCACCCGGGACTTCCTCGACGGCGAGCATTTCGCGGAGTTCGCGGCGTCGAAGGGCATTAGCCGGGACACCACCGTGGTGTTCTACGGCGACAAGTCGAACTGGTGGGCCGCCTACGCCCTCTGGGTGTTCACCCTGTTCGGGCACGAGGACGTCCGACTGATGGACGGGGGCCGACAGAAGTGGATCGCTGAAGGTCGTGACGTCACCACCGAGCGGACCGAACCGACCCGTGCCGACTATCCGGTGATCAGCCGTGACGACTCCACGTTCCGCGCTTTCCGTGAGGATGTCTTCGAGCACTTCGGCAAGCCCCTGGTCGACGTGCGCTCCCCGCTCGAGTACTCGGGTGAGCGCACCCACATGGAGGGCTACGAGGAGGAGGGCTCCCTGCGCGGTGGCCACATCCCCTCGGCCGCCTCCGTCCCGTGGGCCCGAGCCGCCGAGGAGGACGGCACCTTCAAGCCCCGCGAGGAGCTGGAGCGCATCTACCGTGAGGAGGCCGGCATCGGGGAGGCGGACGAGGTCATCGCCTACTGCCGGATCGGCGAGCGGTCCTCGCACACCTGGTTCGTCCTCCAGCACCTGCTCGGGCACCGCCACGTCCGCAACTACGACGGCTCCTGGACGGAGTGGGGCAACTCGGTCCGTCTGCCCATCGCCGTCGGCCAGGAGCCGGGCGAGGCGCCCACAGGCCGCTGAGCCGTTGAGCGGGCGGGGCGCCGGACGACGTATCCCGCCGCGCTCTCCTATCCTGGAGACATGATGACCACCACCACCGCCGGCCTTCCCGAACCGCTGGCTGAGATCGTCGAGGAGTTCCAGGCGGTCCCGGACCAGCAGAAGCTGGAGCTGCTCCTGGAGCTCTCCCGCGAGCTGCCGGACGTGCCGGAGCAGTATCAGGACCGTGCCGACACCATGGAGCAGGTGGTGGAGTGCCAGACCCCGCTGTTCCTGGCCTTCGAGTTCGACGACGAGGCCCGCACCGCGGAGATCATCTTCGCCGCCCCGCCCGAGGCCCCGACGACCCGCGGCTTCGCCTCGATCCTGCATCAGGGACTCAGCGGGCTCAGCTACGACGAGATCCTGGCCACCCCGGAGGACGTCCCGACCCGGCTGGGCCTGGCGAAGGCCATCACACCGCTGCGCCTGCGTGGCATGTCAGCCATGCTCGGCCGCATCAAGCGCAATGTCACCGAGCACGTCGCGTCGTTGAGCTGAGGTGGGCCGGGGCGTCACCGGTGAACAGCTCGGCGACCCACTGCTCCACGCTGCTCTCCCAGCGCTGGGGGTCGTGGTTCCACTCCTTGACATGCCGCGCCTGGGTGAAGGGCACGAAGCTGACCTTCTCATTCCGCTCGGCAAGGTTCCGCGACGGAGCGTAGGGGACGACGTCGTCGTCGCTGCTGTGCAGGATCAGAGTCCGCACATGCAGCTGCTCGGCGCGGTCGATCCAGTTCAGCGCCTTGAGATCCACCGGTGCGGCCAGTCCGGTGACCCGTCGGCCCGCGGGATGGGAGATGAACCAGCGGCCGAGCCGCCCCACCGCCTCCGGGATCCTGTTGGCCCGTGCCTGGTAGGCGAGCACGTCGATCCAGTCGACCACCGGTCCGGTGAGCACCAGGCCACGGATGGCCGGGGCCAGCCGGGAGCGGTCCGCAGTCTGCAGCGCCACCGCGCCGCCCATGGACCACCCGAAGAGCAGGACGTCCTCGGCGCCCTGGTCCAGGGCGTGCTGCACGGCGGCGTCGACGTCCTCCCACTCGGTGATGCCCAGGCCATACCGCCCGTCAGGAGCGTCAGGCGCCTCGCCGTCGTTCCGGTAGGAGATGAGCAGCGAATCGATGCCGAGGCGGTCGGCGACCCCCAGGGCGCGGATGCCTTCGGTGCGGCGTCCGCCCCGTCCATGGACCATGATCGCCCACACGTTGCGGTCTGCCAGCGGACCGGTGCGCGTCCGCGGGGGCACGTGCCAGGCCGGTGCGGGCCCGCCGGGCAGGTCGATCAGCACGTCCTCGAAAGGATGACCGGCATCCGCCGGGGTCGGGTCGGGCACCGAGGTCCACCAGCCGCGCGAGACCTTGCGGAGGTCTCCGTGATAGACCTTCTCCACCCGCCGGGCGATCGTGCCGTCCCGCGGACTGAAGGAGGTGATCTCTCCGATGCGTGCGCTGGCACGGCCGCCATGGAAGTTCAGGCCGTAGGTCCCCGGCACCACGGTCTCGGGCGTGGCAGGCAGGATGACTTCGTCACCGTCGGCTCCGCGCACCACCGCCAGGACCTCCAGGTCCTCCACGTGCTCCTTGACGGGAGTGACCACCATGCGGGCGAAATAGCCGGCCAGCCCGGAGGCGGCCCCCGCCAGGGCCATGCCTGCGGCCAGCCCCGTGCCGGCCCCGAGCGCCGAGGCCCGCACCCAGGGCGTCTTGGGCTCGGTGTTCGCGGGAGCAGCGGCCAGCGACTCACGGAGCCGCCGCAGCGGCGCCGTCAGACGCGCACTCGGGCTCCGTCGGGCAGGTGAGGCACCATCTGGCTGGTGGCCTCCGAGACCACTCGGACGACGGTCGGCGATGCGGGGTGACATGTCTGGGAGGCCTCCACAAGGTCGGTTCCGGATGGCTGGAGGGCCACGATGCCCAGGTCACAGCTTACGCGCGACGTCCTGCGGAGGCATCCAGGGAAGCGGCGGAGCCCGGTGCGCGTTGCACCGTCTGAGGAGCGCGACGCTCTTTGCCGCCGTGCCCTGCTCGTCCGGGTGGGCGATGCGGGCCACTGTGGGCCTCAGACCGCGTGCCGCCGTCGATGCGATGATCGTGATGCGGCGGACGTGGTGCGACGAACGTGATGCGACGAACGTGATGGGATGGAGCCATGAGCACTGACCAGACTGACCCCGATGCCCGCCCGCCAGGAACCGCGCCTGACTTCGCCTCTCTGTCCGACGCCCAATGGCGCGACCGTCTGACCCCCGAGGAGTACTACGTGCTCCGCCAGGGCGGCACCGAGCGGCCCTTCACCGGGGACCATGGGCCTACCACCCAGGCCGGGGTGTATCTCTGCCGCGCCTGCGGCGCGGAGCTGTTCACCTCCCAGACCAAGTTCGACTCCCGCTGCGGCTGGCCCAGCTTCTACGAGCCCGCGACGGGAGCGAACGTCCGGCACCTGCGCGACACGTCGCTGGGGATGGAACGTGTGGAGGTCCGGTGCGGCTCTTGCGACTCCCACCTGGGACACGTGTTCTCCGGCGAGGGCTTCGACACTCCCACCGACCAGCGATACTGCATCAACTCCGTCTCGATGCGCTTCGAGGAGGCCGACGAGTGACCAGCACTGATGAGATCATGCCCGGTCTCCAGACCCTCGACGGACCCGTCGGCCCCGATGCCCCGGCGACTCCCGACCCGACCTTCGCCTCCGACAACACCGCGGGAGTCTCGCCGGAGGTGCTGGAGGCCATCGCCCGGGCCAACGGCGGCGCCGCGGTGCCCTACGGCGACGACCCCGTCACCACCCGCCTGGAGCAGGTCGTCAGGGACCAGTTCGGTCCGTCCGCAGAGATCTTCCCGGTGTTCAACGGCACCGGTGCCAACGTCGTCTCGCTGCAGGCCCTCCTCCCGCGCTGGGGCGCGGCGATCTGCGCGCGCCAGGCTCACGTGAACACTGACGAAGGTGCCGCCCCGGAGCGGCTCGGCGCACTGAAGCTGCTGGCCCGTCCCACACCGGAGGGGAAGCTGACGCCCGCCGACGTCGAGGCTGAGCTCGGAGCCCAGGGCTTCGTCCACGCCGCGCAGCCCCTGGCGGTCACCCTGACCCAGTCCACCGAGCTGGGGAGCCTCTATTCGCCCGCCGAGATCGCGGCGGTGGCGGACCGCGCCCACGCGGCGGGACTCGGGGTCCATATGGACGGCGCCCGCCTCGCCAACGCCGCCGCCGCCCTCGGCGTCTCCCTGCGCGAGGTGACCACCGACGTCGGCGTCGACGTGCTGAGCCTGGGCGGGACCAAGAACGGTGCGCTGGCCGCGGAGGCCGTCGTCGTGCTGGACCCGACCAGAGTCCGCGGCACCGACTACATCCGCAAGTCCTCGATGCAGCTGGCCAGCAAGCAGCGCTTCGTCTCCGCCCAGCTGCTGGAGCTCTTCGGCACCGACCTGTGGCGCAGCAACGCCGAGCACGCCAATGCGCAGGCCCGTCTGCTCGGCGAACGCCTCGCGACGCTCGAGGGCATCGACCTCCCCGCGCCGGCGCAGGTGAACGCCGTCTTTCCCAAGATGCCGGCGACGGTGGTGGAGCAGCTGCAGTCCCGGTATCTCTTCCATGTGTGGGACACCGCGCCGGACGGCGACCCCGTCGTCCGTCTGATGTGCTCCTTCCAGACCACCGAGGCGCAGATCGATGAGTTCGTGGACCATGCGCGGGCCGCGCTCACGGCGCGCCTGCCCGATGCTCGCTGATCCTGTTCATAGGCTGGACGCGTGACAGCACTCGGCCCAGCCGGATCTGCCGCAGGACGTGGTCCCGGCCCGCAGATCTCCACCCCCGGCATCGACGACCTCCCGGAGTCGTTCCGTTCCGCCCTGGGAGAGCTGCGGCGTGCCCGTCCCCGCACCGAGGCGCAGGTGGACGAGATCCCTGCCCCGGTCAAGCTGGCCCCGTACGCGGTGGCGCTGCGCGCCGAGGTCCTGGACCCCGGCGCGCGGACCCCGCTCCACGGACCGGCTCGGCTCCGCCCAGCACCCGAGGATGCTGAGCTGCTCGCCACCGGCCGCTTCATCCTGCTCCACGACCCGCAGGGCCAGGAGACCTGGGGCGGGACGTTCCGTGTGGTGATCTACATCCGCGCCGAGCTGGACGCGGACATGGGCAACGACCCCCTGCTCGCCGAAGTCGCCTGGACCTGGCTGAGCGACTCGCTGGATCAGTGCGGTGTCGAGCACAGCCACGCCGGCGGCACCGCCACACGCATCCTGTCCGAATCCTTCGGCAGCCTCGAAGATCGTCAGGCGAGCAACACCGTCGAACTCCGGGCCTCCTGGACGCCCAGCGGGCCTCGGCTGGGCCGACACCTGGAGGCCTGGGCGGATATGGTCTGCAGCTTCGCCGGTCTGCCTCCCCTGCCCGACGGCGTGGTGGCCCTGCCGCATGTCAGGAGGATCTGACCACTCTATGGAGGACCAGGACGAGCACCTTCCCCCTCTGCTCACCGAGCCCGCCGACGGCGTACCGTTCGTCATCGACACCGCACGTGGACTGCAGCGGTGCGCCGAGGCGCTGGCTGCCGGCCACGGCCCCGTGGCGGTCGACGCAGAGCGTGCCTCGGGTTTCCGCTACGGCCAGAGAGCGTTCCTCGTGCAGCTCAAGCGCGAGGGATCCGGGCTCTGGCTCATCGACCCGGAGCCCTTCGACACACTCGTCCCGCTGCAGCGGGCATTGGGCGGCGCCGAGTGGATCCTGCACGCCGCCTCCCAGGACCTGCCCTGCCTGGCCGAGCTGGGCATGCACCCCCATGCGCTCTTCGACACCGAGCTGGCCGCCCGGTTGGCCGGCCTGCCGCGTGTGGGGCTCGGCGCCGTGGTGGAATCCCTGCTGGGGGTCCGGCTGGCGAAGGAGCACTCGGCGGCCGACTGGTCTCGCCGCCCGCTGCCGCAGGACTGGCTCCGCTACGCCGCACTGGACGTCGAGCTGCTGATCGAACTGCGGGAGAAACTCAGCTCCCTGCTGGGGGAGCAGGGCAAGTCCGACTGGGCTGCCCAGGAGTTCGAGCATGCCCGCACCCATCGGCCCCCGACGGTGCCGCGCCATGATCGCTGGCGCCGCACCTCGGGGATCAACCGGCTCAAGAGTCGACGCGGGCTCGCGGTGCTGCGCGAGCTCTGGCGCGCTCGAGAGCACCTGGCGGAGCAGAAGGACGTCTCTCCGGGGCACATCCTGCCCGACTCGGCCCTGGTGGCCGCAGCCCTGGAATCTCCCACCACCGTCCCCCAGCTGCTCGCCGTTCCGGGTTTCCACGGGCGGGCGGCCAAGCGGGAGGCTCCCCGGTGGCTGCGCGCCGTAAGGGCCGGCGCCACGTCCCAAGACCTTCCGGATCTGCAGCGCCGCACCGGTGGCCCGCCCCCTCCACGCTCGTGGAAGGAGCGCCACCCGTTGGCATTCCGCCGATACCGCACCGCCAGGGAACGTCTGACGTTCCTCGCCGAACGCCTGGAGATCATGCCGGAGACTCTGCTGACCCCGGCTGTCCTGAAGCAGCTGTGCTGGGATCCCCCGGCCCAGATCGACCTGGACTCGATCGCGGCGGCCCTCACCGCGCTGGGCGCCCGGCCCTGGCAGGTCGACCAGACGGCCGCGGTGGTCACCGTGGCGCTGCTGGACCCCGATCCTCTCAGCGACCTCTGATCGCCCTCGGCAGCCTCCACCTGTTGCCCGCGCCTTACTCCACAGCAGGTGAGCCGTGCCTGCACACGCTGCGGCGTCGTCGTCACGGGGCCGCGCTGGCCTCTGGAGCTACTCGCCGGTAGCATGTGATGCGGAACGCATTCTTCCCTGACGACGACGCTGTGGAGGCACCCATGAACGCGCAGTCCGCACACTCCCACTCCCCCGCCGGCACCATCACCGCCGCGCAGACCGACTTCTCCGGCTATGCCGAGCTCGCCGAGGCCTTCGCGGACGAGGTCCGCACGCACAGCCGGGTCGAGGACGTCACCCTGCCCGGCGGCGGCACGCTGGCGCTGATCCGACTGGACAACGACGACGCCCGGCGGCCGACCACGCTCGGACCCAACTCGCTGATCGAGTTCGGCGAGGCCGTGGCCTCGCAGCTGCCACGTGCAGAATCCGCAGAGATCGCCGGGCTGGCGCTGATCGGCAAGCCCGGCTACCTGGTGGCCGGGGCGGACCTGGGCGCGGTCAATACGATCGAGTCCACCGAGCTGGCACGCCAGATGGCGGAGCTGGGCCACCAGGCCTACAACCTGCTCGAAGACTTCCCCGTGCCGACCTTCGCCTTCATCAACGGCACCGCCCTCGGCGGCGGGCTGGAGATCGCGCTGGCCGCTCAGTGGCGCACCGTCTCCACCGACGCCAAGGCCCTGTCCCTGCCCGAGGCATTCCTGGGGCTCATCCCCGGCTGGGGCGGGGTGTATCGACTGCCGCGCCTGATCGGTCCGGAGGCCGCCGCCCAGGTCATCTTCTCGAACGCCCTGGCGAACAATCGCACGCTCAAGGGTGCGGCGGCCTATGAGCTGGGCATCGCCGACGCCCTCTTCGCCGCCGACGCATTCGAGCAGGCGTCCGTGGAGTTCGCCGCGCGGATCATCGCCAGAGATGACGACACCCTCGCCGGCGTCCGGTCCCATCGGGATCGGGACACCAGCGACGCCGCCTGGCAGCGGGGCATCGAGGCCGCCCGCCGTGCCGTGGCGGCCAAGACCGGCGACTCTGCTCCTGCGCCGCAGAAGGCTCTGGAGGTGTTCATCGCCGGCAAGGACCGCGATCGCGACCAAGACCGTGTCGCCGAGTGCGATGCCCTGGCCGAGCTGATGGTCACCGATGAGTTCGCCAACACCGTCTACGCGTTCCTGGAGCTGATCCAGAAGCGGGCCAAGCGCCCCGCCGGCGTGCCGGAGGTCCCGCCGCGTCAGATCGGCAAGGTGGGGATCGTGGGCGCCGGCCTGATGGCCTCCCAGCTGGCGATGGTCTTCGCCCAGCACCTGCAGGTCCCGGTGGTCATGACCGACATCGACGAGACCCGGGTGGCCAAGGGCTTGGACTTCATCTCCTCCCAGGTGGAGAAGCTGCAGGGCAAGGGGAAGATCAGCGCCGAGCAGGCCGCCGGCCTGAAGGGCCTGGTGACCGGATCCACCGACAAGTCGGTCTACGCGGACGCGGACTTCGTCATCGAGGCGGTCTTCGAGGAGATCGGTGTCAAGAAGCAGGTCTTCGCCGAGCTCGAGGAGATCGTGCCGGCCGGGACGATCCTGGCCACCAACACGTCCTCGCTGTCGGTCACGGAGATGGCCGCCGACCTGAGGCACCCCGAGAGGGTCATCGGGTTCCACTTCTTCAACCCGGTGGCGGTGATGCCGCTGATCGAGATCGCCCGCACCCCGGAGACCACGGACGAACCGATCGCGACCGCCTTCGCGCTGGCCGCGGCACTGCGCAAGACGCCGGTCCTCACCTCCGACTCGGCGGCCTTCGTGGTCAACCGTGTCCTGCTGCGCCTGATGGCCGAGGTGCAGAAGGCCTTCGACGAGGGCACCGATGCTGCTACCGCGGACCAGGCCCTGCGGCCCATCGGACTGCCGATGACGCCTTTCACCCTGCTGGCGATGGTCGGCATCCCGGTGGCTCAGCACGTCACCGAGTCCCTCCACGCGGCGTTCGGCGAGAGGTTCCACGTCTCGGCCAACCTGCAGCGCCTCATCGAGGCCGGCGTCACGGAGATCTGGAGCACCGACGAGGACGGCCGCGCCTTCATCAAGGAGCAGACCCTGGCGCTGATGGAGTTCGGCGAGACGCCGCGCAGCGGTGAGCAGCTGCTCACCGACGTCCAGGACGCCTTGGCCGAAGAGATCGGTCTGATGCTCTCCGAGGGCGTGGTGAGCTCCCCGAAGGACATCGACCTGTGCATGATCCTCGGCGCCGGCTGGCCCATGCACCGCGGCGGAATCACCCCCTACCTGGACCAGGTGGGGGCCAGCGAGCGGGTCAACGGGCGCACGTTCCACTGACGGGATCCCCGACGGCCCGGCGGATGCAGGACGGACCTTCGGCGCCCGATAGACTCGGGCGCATGAATGAGCTGTGCTGCGCCCGCCGGGCCTTCCTCCGCACCACCGCCGCCGGTGCTGCGGGAGTCGCGGGGCTCTCGTTGGCCGCCTGCGGCAACACCCCCGACGACGGTGCCGAACCCGGAGCGGAGGCCACACATGCCGGCGAGTCCTGGGAGGCCGTGCTGGCCGCCGAGGAGCTCCCGGTGGGCACCTCGGTCGCGGCCAGTGCAGGCGAGCATGAGCTGCTTCTGCACCGTGCCGGTGAGGACGAGGTCCACGCCTTCACGTCAGTGTGCACCCACCAGGGCTGCACCGTGGAGCCCGAGGACGAGCAGTTCAGCTGCCCCTGCCACGGATCGGTGTTCGCCGTGGACTCCGGGGAGCCCACCTCCGGACCGGCGGACCGTCCTCTGACCCGCTTCGAGGCGGAGATCAGCGACGGAGAGGTCCGCGTGCTCGTGTGAGCGGTCGCCCCGCCCGCCCCGCGACGGGTGAGGCCCGCTCTGCCTGTGGGCTCAGCCCACGCGGATGCGGACCTTCGAGGCAGGGACGTCGGTGGCGCGCAGGGCGCCGCGCACGGCCTCCCCGGCCTTCCGGCGGTGCACCGTGCGGGCCCTCATGACCAGCGCCGCGCCGTCGTCGTGCTCTTCGATCTCCGGGTCGCTCAGGGCGCCGAGCCCCCGCCAGGCGAGCCCCGTGAGCACTGCCGTGTGGACGGTCTCGGCGTTCCGCCGCTCCGACGCCGAGGGCTCCGAGGCCTTCAGCGGCACAGCGACGACCAGTTCGACGGTCTGCAGCTGCCCGATCTCCCGGTAACCGTCCGCCTCGCATTGGGCTGCGAAACCCTCCAGCAGAGCCTCCGCCTCGTCTGCCTGCGCCTTCTCCGCCGTGAGCTTCCCATTGGCGCCCACCGCGCCGTAGTGCACCACAAACTCTCCGGCCGCCTCGTCGTACCAAGCCTCCCGGTACTCCCAGGCGGCTTCCGAGTTCTGACGGAACAGACTGATCATGAGGTCTCCAGACGGTCGGGCCGCAGGGCAGGGCCCCCGGCGGTCATGAGGTCGCCGGTCCGGTGAGGACCGACAGGGTGAACGGATCGACGCTCAGGCGTCGCGGCTCTGCGGGAAGCTCGGGATCTCGCCGGTGGGCAGATCCTCCCCGGGCAGCGGACGTGCGAAGGGCACCTTCGTGCCCAACACCTGGGCCACGGTGTCCTGAGCCACCTGGGTGGAGGTCACGCCCACGCGGTCCAGAACCTCTGCCCGCGAGCCGTGGGAGAGGAACTCCACGGGAAGTCCCACCTCGTTGAGTGCCGTGTCCACACCGGCCTCACGCATGGTCTGCCGGATCCGGGACCCGACTCCCCCGGCTTTCACACCGTCCTCCACGCAGACGACGATCCGGTGCCGCGCCGCCAGAGAGACGACGGATTCCGGGACCGGGAGCACCCAGCGGGGGTCCACGACGGTGGAGGTGATGCCCTGATCGGCCAGCCGACGCGCCACGTCGAGGGACAGCTCCCCCATCGTGCCGACGGAGACGATGAGCACGTCATTGCTGTAGGCTCCGTCTTCGTTGCGCTGACCATGGAGAACCTCCACTCCGTCCTCGAGCCTCTCCAGCGCATCGATCTCACCGTTGACGGACCCTTTGGAGAAGCGGACCACCGTGGGGGCGTCGTCCACGGCCACCGCCTCGCGCAGCTCCTCCCGCAGCCGGGTGGAGTCCCGCGGCGCGGCGATCCGCATGCCGGGCACGATCTGCAGCAGGGACAGATCCCACACGCCGTGATGGCTGGGTCCGTCCGGACCGGTCACGCCGGCCCGATCCAGCACCAGCGTCACCCCGGCGCGGTGCAGCGCGACATCCATGAGCAGCTGGTCGAATGCCCGATTGAGGAACGTCGCATAGAGCGCCACCACTGGGTGCAGCCCGCCATAGGCCAGCCCGGCGGCAGAGGCGACGGCATGCTGCTCGGCGATGCCGACGTCGAAGACGCGATCCGGGTGCTTCTCCGCGAAGCTGCGCAGGCCTACGGGGATCAGCATCGCCCCGGTCAGCGCCACCACGTCCGGTCGCTCATCAGCGATGGCCGTGATCTCCTCTTCGAACACGGAGGTCCAGGAGCGCGCCGAACCCCGGGACACCGGCTCGCCGGTCTCAGGGTCGATCACGCCGACCGCGTGGAACTGGTCGTTCTCATCCGCGCGGGCCGGGGCGTAGCCGCGACCCTTCTCCGTGAGCGCGTGGACGATCACCGGACCGCCGTAGTTCTTGGCGTCCTGCAGCGCCTCCTCCATGGAGCGCTGATCATGCCCGTCCACCGGACCGATGTACTTCATGCCCAGGTCCTCGAAGAGCCCCTGCGGCGCCCAGAAGTCCTTCGCGCCCTTCTTCGCGGCATGCAGGCTTCGGTAGACCATCTTGCTGACCGGCCCGCCGTGCTGAAGGCGCTGCTTGGTGCCGTCCATCGCCTTCTCATACACACGGTGCGTGCGCAGCTTGTCCAGGAATCCCCTCCGCAGGCGATCCAGCTGATCGGCCAGCCCTCCCACCGTGGGGGCATACGAGCGGCCGTTGTCGTTGACGACGATCACCACACGACGGTCCTTGTCCGCGGCGATGTTGTTCAGCGCTTCCCAGGCCATCCCACCGGTGAGGGCGCCGTCGCCGATGACTGCGACCACGAAACGGTCGTCCTCGCCGCTGAGCACGCGTGCCTTGGAGATGCCGTCGGCCCATGACAATGAGGAGGAGGCGTGGGAGGACTCGACGATGTCATGGATGGACTCGGCGCGCTCCGGGTAGCCGGCCAGGCCGCCCTGCTTGCGCAGGGTGGAGAAGTCCTGACGGCCGGTGACCAGCTTGTGGATGTAGGACTGGTGCCCGGTGTCGAAGATCACTGAGTCGCGCGGCGAGTCGAAGACCCGGTGGATCGCCAGGGTGAGTTCCACCACGCCGAGGTTGGGGCCCAGGTGTCCCCCGGTGCGGGACACGTTGTCGATGAGGAACTGGCGGATCTCCGCGGCCAGCCGCTCCAGCTGCTCGTCCGTCAGCCGGGACAGGTCCTGGGGAGACCGGATGGTCTCCAGAATGGTCTTCACTGGCGCGATCCCTCCCATGCGATCAGGCTCTCTGCGATTCTACCGCCCGGTCGGCATCAGGATGCACCGGAGCACGACGACGGCGGGCGGTCCGGAGTCTCCTCCGTCCCGCCCGCCGTCGACTCAGCGGGTGGCCCGTCGTCTGTGCTCCCGAAGGACGGTGCGCCGACGACGGTCAGCCGCTCACTTCACCAGCTGGCGCAGCACGTACTGCAGAATGCCGCCGTTGCGGTAGTAGTCCGCCTCGCCGGGGGTGTCGATGCGCACGACCGCGTCGAAGGTGGTCTCCGAGCCGTCCTCTGCCGCGGCGGTGACCTGCACCGTCTTCGGGATGGTGCCCTCGTTCAGCGCGGTGATTCCGGAGATCGAGAAGGTCTCGAAACCGGTCAGACCCAGCGTGTCGGCCGTCTCGCCCTCCGGGAACTGCAGCGGGAGCACACCCATGCCGATGAGGTTCGAGCGGTGGATCCGCTCGAAGGACTCGGTGATGACCGCGCGGACGCCCAGCAGCTTGGTGCCCTTGGCGGCCCAGTCCCGGGACGAGCCCGACCCGTACTCCTTGCCGCCCAGGACCACCAGCGGTGTGCCGGCCTCCTTGTAGTTCTCTGCGGCGTCGTACACGTAGGCCTGCGGGGCGCCCTCCTGGGTGAAGTCCCGGGTGAAGCCGCCCTCGACTCCGTCGAGCAGCTGGTTCTTGATCCGGATGTTGGCGAAGGTGCCGCGGATCATGACTTCGTGGTTGCCTCGGCGGGAGCCGTAGGAGTTGAAGTCCTTACGCTCCACGCCGTTCTCCAGCAGGTAGCGGCCCGCCGGGGTGTCGGACTTGAAGGAGCCGGCCGGCGAGATGTGGTCGGTGGTGACCGAGTCGCCCAGCTTCAGCAGCACCCGCGCCCCGGAGATGTCCTCCACCGGGGAGGCCTCCAGCGACATGCCGTCGAAGTACGGCGCCTTGCGCACGTAGGTCGACGACTCGTCCCAGGCAAAGGTGGAGCCCTCCGGAGTGTTCAGCTCCTGCCACCGGTGGTCCCCGTCGAAGACCGTGTCGTACTTCGAGGTGAACATCTCGGTGTCGATCGACTCGTCGATGATCTTCTGGACCTCGATCGGGTCCGGCCAGATGTCGCGCAGGTAGACGTCGTCGCCCGACGCATCCTGGCCCAGCGGCTCGTTCTCGAAGTCGAAGTCCATGGTCCCGGCCAGGGCGTAGGCCACCACCAGCGGCGGGGAGGCCAGGTAGTTCATCTTCACGTCCGGGTTGATGCGACCCTCGAAGTTGCGGTTGCCCGACAGCACTGAGGTGACCGCGAGGTCCTCCTCCTGGACCGTCTTGGAGATCTCCTCCTCGAGCGGACCGGAGTTTCCGATGCAGGTGGTGCAGCCGTAGCCGACCACGTAGAAGCCGACCTTCTCCAGGTGCTCGATCAGCCCTGACTTCTCGTAGTAGTCGGTCACGACCTTCGAGCCCGGTGCGATGGAGGTCTTGACCCAGGGCTTCTGCGACAGGCCCTTCTCCACCGCGTTGCGCGCCAGCACACCGGCGGCGAGCATCACGTTCGGGTTGGAGGTGTTGGTGCAGGAAGTGATGGAGGCGATCGAGACCGCACCGTGGTCCAGCGTGAACTCACGGCCGTCGGGCATCGAGACCGGCACCGGCTTCGAGGGCCGGCCCACGACCTCCTCGCCGCCGACGTGCCGCGGACGGTCCTTGACGTCCTGCTCCTCGTCGGCGGAGTGCGCCGGAGCGTCCGAGGCCGGGAACGAGGCCGCCGAGGCGGCGTCGGCGTGGCCGTTGGTGGCCGGGTCGGTCACGTGCTCCACGTAGTTGTGGATGTCCTTGCGGAACTGCTCCTTGGCGTCGGTGAGCTCGATACGGTCCTGCGGACGCTTCGGACCCGAGATCGAGGGCACCACGGTGGACAGGTCCAGCTCGAGGTACTCGGAGAAGCGCAGCTCGCGGGACGGGTCGTGCCACATCCCCTGCTCCTTCGCGTAGGCCTCCACCAGAGCGACCTGCTCCTCGGTGCGGCCGGTCAGGCGCAGGTACTCCAGGGTGACCTCGTCGATGGGGAACATCGCGGCCGTGGAGCCGAACTCCGGGGACATGTTGCCGATCGTCGCTCGGTTGGCCAGCGGAACCGCCGCCACGCCCTCGCCGTAGAACTCGACGAACTTGCCGACCACGCCGTGCTCGCGGAGCATCTGGGTGATGGTCAGCACCACGTCGGTGGCTGTCGCCCCGGCGGGGATCTCCCCGGAGAGCTTGAAGCCGACCACGCGCGGGATGAGCATGGAGATCGGCTGGCCCAGCATCGCGGCCTCAGCCTCGATGCCGCCCACGCCCCAGCCCAGCACACCCAGGCCGTTCTCCATGGTGGTGTGCGAGTCGGTGCCCACACAGGTGTCCGGGTAGGCGCGCAGCGCACCGTCGACCTCACGGGTCATCACCACGCGGGCCAGGTTCTCGATGTTGACCTGGTGGACGATGCCCATACCGGGAGGCACGACCTTGAAGTCGTCGAAGGCCGTCTGGCCCCAGCGCAGGAACTGGTACCGCTCGCCGTTGCGCTGGTACTCGATGTCCATGTTGCGCTCGATGGCGTCCGAGTTCCCGAAGGAGTCGATCTGCACCGAGTGGTCGATGACCATCTCGGCCGGCGCCAGCGGGTTGATCCGCTTGGGATCGCCACCCAGGTCTGCCACGGCTTCACGCATGGTGGCCAGGTCCACGACGCAGGGCACACCGGTGAAGTCCTGCATCAGGACCCGACCCGGAGTGAACTGGATCTCGGTGTTCGGCTGTGCCGTCTCGTCCCACTGGCCGAGAGCCTTGATGTGCTCGGCCGTCACATTCGCCCCGTCCTCGGTGCGCAGAAGGTTCTCCAGGAGGACCTTCAGGCTGTACGGAAGGGACTCGTGGCCCTCCACAGTGTTGAGGCGGAAGATTTCGTAATCGGCGCCGTTGACGTTGAGAACGCCTTGTGCTCCGAAGCTGTCCACAGTGCTCACGCGGGACTCCTCTGTAGTTGCCAGACTGACACGGTCCGACGGCACGCGGCCGTCGGACAACGGGCGCTGAAGAGTTCGCCGGAGGACCTTCCGGTGCAGGCCTCGGTCGCGCTGCGGACGCGGCGCTCGACGACGAGCACGACGGCGACCTCAGGTCAGTGGCGCGACCGGGCCCGAGCACGCGGAGTCTCCTCCAGCGCTCAGAGCCGTATCGCTGTCCATCCTACTCGGTCGACATGACGTGATGCGGCTCATGTCGCTGTCGCCCCCGCGGAGGCCCGCGGGTGGCCTTCCACAGGCCAGGATCGCCGAACCACAGAGCTGACCAGGCCTTCCGCGGGCGTCCAAGGACGCGGTGCACGCGCATCGGCGTCGAGCTCGGCGCCGATGCGGCCCGGAGGGGCGGGGCTCAGCGTTCGAACAGGGCGACTGACTCCATGTGGTGCGTGTTCGGGTAGAGGTCCAGCACCTGCAGGTCCGCCAACCGCCAACCCCGGGCGAGCAGGTCCTTGGCGTCACGGGCGAAGGACGCCGGTTCGCAGGACACGTAGACGAGCCGGCGCGCATCCGCCGCATCGACGCCCCCGATGACCTTCTTTCCGGCGCCGGCGCGCGGCGGGTCCACCAGGATCAGGTCGTGGCCCCCCAGTGCGTCCAGCACCCGTTCCACCGGGGCCGTCTCCACCCGGACGTGCTGCGTCCGGTCGAACAGCTCACGCGCCGAGGCGCTGGACCCGGCCGCGGCCTCCACGCTGAGCACCTGTCCCGTCTCGCCGGTGCGCGCCGCGGCCCAGGCGGTGAACAGCCCGGCGCCGGCGTACAGGTCAGCGACGGCGTCGCCGGCCCCGACGCTGGCCATCTCGTCGATCGTGCGGACCAGCGCCTCGGGCGCATGACGGTGGATCTGCCAGAAGCCCTCCGGGCGCAGCGGCACGACGGCACGCTCCTCGCCGTCCCCCGTGGCGACCGGGACCGGCAGCGGCTCGGCCACGGTGCGACCGCCGAGCACGATCTCATGCTCCACGACCGCCGGCACCCGAGGCACCTCGGGACGGCCACGCGTGCGACCACGGGCAGAGCCGCGGCGCCCGTTGCGGACGCCGGAGCGAGCACCGTTGCGGGCGACGGCGCCGCCGCCGTTCGGGGCCTCGGCCCGTGCGTCGTCGGCGCGCGCCAGCGCCAGCACGATGGTCTCGACCTTCGGCTCGACGTCGGCGATGCGCAACAGGCGCTGACGAAGTCCGGCCTCCTCAGCCCGGGACTGCTCGGCGTGGACGACCAGCGCCAACGGCGCCCGACCACCCGGGGCCACGACGTCGACTCGTTGGGCGCCGGTGAAGTCTCCGCCGAAGAGTCGGGACTCATGGATGTCCTCCACTGCCAGCGGCATCCCTCGCAGATCGATCAGTTCGTGGCTGCGGTAGGGCTTCATGCTGAGCACGCCGTGATCGTTGACCCCGAAGCTGACCCGCGTGCGCCAGTGCAGACCGTTGCTGTGACGCTCTCCGACGTCGACGACATGGATCTCCCCGTCGGCTGGGGCATGGGCCAGGGTGAGGTCCTGCAGATGGATTCCGCCGATGCGCTGCAGAGTGTCCCGGAAGACCTGGGCCTTGACGCGGCGCTGATGCTGGTCCGTGATGTGGCCGTACTCGGCTCCGCCGACCGGAAGCCGGTCCATCTCATGGGCGCGGAGTGCGTCGGCGAGCTTCCAGATGTGCCGTCGCCGGTAGTCCGAGGCCTCCAGGACCTCGACGACGTCGGCGCGCCAGAACTTGGCCTGCGGTCCTGAGTCGGTGACGCGTGCCCGGACGACTTCGCCCGGGATCGCATGCCGGACGAAGATGACCCGCCCCTCATGCCTGGCGACACAGTGACCCCCATGAGCCATCGGGCCGACGTCGAGGGTGAGCAGCTGCTGCGAATGTGTCGTGCCGGCCTGTCGTGAGGTCACCATCTCAGGACACCGCCTCTCCATCGCGCCGGTCCTCCACGACCGTCGGGCGCGTGATCATCCAGCCGACCCACAGGGCCAGGGCATAGAGGGGCAGCCCCATCACCAGGCGAGCAGTCCCGAGCGCGACGACGGCGTCCGCCAGGTACAGCGGCAGCTGGACCGCCAGCCGCAGCGCGAGCACACCGGTGACGATCCACGTGGCCAGCGCATAGCGCCTCCGACGAGCGTGGTCCTGACGCCAGGCGACGCCCTCTCCCCGGATGAAGCCGAAGAGGATCCCCAGGAACGGCCAGCGGACCGCGACGGACAGCGCGAAGCCCGCGATGTAGGCGGCGTTGGTGACGAAGCCCCACAGGTAGAAGTCACGGGCCTCGCCTGTCTGCTGGGCGACGACGGCGCACAGCACGATGACCGCCAGCCCGGACAGCGACTGCACCAGAGGGCCGCGCTGTGCCAGCCGCGCCACCGTGAAGATCAGTCCCATGAGGACCGCGACGATGGAGGAGATCAGCAGGTCCTCGGTGATGACGAACACCGTGAGGAACGCCGCCGCGGGCAGAGAAGCTTCGACAAGGCCCCGCACGCCCCCGATGGAGGACATCACGTCGAGCGAGCCGTCCTCACGGGTGCGCAGCCGGGAGCCCGCCGACTCGGCGAGCCGCTCCCCGATCTCGTCCGGGCCGGCCGCATCCTGAACCTGATCGCCCCGACGGTCCGACGGATCGTCCTGCCCCGGGCCCCCGGCGCTCCCGAGCCTCCCGGCATCGGGAGTCGCGGCATCGGGAGTCGCGGCATCGGGAGTCGCGGCATCGGGAGTCGCGGCATCAGGGGTCGCTCCCCCGGTCATGAGCGTCTCGGGCGCTGCGGGCGGTGACGTCTCGTCCCGCGCCGCACGCTCCTCCGAGCTGCCCGGCGTCCCCGCCCTGCCCGGTGAATCAGTCATCACAGCCGCCTGCGCCTCCCCTGTGCGTGGTCCCCTGGTCTTCATCGGCCGTCCCTCGACCGCCTGTCGCCGCCTCGTCCGCCAGCGAGATCAGGCCTGCTGCGGCCCCTCGGAGCCGGCCGCTGCGCCTCCTGCCGACCTCCGCTGCTGCGGTCGGACACCGTTGGCACGGGCGCCGCTCTGGTCCCCTTCTCCACTGCCGACCGCGGCAGCGCCGGGATTCGGCCCTGGTGCGGCGTCCCGACGCTGCGCCGGGTTCCGCGGCAGCACCACCCGGCGTGCGCCTTCGGGCGGCCGCAGCGGCAGCAGCTCGCGAGGCGGCAGCGGGTCGTCGCCGCGCACGACGACGAGCCGAGAGAAGAGATCCTCGACGTCACGAGCGGCCTGAGGGTCGATCGCCCCCCGCCCGCCGACGACACCGCGCAGGAACCAGCGGTTCCCCTCGAATCCGATGAAACGAGCCACGCGCCAGCCGGCCCGGCCGTCCTTCAGCGTGGTCGGGACACGGGCGGCGAGCTCCTTGCCGAAGCGGCCGTCGAGCTGCTTGATCCGCCCCTTCTGCCTCACCACGGAGTCTTGGATCTGTTCCCGCACCTCATCCCACGTGCCTCCCGACTTGGGCGCGGAGAACGGCTGGATCTGGATGCTGGCCTGTCCCACCGAAATCGTCAGGGCCACGACACGTTTGGTCTTCTGATCGATGTCCAGGCGTACCTTCTGTTCCTTGCCCGCCGGCACCAGGACCGCGCCGAAGTCGATGTAGCCCTTGGTGGTCTCCACCTCCGTGACGTCGTAGGGCCCCCCGCCTTCGATGCGTTCCGAGGCGTCCTCAGAGTTGTCCTCAGAGGCACCGTCGGGCGCGCTGTCGGACGCGCCGCCGGTCTCGGAACCGGCGGCCGCCGAATCCTGCGGCACCGACTCCTGCGGCACCGACTCCTGCGGCGCTGGTGCCGTCGCGGACTGCTGCTCGGGGGCCGCGGAACTCTCCGTGGTCTCCTCCTGGGCAGGGCTCGTGGGGGAGGTCTCCTCCTCGCGGAGCGCCGCTCTGATGGTGGCGGGCTTGGCCTTCTCCGCCCCTTGGGACTTCTTCCGTCGTCCGAAGATCATGCTGAAGTTCCTCTTATCCCTCGAGAGTCACGTGCCGGTGGAGCCGAAGCCGCCTGCGCCGCGGTCGCTGTCCTCCAGCTGGTCCACAGGCACGAATTCAGCCTGGTCCACACGCTGGAGGACGAGCTGCGCGATGCGGTCTCCGCGACGGAAGCTCACCGGAGTCGAACGGTCGGTGTTCAGCAGACACACCTTGAGCTCTCCACGATACCCAGCATCGATGGTTCCCGGCGTGTTGACAAGGGTGATTCCGTGTTTCACCGCCAGTCCGCTGCGGGGGTGCACCAGCCCGACCCAGCCCTGCGGGATCGCGACAGCCACCCCGGTCGGCACGAGGCGACGTGTACCCGGCTCCAGCGTGAAGTCCTCGGCGCTGACCAGGTCCGCTCCGGCGTCGCCCGGGTGGGCATAGCCGGGAAGCGGAAGGTCCGGATCAAGACGCCGGATCGGCACCCGGATCCTGCCGGGCGCCGAGCCGGTCGGCATCTGGCCGGCGTCGTGCTCCTGCGTAGACGTGGTCATCGGGGCTGCTTCTCCTCGTGGTCTGCGGGCTGGGGCCTGGTCCCGCCCATGTCGGGCTGGTCCAGTGACCCCTCGAGTCTACTCATCCGGCCTGACATTCCAGTCGGCCGGGGATTCCCTCTGGCCCGAGCTTCCATCCGGCAGGGCGTCACCGTCGGCGGTTCCGGCCCACCGGAGGTTCCGTGAGAAGCTGGTGGTCATGACGACGCATTCTCCGAGCTACTCCGAGAAGCTCTGGCCGGCGTGGTGGATCTGGCTCGCCGCGGTCATCATCGGAGCCTCCGTCTCGCTCATCTTCTTCCCCATCTCCGTCGGGCTCGGCGCGACCGCCATGGTCATCGGAGTCGGACTGCTGCTGTTCGCCCTGATCATCACCACCCCTCGGATCGAGATCACCGAAGGGTGGCTGAGCGCCGGCCGAGCCCGGATCGAGCGCACCCACGTCGGCGCCGTCGTGGCCCATCGCGCCCAGGCGGCACGTGAGCAGCTCGGCCCCGGCTTCGACGCACGGGCCTATCAGTGCATCCGTGGGTGGATCGATCCCGTGGTGACCATTCAGATCACCGATCCCCAGGACGCCACGCCGTATTGGATCGTCTCCACCCGACGCCCGGAGGCGGTCCTCGCCGCGCTCGGTTCCGAGGAGCCGGTCCGCCAGACCGGGCTCAGCGTCACGGACTGACCGCCCGAACCGACCCCGCGCAGCCCAGGCACACGGAGGCCCCGTTCCGGACCATGGTCCGGAACGGGGCCTCCCGGCGGGGGCCCGGTGGGCGCCCCCGGGAGCCCGGGGGCGGGGGCCCGCCGGTCCCGAGGAAAAACCCCTCTCCACCCGGGGCCCCC